>NZ_PCOW01000002.1:0-360832 GCF_002979495.1 Microbacterium sp. MYb64 | reverse complement strand
TGGCCTTCAGCACCTCGGTCAGGTTGCAGAGATCGATGGTCGTGCGCCCGGCCCAGTACTGCTCGATCAGCGTGGCCTCGTGGGCGTCACGTGCTGCGGACAGCTCCGCCGCCTCACGCACCTCCTCGCGCCGGACGACCACCACGCCGTCCGCATCGCCCTTGACGACGTCTCCGGGGCGGATGGATTCGCCCGCGAAGACCACAGGCTGGTTGAGCGCACCGAGGGTCTCCTTGACCGTGCCCTTGATCGACACGCTCCCGGAGAACACGGGAAGGCCGAGCGCACGCAGCTCCTGGGTGTCCCGGACTCCGGAGTCGGTGACGAGAGCCGCGATGCCCTTCGCCTTGCAGGCATTGCCCAGCACGTCGCCGAACATCCCTGCCTCCGGGAAGCCACCGGCGGCCACGATGAGCACGTCGCCCGGCTGCGCGTAGTGGATCGCGACCTGCAGCATCAGGTTGTCCCGCGGCGCGCAGACCACGGTGAACGCGGAGCCGACGAACGACGTGTCGCGATCGATGGGCTTGATGCGGGAGTCGAGAGCCCCGCGACGTCCCTGAGCCTCGTGGATCGTCGCCGAGGTGAACTCGCCGAGACGGGCGATGTCGGACGCACTCGCCCGCTCGATCTTCGTGGTGACGTGAACCATGGCGTCGTCCTTACTCTGCGTCCTGCGTGAGCGCGTCCTGCGGGCGGCGGTCGAAGGTGAGACCGCCCGGAACCTGGAATGTCGGCATGAGCTCGATGAGCCCGATGTTGACGTGAGCCGGTGCGTCCACCGCGAACTCGATCGCCGACACGAGGTCGTCGACCGTGAGCGACTCGAAGCCCTCGTAGAACTCGGCCCAGGCGGCGGCATCGGTCTCCGGCGTGCCCCCGAGGTTGCGCGAGAAGATCTCCGTCTCGATGCGTCCCGGGCTGAGCTCCGTCACGCGGACCCGTTTGCCGAGGGCATCGTTACGCAGCTGACGGGAGAGCTGATGGATCGCGGCCTTCGTCGCGTGATAGGCCGTGTGTCCGAAGAAGTTGTAGTGCCCGGCGATCGAGGAGATGTTGAGGACGTGGCCGCGATCGCGCTCCACCATGCCGGGATAGACAAGGCGAAGGATCTGCATCACCGCCGTCAGGTTCACCTCGATGAGGTCGTCGAGGTCCTCGGCCGACGAACTCAGGAGGTTGCCCGGGCGACTCACACCCGCGCTGTTGAGCACGATGTCGGCTTCGATGCCCTCCAGCTCGCGAGTGAGGGCGACCGTATCGCGCACGTCGACGGCATGCGCGATCACGCCCTTCTCCGCCAGCGCCGCGAGTCGTGACTCGTCACGGGCGATCGCGTGGACGGTGAGGCCCTTCGCGAGGAAGAGGTCGATCGCGCCGCGGCCGACGCCACTGGTCGCGCCAGTGACGACGGCGACACGGTAGTCGGAGAAAGTCATGAAAAGGTCCTTCCGGTGATTGAGGTGGAGAGAGCGTCCAGGGCCGAGAACACGGACCGGACGCGAAGACGAAGAGCCTCGAGCTCGACGCGGTCGGCGCGCGCACGCGCCGCGGCGTCCGAGGATGAGACCTTGCGGAAACGGACGCGCTCGCCCGGACGCACCTGGGCGAGAGTGTCGAGCGAACCCGAGGTCACGACTGCGAGCACGGGATATCCCGCTGTGACACCGCGCCCGCGATGCAGGACGAGGAGCTCCTCCCCCGGCGGGACCTCCACGGCGCCTACGGGCACGCCTCGGGACAGCACCTCGCCGTGCGTCCGGCGCTCTGGCAACGGGCCGACCATCCGCAACCCGATGTGATTGCTGGTCGGGGTGACGAGGTATGGCTGTGCGAACAGGCGGTCGGCCGTGTTGGCGAAGTCGTCGAGATCGGGGCCGTCCGTGACATCGACGACGAAGCCCGTCGACGGTCGCGGAACGTCGAGGCTGTACAGCTCGGCGGCGAAGTGATCGTTGAAGATCGCGTCCGTCGAGCGTCGCACCGTAATCGAGGCGCCACCGGCGAGGTGCCCTCCGAAGCCCAGCACGGAATCGGGCGCGCAGCTGCCGAGGAGCTGCGGCACGTCGAACGAGCCGCGGACGGCGAGGTACGCGCGCAGCCCGCCCTGGAGGTGACGCAGGGCGACGGTCTCCCCCGCACGCACGGAGACCGGCTGGTTCGAGGGCCGCCCCACGCCATCCACGGTGAGGTGACCATCCGCTCCGGCGACCGCCAGGAGGATGTCGGCTCCGGCGACGAACTCGATGTCGAGAGCCGTGATCTCCAGCAGCGGGGCCTCGTCGGGGTTGCCGACGAGAATGTTCGCGATGCGGGCCGAACGCTGGTCGAGGGCGCCGTTCACCGGCACGCCGTAGCGCGGTCCGCGGCGGCGTCCGAGGTCCGTCACCTGGGTGGCGCCCGCTTCGGTGAAGGTCAGCGTGCCGGCGCTCATCGTGCCACCATCCGGGTTCCGCGCAGCGCCTCGTACTCGTCCCGACCGATCGGACGGAAGCGGATGAGATCTCCTGGCTCGTACGGCACGAACGGCTCGGCCTGCAGATCGAGCACGGTCAGAGGCGTCCTGCCGACCAGTCGCCAACCGCCGGGCGCAGCCGCAGGCGTGATCGTGGCCTGCCGTCCGGCGACCGAGACCACTCCCTGAGGGACGTGCGGGCGGGGCTTCGCCAGACGCGGCACCGGGTGCGGGAACGGAGGGCCATCGAGCATCGGGGAACCGCCCGGCGCGCCGAGGCAGCGCACGACGTAGGTCGGCTCGCTGTGCAGGCGGACGATCTCCGCCGCGCTCAGACCCTGCGCGTCGGCGACGTCCTGAAGGTCGAGCTCCCCGTCGAGGTCGTAGAGGACGGGGACGTCGAACGTGCGCGGGGTCTGGGTGAGCGGCTGGTCGGCGTCCAGGTCCTCGACGACGTGCTCGAGGTAGTCGCGCAGGCGATCGAGGGAGACGTCGATCGGGTCGATCTCGATCAACGCCGCGTCGTAGGTCGGGATGACGCACTCGACTCCCGGCACGCGCGAGGAGTCGACGAGTCGGGCCAGGTGATGGACGAGTCGCCAGCCGGCCTCCTTGTCGGCCAGGGTGCTCGCGACCCGAAGAGCGGAATTCCCGCTGGGCGAGATGATGACGGATGCGTTCGGCACGGTACTCACTCCAGCCAGTCCGCGAGAGGCGCGATCACGACGCCGGCAGCTTCCAGGCCGTCCCGGATCTGCTGCGCGAGTGCGACCGCACCTGCCGTGTCGCCGTGCACGAGGACGGTGTCGCACGCGACGGGGATCGGGACGCCGTTGCGGCTTTCGATCACGCCGTCGACCACCATCCGCACGGTCCGACGCCGGATCTCCTCCGCATCATGGATCACGGCGCCCGGCTCGGTGCGCCGCACGAGCGTGCCGTCGTCCTCGTATGCCCTGTCGGCGATTCCGACGATCCCGACCCGCAGACCGGCCGCACGGGCGGCGTCGGCGAGCTTGCCGTCCTGTGCGAGGACGATGAGCTCCGGGTCGAGCCTCCACGCCGCGGTGGCGACGGCATCCGCGTAGTCCTCGCGGACCGCGACCAGGTTGCCCAGCCGGCCATGGGGCGCCAAGTGGGAGATCTTCGCGCCGTGGAAGGCGGCGATCGCCTGGAGGGCTCCGAACTGATACAGCACGTCGGTGCGGACCTCTTCGGCCGTCAGGCCCATGTCTCGACGGCCGAATCCCTGCAGATCGGGGAAGGATGGGTGAGCGCCGATGCAGACTCCACGCTGCGTGCACGCCCGGACCGTCTGGTCCATGATCCGCGGATCACCGGCGTGGAAGCCGCAGGCGACGTTCGCCGACGTGAGGATGTCCAGAAGCGCGGCGTCATCTCCCATGCTCCAGGGGCCGAATCCCTCGCCGAGATCTGCGACCAGATCGATCGTCCGGGTCATCGTCAGCTCCTCTCCTCATCGTGATTCCGCTGTCATGGATCAGGCTAGAACGGGTGGCATCACGCAGTGCAAACATGTGCCCAGCTCGTGCCGAACTACCCCGGATCTGCCGAGGTTTCAGTGGCCGCTTCGACCACGCTTGGCAATTTCCTTGCCAATCATGACGCCGCGCAGATAGGTCATCGATTCGATGAAGTCATCGTCCTCGTGGGGCTCGCACTTCGCCTCCACCGTGAGCGTCCCCTGATAGCCGTCCGCCTGGAGCGCAGCGATCTGGCCGGCGATGTCGGTCTCGCCGGTGCCGAAGCGCTGCCACACCATCCGGTCGTCGAGGATGCGGCCGTCCTTGAGGTGGACGTTGCGGATGTGCGGCTTCAGCAGCTCATAGCTCTCGCGGAAGTGCCGATGTTCCGCCTCGTAGAGGTTCCCGGTGTCCCAGACGTAGCCGAAGTTGGACCTGCCGATGCCTTCCAGCAACCGCAGACAGTTCTCCCCGGTGTCGGCCCAGGACCCCGGGATGTTCTCGAGCAGCAGCTGGAATCCGCGCGCGGCAGCGACGTCGGCGGCCTCGCCCAGCAGGTCGACGACCCGGGCGAAGTCGCCCTCATCGTCGAGCGGACTGCGGTCGACACCGAAGGTGATGAGGGTGTCGACACCGATCCGCTCCGCCAGATCGAGGCTCATCGACAGGATCTCCGTCGAGTGGAATCCGATCAGATCGCTGTGCAGGTCGGCCTTGAACAGGCCGGGCGAGACGGCGGAGTAGTGGATGCCGTATTCCGCGGCGATCGTCTTGAGCCGCCCCCAGGCCGCCGCTTCGACGACCGGGAAGCGCTTGGCCTCGACCATCCGGATCTCGAAGTTCCGCACGCCCTGCGCCGTGGCCATCGTGAAGATCTTGCGGAAGGCTCCCACCGACCGATCGGGGGTCACCTCGTCGGTGACGGTGGACAGGATCATTCTGTTTCTCCTCTTCTCATGGTGATGCGCGCTCAGCCCTTGACCGCACCGGTCGTGATGCCTTTGACGAGCGAGTTCTGCAGGAGCAGATAGACGATCAGGCTCGGCATCAGAGCCAGGAACGCCGCGGCGAGGAGCACGCCGGTGCCGACCTGCACGTCCGCGCGGAAGCTCGTCAGGGCGACGGTGATCGTGTAATTGGTGGTGTTGTTGGCTCCGACCAGCGGCAGCAGGTACTGGTCCCAGATGCCGATGAAGCCGAAGATCGTCACGACGCCCAGGGCCGGCTTGCACAGCGGCAGGATGATCTGGAAGAGCAGCCGCAGATCACCCGCCCCGTCGATGCGGGCGGCCTCCTCGATCTCGTCCGGGATGTCGCGCATGAACGCCGTCATCACCAGGATCGAGAATGCCGACGCCGCGACCGGGAGGATCACGGCGAAGACCGTGCCCCGGAGATTCAGGCCCGTCAGCGGAATGTCGCCGAGCACGACCGCAAGAGGCACCGCCACCAGTTCTTCGGGGAGCATCATGGTCGCGAGGAAGAGGCCCAGGATCAGCGCCCGCCCGCGGAAGCGATGCCGGGCCAGCGCGTAGCCGGCGGTGACCGCGAGCAGCGTCTGCAGCAGGAGTCCGCCTCCCGCGATCACGATCGAGTTCCAGAAGAACGACCAGATCCCGCGATCGGCGGCGACCTCGAAGTTCTTCATGCTGGGGTTCGCCGGGATCAGAGTCAGCCTCGTCGGATCCGAGTTCAGGTCGAACGCGCCGGCGATGATCGTGACGATCGGCCCGGCGAACACGTAGAGGACGACGATGCAGAGGGCGATGCGGAGAACGAGCGAGGCCGTCCGGCCCGCCTGCCAGCCGAGCGCGGTGTCGAAGCGCTCGGAGGCTTCGCCGCGCCGGCGTCTCGGGCGCCGGGCGCCTGCCGTGACGATCGCCTCCGTCGCCGTGCTCGTTCCGTCGGTGAGGGCCATCACGCGTCCTTTCCTCGTCGCAGCAGCGCCGCGGTGCCGAGCGTGATGATCACCGTGACGACGAGCAGGATGATCGAGGCCGCCGAAGCGACGCCCACCTCATTGCGCTCGAAACCGAGGGAGTACACCCGCGTCATCCAGACGTCCGTGGCTCCCGACGGGCCTCCTTTCGTCAGCACCCAGACATCGGTGAAGACGCGGAGGCTGCGGATGGCCGCGAGGACCAGCACGATGCTGAGAGCGGGCTTCAGTGCGGGGAGAACGATGAACCAGAGCCTCTGGATCATGTTCACGCCGTCGATGGCGGCCGCCTCGTAGAGGGAGCGGTCCACCGCGGCGAGGCCGGCGAGGACGATCACCATGTTGTACGGCGCGCCCTGCCAGATCCCGACGGCCATGACGGAGAGCAGCGCGGTGTTCGGGTCCTCGAGCCAGTGCACTGGCGGGGCGCCGAACGCGCCGAGAACCGAGTTGAGGAAGCCGTCCTGCGCCGGGAAGTAGATGATCCGCCAGACCTCGGCGATCACGGCGGTGGCCGTGACCACGGGGAGGAACGCCGCCGTCCGGACGAACCAGAGATACCTGCTCGCGCCCTCGAGGACCAGCGCGAGCACGATGCCGCCGATGACCGCACCCGCAGCCGTACCGAAACCGAGGACGAAGGTGTGCCAGATCGCGGCGTGGAACTTGGGGTCGTTCAGCACCGCGACGTAGTTGTCGAGGCCCACCCAGACGTCGCCGAGGAACGGACGCACCTCGTGGAAGCTCATCTGGATCCCCGTGACCATCGGGATGAACTTGAAGTACGCGAAGACGAGCAGAGCCGGAACCAGGAAGCCCCAGACGATCACACCCCGCTTCATCCGCGCCCGCCGTGCGGACGCGCCTCCCGTGCGACCCGCATCGCTGTGAGTCGCACGGGAGGGCTTCGTGAGAGTGATCACGGGGACGCCAGCTCTTCGTCGATCCGATCCGCGAGCTCCTTCATGTCGCCCGAGACGTCTTTCGGACATTGCGAGAACGTCGCGTTCAGGGTCTCCGCCACGTCCTGCCGGGCGGTCGTGAAGTCGATGTCGGAAGGGAACATCCTCGACTTCTTCAGCTGGTCCTGCACCACACCCCAGCGCGCATCGCCGTAGACCTCGACCGCGTCCACCGTCGTGTTGACAGGAAGCCGGACCACCGGCTGACCGGGTGCCGTCATCGCGAGCTTCTGACCCTCCGCCGAGATCAGGAACTCGGCGAGCGCCTTCTGCTTCGAGGGCTTGGTCGTCGTCGCGCCGAAGTAGATGCTCGTGCGTTCCTGCAGCGTCGTGGATCCCGCGGGGCCTGCAGGGGCCATGATCACCTCGTACTTGTCCTTGCCCGGCGCCTTGTCGAAGTTGGCGAAGGCATAGGGGCCCGTCTGATAGATCCCCGCCTTGCCCTCTGCGAAGAACGGCGTGGCAGAGGCATTCGTGAGCGCGCCCGGCTGGATGAGGTTCGGCGTGCAGAAGAACTGCTCCAGCCATTGGATGCCCTTGACGCTCTTGGCGCTGTCGATCTCCGCCTTGTACGCACCGTCCTTGCCGGAGACGATCTCGCCGCCGCGCTGCCAGATGTACGGCGCGGACCACCAGGCGAAGAACCCGCGGTCCGTCGTCCCGGGGACGGCCATACCGTACGTGTCACCGTCGACGCCGTTGCCGTCGGGATCCTCGGTGGCGAATGCCGTCGCGAGCTTCACGAGATCGTCGTGAGTCTTCGGAACCTCGAATCCGAGCTTCTCCCGCCAGTCCTTCCGGATGAAGGTGACCTGCGCGTGCTGACTGAACGGCACGCCGTAGTACGCGCCGTCCGTGAGCTTCACCGAGTTCCAGGACTCGTTCGAGAGGTCCTTGGAACCCTTGATCGCCGCGCGATCGACCGGCAACAGCATGCCGTCGTCGGCATAGCCGGCCATGCTGGCCTGGTCGTAGATCAGGACATCGGGGAGATCCTTCGCGGAGGCACGGGCACGGAGCTGCGTCTCGAACTCCACCGTGGCCAGATAGTTCACCTCGATGCCCGTCTTCTTCGTGAAGGCGTCGAAGACGGCCTTGTACGTCTTCGCCGCCTCAGGACCGCTGCGAGACCAGACCTCCAGCGGCTTGCCGTCGTCCTTTTCCGGGGCCGCCGACGTCGTCGTCGCGGCCGGTCCTGCTCCGGTGGAGCAGGCGGTCAGAGCGAGGAGCAGCACTGCTCCTGCCGCCGCCGCGACCGCCTGTGTTCGGGAGGATCTCTTCATCGGTGGTACCGCCTTCCTTGGCTGTCACCGTGGGGTTTTCCCCGGCGGGTTCCGGGGATGCGGCTCACACTATGTTTCGGCGGATGGCGTTCGGAACGGGTTCGATCCGCAGATCGTCGATACCCCCATCGCGGTTCTCCCGATCGCGGATCGCACCGCATCGGCCCTGGTTATCATCGGGAAAAGGTCGAGGACGCGAAGAGGCGGAGGACCATGGACGGCAAGAAGCTCGAGGCCTTCGTCAAGGCCGTCGACCTCGGCAGCATCTCCCGGGCGGCGATCGCACTGCATCTCACGCAGTCTGCGCTGAGCCAGCAGATCACCTCGCTGGAGGCATCGGTCGGCGTCCAGCTCCTCGCCCGTTCCAAGCAGGGCGTCTTCCCGACGCAGGCCGGCCGCGTCCTGTACCGGCATGCCCAGCACCTCCTCCGCGGCATGGACGAGGCGCTCATGGAGGTGCGCGCCCGCGGCGACGGACCGAGTGGACGGGTCTCGGTGGGACTGGCGCCGTACAGCCTTGCGCAATCGCTCACGGTTCCCCTCCTGCAGACCGTCCGCCGGGAGTACCCGAACATCGTCCTGCACATCCGCGAGAACTTCGGCGGCCTGATCAGCGAGGGGATCGCGACCGGGCAGATCGACATGGGGATCATGTACTCCCCCGTGTCGCTGCGCGCGGTGCATGTCGAGCCGCTGTTCGTCGACGAGCTGTCCGTGCTCGCCCACCAGAAGCGGAAGCTCCCGTCGCCGATCGGCTTCGCGGAGCTCACCGACGTGCCGATGCTCGTGCCGACCCGGCAGCATTCGATCCGTCTGGCCGTGGATGCCGGCTTCCAGCGCCATGACCTCTTCCCCCGCATCGCGGGTGAGCTGGAGTCGGTTCCGAGCCTGCTGAGCGCTGTCGAGAAGGACATCGGATGCACCGTGCTCCCGGGCGCCTCGATTCCCGACCTCGCACAGCATCCGACGCTGGTCCGGCTTCCCTTCGCCGAGCCCATGCCCATCAGGCTCGCCTTCTGCATCTCGGCGAACGAGCCGCTCAGCGAAGCCGCCGTGGCGGTCGAGCGCGTGCTCCGCCGTCTGGTGTCACGAGTGCTGGCCGAGCACGCGGACGTCGGAGGGTGAGTCCCTGCTCCAGGCCGGTGTGGCATGCATCTTTGCCGTTCGTGCCATCTGCGCGTGCCCACCGCGTTCGATAGCATCGGTGAACCCCGTCGATCCGGCCCGTGTCCCCGAGCCGATTGGCAATCTCATTGCCCGAGGAGTCCGCCATGGTCATTCCAGGTCGTCGCGTCCAGCGTCGTGTCACGCTCACGGAGATCGCCGAGGCCTGCGGGGTCGCACCCTCCACCGTGTCCCGCGCTCTTTCGAACCCGAACCGCGTGAGCACCGTCATGTACGAGCGGATCACCAGCAAGGCGCAGGAGATGGGCTACACCTCGGCGCTGCTGCCCGCAGCGGACAACCGCCTCGCCCGCGGGACGATCGCCCTGGTGCTGCCCAACCTCACGAACCCGTTCAACCTCGATGTGATCCGTGGCGCGCAGGCGCAGATCCGCGCCGCGAGCTACCTCCATCTCCTCGTCAGCACGGAGGAGTCATTGCCGATGGAGGAGCAATGGCTGCGGGAGATGGCACGGACGGTCGACGGCATCGTCGTCTCGTCCCCGCGGATCGACGACGAGGCCCTGCGTGCGGTCTCCCAGGTCGCACCGACGGTGGTCATCAATCGTGCAGCGCCCGGCCTATCGGGTGTCGTGATCGACACTCCGGCCGGGCTCGGGCAGGCCGTCCACTATCTGAACTCGCTGGGTCATACGCGCATCGCGTATGTGCGCGGTCCCCACGCATCCTGGACCGACCGGACGCGCTTCGAAGCGATCACCGCAGCGGCGAGCGAGAGCGACGTGGAGATCGTCGCGGTCGGGAGGTATCAGCCGACCCTGGCCAACGGCGCCGCGGCCGCAGACGCCGTCGTCCTCACCCGCGCCACAGCGTGCATCTTCTTCAACGACGTGCTGGCGATCGGCGCCCTGGACCGCTTCCATCAGCTCGGCGTCGCGATTCCGGACGACCTCAGCGTGGTCGGCTGCGACGACATCTTCGGCGCATCGTTCTCGCATCCGCCGCTCACCACCGTCACGTCTCCTGGCGAGAGCGCCGGCCGAGCAGCGGTGGACATGCTCATCGGCCGGTTCGCGACGCGGGATCGCTCCGACCGCATCGACCACATCTCGGCACACCTCACCGTGCGCGCGTCGACGGGTCCTCGCACGGACGACTGACCCCTGGCCGCTGCTGCGGGCCAGGGGCCGGTCGTCGGCACCGAGGCGGCTAGACCGCCTTCGGCAGCAGGATGGAGGCGGTGACGGCCTCCTTCTCCTGCTCGCTCTGCTGCAGTTCGTCGATCTCGTCGAGCGTGTAGCCGCGGGTCTCCTTCGCGGTCAGGGCCGAGACCGTCGCCACGACCATCAGCCCGATCGCCAGAGCGGCCGGTCCCACCCAGCCCTTGAGGTCCGCACCGGCGAGCGCCGTCGATGCGACAGGACCGATGGCGCCCGCGATCGCGAAGCCGATCTGCGTGCCCGCCGCGAGCCCGGAGACGCGCACGCGGCCGGGGAACATCTCGGCGAAGAAGGCCGGCCACGCGGCGTTCGCCGTCGAGTAGAAGAGACCGTTGCAGAGGATGCCGAGCACGAAGATCAGCGGCCAGTCGCCCTGCGTGATCGCCCAGAGGTAGGGCGCCGTGCTGAGCCCCGCGCCCACCGCGCCGATGATGAACACCGTCTTGCGGCCGATCCGGTCGGCGAGCATCCCTGCGAGCGGCGTGTAGAGGATCGCCAAGAAGCTCGCGCACACGGGCACCCACAGGATCGTCGGCTTGTCGAGCCCGTAGCCGACGGTCGCGAACGAGACCGAGAAGGCGGCGAACAGGTAGCTGATGCCCGCGACCATCGCGCAGGCGGCGATGCGGATGATGGTCGCCCAGTGGAACCGGGTGGCCTGCTTGAGCGGCGACAGCTGCACCTTGATGGCCTGGGTCTCCAGGAAGGCCGGCGGCTCCTCCAGAGTGCGGCGGATCACGTACGCGACCACCACGACGACGGCCGAGAGCCAGAACGGGATGCGCCACGCCCACGCCAGAAGCCGTTCCTGAGGAAGGGCGGCGAACGGGATGAACACCGCGGTCGCGAGAAGACCGCCCGATGCGGATCCGCTGGTGACGAAGCTCGTCGCAAACGCCCTCCGTCGCTCGGGTGCGTGCTCCAGGGTCATCGTGATCGCGCTCGCCTGCTCCCCCGAGACCGACAGCCCCTGGATGATACGGATGACGATCAGCAGGATCGGTGCGAGGATGCCGACCTGGTCGTAGGTGGGCAGGCACCCGATCAGGAAAGTGCACGCGCCGATCCCGAACAGCGTGATCATCATCACGAACTTTCGGCCGAAGCGATCGCCGAGAGGTCCCAGGATGAGCGCGCCGAGCGGACGGACCACGAACCCGATGGCGAACGTCGCCATGCTGAGCAGCACCTTGATCCCCTCGGGCAGCTCTGGTGGGAAGAAGAGGACGTTCAGCACCAGCGCCGCCGCCGTGCCGTACACGGCGAAGTCGTAGTACTCGAGCGTCGTGCCGACCCAGGAGGCTATCGCGGCTTTCGCCGGAGTCTTCTTAGGAGCCACGGAATTCGTCATGTCGCCTCCATTGGCGGTATCTCAGGGAGGCCCGGCGGTCGGGAGTCGTTCGCTGCGAACGGATGCGGGGCCTGCTGATCTGCTCCCCGGAGCATTGGTGCCCCAGGTACGGAAAACTGTAGGAATCGGCCGATCTCCCGACAAGCGATGTGCCAACTCGTTGCCGGAGCTCGTCCTGAATCCCTGAGAACACCGGGAATTCTGCGAATTCATCCGAGATTCTTGTGCCATGAAGATTGCCAGGATCGGATCCGACTTCGCGAGGCGAGAGAGTCTGATCCTCTGCTCTGCGACCGACTTTCCCGACACGACATTCGTCATAGGGGCATCGCATCGACGGTCCTGCTGACCCGCTCGAGAACGTCGGCGAGCTGATCGATCGCCGGCGTCGCGAGGGCGAGTCTGAGGGCGTGCGGTGCGTGATCGGTCGTGGCGAAGGCCTCGGCGGTCGTGACGAGTATGCCGACGTCGGCGAGGTGCGACGCGGCTTGGTCCGCCCGGAGATCCGGCGGCAGGCGCAGCCAGCCGAAGAACGACGAAGGGTGCGCGGTGTAGTCGAGCTGAGGGAAGGCCGCGCGAGCGATCTCCTGGCGCTCGGCCGCATCGGCGCGGCGGCTCTTCTCGAGTCGGGCGACGGTCCCGTCCGCGATCCATCCGGTGGCCAGGGCGGTGATGAGGCCGGAGACGCCCCAGGTGGACGTGCGCAGGCTGCGGACGATCTGTTCCTCGTGCGTGCCGGGTGCGACGAGGAATCCGAAGCGCAGGCCGGTGGCGACGTTCTTGGAGAGGCTGGCGACGTAGAAGGTGCGCTCGGGGGCCAGCGCCTGCACCGGCAGTGGCGGCGCTTCGTCGAGGAACGCATAGGTGCCGTCCTCGATGATCCATGCGTCGCGGGCACGGGCGATCGCGACGAGCCGTTCGCGGGTCGGCCGGTCCAGAGTCCAGCCGAGAGGGTTGTGGACGGTGGGGATCGTGTAGATCGCGCGTACCGGTCGCGTGGCGCAGAGCCGGTCGAGGGCCTGAAGGTCCGGGCCGGCCGCGCCCGCCGGTACCGGTGCGATCTCGAGCGAGTGCGCGGCGGCCAGCAACGCGAAGCCAGGGTACGTGAGAGCATCGGCGGCGATCACATCGCCCGGGCGGGTGGTCGCCGTCAGGACGGCGTCGAGGGCCTGCTGAGCGCCGTTGGCGAGGAGCACCCGTGCGGGCGGCACGTCGATGCCGCGGTCCAGGAGATGTGTGGCGACGATGGCCCGTTCACGGATCCGGCCACCCGGCGGCTGCTGGTGGAGGACGGCTTCGAGGTTGCCGGAGGTGGACAGCTCCCTCAGCGCATGGCGCAACTCGGAGGTCTGCTCGGCGGCCAGCGGCTGATTGAACGAGAGATCGGCGATCCGCGGAACGGGAAGATGCCGGGACGGTTCGATGCCGTCGTGACCGCGCTGGTCACGGACGAAGGTTCCGCGTCCTGGTTCACCGGCGACCAGACCCATCGCAGCGAGTTCGGCGTAGACGCGGGATGCCGTCGCCAGCGCGATCCGGTGCTCCCGCGCGAGTGCCCGATGAGTGGGCAGGCGCGTGCCCGCGGGCACGTGCCCGTCTCGGATCGAGGTCGCGAACCGATCCACGATCGACTTGTAGGCAGCGGGCACTTCCGGACCTCGGAGGCGAGAGAGGGGGCTTGTATCTAGGACAATAACTGGATCGTCCTACCCTAGGTCGCTAGCGTCGCAGGCACCACCGCCATCGAGGAGGAGCCCGTGCGGCAAGCCACTCACGACCTGCCTGTGCTCGAGTACCTGCGCAAGCAGCTGGACGGAACATTGGACCCGACCGATCGCACCCACATGCTCTACCCGACCGCCATCTCGAGACTCCTGCAGTTCACGATCACCGCGATCGACCTGCGCCGCGCCGTGGTCGAGCTGGATGCGGACGTCGCCCTGCACGGCAACCAGCAGGGCACCGTGCACGGCGGCATGCTCGTCGAACTGGCCGATGCCGCGATCGGCACCGCGCAGTCCACGGCGATGGAGCCGGACGAGTCGTTCACCAGCATCGATCTCAGGGCGATTTTCCTGCGGCCCGTGTGGAACGGGCGGCTGCGCGCGACCGCGTACGCGACCCACACGGGACGAGCCGTGAGCCACTACCAGTGCGAGATCACTCGCGGCGACGGCAAGCCGGTCGCGACCGTCACCAGCGTCGTCATGACCCTCCGCGGGGACAGTGCCCGGGGGCGGTGATCGGGGTCGGCTCGGCGACGCGTGGACGGCCACTAGATCGTGGAGCTGAGCAATCGCAGCGCCGCAGCCGAAGCACTGCCCGGTTCAGCGGTGTGGGTGAGGATGCGCTGGCCGTTGCCTTCCGGCAGATGCAGGACTTCGTAGCCGAGCTCGAGTTCCCCGATTTCGGGGTGGCGGAGCCTCTTGCTTCCGCCCAGCGACCAGCAAGGACTCGCCACGGGCCTGGTCACCATGAGCCAACAGGTCGGCATCACCCTGGGCACACCGGTGATGTCAGCCATCGCGACCGGTGTCGCAGCCTCGACGCTCCTCCCCGGACTGCACCTCGCGATCGGCATCAACGCCGGCATCGCGCTTCTCTCCGCCGTCCTCGTCGCGGCTTTTCTTCCGTCCGCGCTCGTCGCCACGCCGTCACCGGAACAGCTCGTCGCATCGCATGGTCGATGAGCTCCTCCTGGAGGGCGGACGGGTACCCGCCCTCCAGGAGAACTCACTCCTCGTCGAGCGGGTGCCGAACGGTCGGGATCGACCCGGTGAGGGGCCGGCCGGCCCTGATCAGCTGTCGCTTGCGGACCTGCCAGAACACCGCGAGCAGAAGGAACCACACCGGCGTCGCGAGCGTCGCGTACCGGGTGCCCTCGCTGTACAGCAGAGCGACCACGATGAACACGAAGAACGCGAGGATCGCCCACGGGGTGACCGCGGCGAACGGCAGGCGGAACTTCGATGCGGCATGGCGCTCCGGGTGGCGACGGCGGTAGACGATGTAGCTGACGACGATGGACCCCCAGGTGAAGATCACGAGGGACGCGCACATGGTCGAGACGAAGTCGAAGGCGGCGACGACACCATCGCCCGCATAGAGCAGCGGAATCGCCGTGAACAGCAGCACGGCGGTGGTGAAGGCTGCACGCGTGGGAACTCCACGGCTATCAGTCAGGGCGAGCCCCTTGGGTGCGTGCCCGTCCTTCGAGAGTCCGAACAGCATGCGCGTGCCGGAGTAGACGCCCGAGTTTGCGCTTGACGCCGCCGACGTCAGCACGACGAGGTTCATCACCAGAGCCGCAGGCACGAACCCGGCGAGCAGAAATGTCTGCACGAACGGACTCTCGCCGGCTTTGAGCTCCGACCACGGCGTGATGCTCATGATCACGGTGAGAGACCCGACGTAGAAGATCAGGATCCGCACGACGATCGAGTTGATCGCCTTGGGCAGGGTCCTGCGCGGGTTCTCCGTCTCGGCCGCCGTGGTCCCCACCAGCTCGACGCCGATGAAGGAGAACACGCCCATCTGGAATCCGAGCACGAATCCGCTGAAGCCCATCGGGAACATGCCGCCCAGGTCCCACACGTGCGTGATCGATGCCTGCACCCCGTTGTGGGTGAACCCGGTGATCAGCAGCACGATGCCTGTCGTGATGAGAGCGAGGATCGCGACGATCTTGATGATCGCGAACCAGAACTCCATCTCGCCGAACCACTTCACGGGCTGGAGGTTGAGCAGCAGCAGGATCAGGGCCGCGGCACCGGCGGGGACCCACAACGCGACATCCGGCCAGAAGAACCTGGTGTAGCCGACGATCGCGGTGATGTCCGCGACGCAGGCGATGACCCAGCTGAACCAGTAGTTCCAGGAGACGAAGAATCCGGCCCAAGGGCCGAGCATGTCCTTCGCGATGTCGCCGAAGGTCTTGTAGTGCAGGTTCGAGAGGAGCAGCTCTCCGAGGGCGCGCATGATGAAGAAGACGAAGAACCCGATGATCGCGTAGACGAAGAGGATCGACGGACCGGAGACGGAGACGAGACGCCCGGAACCCATGAACAGGCCGGTTCCGATCGCGCCGCCAATGGCGATGAGCTGGAGATGACGGTTCTTGAGTCCGCGCTTCATCTCCTCGGGCGGCGCGGCCTTTTCAGTGATGGACATGACACTCCTTCGTATCGATCGGCGGTGAGAACACAAAACGGTGGTCGCACGGCGGCCGCGGCGGGGCTCACGCGACCAGGGGGCGAGGATCCAGGTGGATGCCGGCGATCATGCAGCGCACCGACCCGCCCGCGAGCTCGATGGTGGGCACGGGCACAGCGACGATCCGGACGCTGCGCTCGATCGCCGCGACCTGGTCCGCGCGAAGCGCTGCGCGGGCGCGGGCCGACATGACGAGGACCCGGCCGGCCGCTCCTTGCAGCTCGATCACATTGCCGGCGAACTCCGCGATCTGCGCCGAAGAGAGCCCGATCACCTCGCGGCGCGCCGAGAGCCGTGCCGAGACCTCGGCGCGACGTCTGTCGTCGGTGATCATGTCGAACGCGATGAGCGCGAAATCGGTTGCGACAGCCATCATCACGTTCGTGTGGTACACCGGAGCCCCGCTCTCGTCGACCGCATCGAAGACCATCGGCTCGTACCCGAAGTTCGTGCAGAAGCGCTCGAGCGCAACAGGATCGGCCCGATGGGAGCGGGCGACGTAGGCGATTCGAGCCTCGTGATCGAGGACCATCGCACCCGTGCCCTCGAGGAACACTCCGTCGGGCTCGAGCCCGGAGTAGTCGATGACGTCCTGCACCCGATAGCGCGCCTTCAGCATCTCGACGACGTCGGCACGGCGTTCTCCGCGCCGACTCGACGCGTACATCGGGAAGAGTGCGACGTGTCCGCCCGCGTGCATGGAGATCCAGTTGTTGGGGAACACGCTGTCAGGGCGATCCACGCCCTGATCGTCGAAGAGATGCACAGCCACGCCTTCCGCTTTGAGGGCGTCTGCGAGCGCGCCCACTTCGTCGAAGGCGCGGCGCGCGATCTCCTCCGCGGTGGCGTCGGAGGTGGACTGGTAGGCGTTGTCCGCTGCGGTCTGCGCATTGGGTGAGAAGGCGGACGGGCGGACGAGGAGGACGGATGAGGGCGCCTGCGACATCTCAGGCGACCGCCACGTTCAGAGTCGGCGAAGAAGTCTCCACCTGCCGGTCGGCGGTCCCGCGGATCATCTGCACAACTTCGGGGAACTCAGTCCGTTTCCACTTGCTCTGTTTCATGACTCGACCGTAGAATCCGGCAGTATTCATGCGCGATATGCAAAAGAAGTGACAATCTGCCTAGTTCTCGTCATATTGACATCACGGCGGATACAGTTTGCTCATGAACAACCTCACCGAGCTCGATCGGCAGCTCATCGCGGCACTCCGAGAGGACGGCCGGATGCCGATCGCCACCCTCGCGCGACGCCTGGGCGCGGCTCGCGCGACGGTCACGTCCCGATTGGATCGGCTCGTCGCCGAGGGGGTCATCATCGGCTTCAGCGTGCGCGTGCGGGATGAGGCGGCCATCGACAGGATCCGCGCGGTATCCCTGATCGCGGTCGAAGGGCGCGCGACCAGCGCAGTGCTCGGCAGACTTCGCGGTTTCCCCGAGATCACGGCGCTGCACACGACGAACGGCGGCTGGGATCTCGTCGCGGAGCTGTCGGTGGACAGCCTTGCGGAGTTCGATCAGCTCCTCGGCCGCATTCGAGGAATCGCCGGCATCGTGAACAGCGAGACCAGCCTGCTTCTCAGCTCCGTGCTGCGCTGAAACGCAGGCAGGACCGAACCTGTCGGGCAGAGACAGGGCCAGGAAGCCGGTGCGCTTCCTGGCCCCTCCCTCCGGTCGCAGGGTCCGAGGGCACTCAGCCCTTCGGGACGTTCTCGTCCGAGTGGTAGTGCCCGTCGCCCGACAGCGAGAGCGCGCTGAACCGGATCGGCCTCGACACCCTCTTGAAGTCGAGGGGGCAGTGACGCAGACCCGCCGGGATGTACAGCGCTCCCGAGGTCGTCACCGAGTACGTCTCCCCGTCGAGATCGATCAGCAGTTCGCCACCCAGATCGTGCGGGTTCTCCGGATCCGACCCGGTCCAGATGAGCACCTCGTCGTAGTCGTGCTCATGCTCGTTGACCCAGTGGCTGGGCTCGTCCGTCGGGTTGATCCACGAATAGGTCATGTGGATCTTGGATCCGGGCACGTCTGCCGCCCGCATCAAGGCGAACGCGTCGCCGATGTGGGAGGGGCGGGGTTCGCCCGTCCCGATGGCGCCCTCGTTCACGAGGTCGTCGGTGGAGTCCTGCATATGCCGGACGAACAGATGCTCGTACTTCGCGGTCACGACTGATTCCTTTCAGATGGGGCGGCCCCCGCACCTCTCTGGGGACGGCTGCGGAGGCCGCTGCCTCGACGCTAGGGAAGGCTTCGAGAGTCGAGCCAGGGACTTCCTTCGCCTGTTCTGGCACGTCCGCGGGGAAGCTTCCCCGCGGTGTCCTCGGCCGCGTGACAATGATCGGCATGACCTCACTGAACGTGCTGTCCGATGACGCGCAGCGCCCCCGCACCGACCTGGAGCGGCTCATCCGCCTGCCGCTGCGCCGCAAGCCCCGCATCCTGAGCCGGTGGGTTCCCGCGTTCGTCCTCGGCGCGATCTGCCTCGGCATCGGCGGGACGATCGTGACGGCGCCGGCTCTGCGCTGGGCGGTCGTCGGCCAGTTCCTCGTCAACCCGCGCATCCTGAGCGGTGTGCTCCTCACCGTCGTCTTCACGGTGCTGACATTCGCGATCGGGCTTCTGCTCGGCGTGCTCCTCGCCGTCATGCGACAGGCCGGCAATCCGGTGCTCACCATCATCGTCACGGGCTACGTCTGGGTGTTCCGCGGGACTCCCCTGCTCGTGCAACTCGTGTTCTGGTTCAACCTGGCCCTACTGCTGCCGTTCATCGGCATCCGCATCCCCGCCTGGGGAATCGTCATCGGCGGGGAGACGAACACCATCGTCACTCCATTCCTGGCCGCGCTGATCGGACTCGTCCTGCACACGGCGGCCTACATGGCAGAAGTCGTCCGCGGAGGGTTCCTCGCGATTCCGCCGGGGCAGACGGATGCCGCGAAGGCTCTCGGCATGACGGCTCTCGGCGCCCAGCGCCGAATCGTGATCCCCCAGGCCATCCGCGTGATCCTGCCCCCGCTGGGCAATCAGTTCATCGACATCCTCAAGGCGACATCGATCGTCTCAGTGATCGGCGGCGGTGACCTCATGACCCAGGCCCAGCAGATCTACGGCCAGAACTACCAGGTGATCCCGCTCCTGGTCGTGGCGTCGCTGTGGTACCTGCTGCTGGTGACTCTGGCCAGCATCGGCCAGCACTTCCTCGAACGTTCCGTCGATCGATCCAGACGACGCGTGGTCGTCGCGAAGGAGGCGGCACTGTGACCGTCAACACCCTCACCCTGCGCGGACTGCGAAAGGCTTTCCACGGCAACGTGATCCTCGAATCCATCGATCTCGATGTGGCCCAGGGCGAGGTCGTCTGCATCATCGGACCCTCCGGCGGCGGGAAATCCACCCTGCTGCGCTGCATCAATCACCTCGAGCCTCTCGACGCCGGCATCGTGCTCGTCGAGGACGAGCTCGTCGGATACGTCGTGGAGGACGAGCACCTCGTCAAGACCGGCGATCGGCAGACCAGCCGCGTGCGGCGCCGCATGGGCATGGTCTTCCAGCAGTTCAACCTGTTCCCCCATCTCACGGCCCTCGAGAACGTGACGATCGGCCCGATCACGGCGTTGCGCGAGGGCCGCAGGGACGCTGAGCAGCACGCCCGCACCCTCCTGGAACGGGTCGGGCTCGGCCAGCACGCCGACAAGTACCCCGCCCAGCTCTCCGGCGGCCAGCAGCAGCGGGTCGCCATCGCCCGCGCCCTCGCGATGCGCCCCTCGCTGATGCTGTTCGACGAGCCGACATCGGCGCTGGATCCCGAGTTGGTCGGCGAGGTGCTCCAGGTGATGCGGTCGCTCGCCGATGCCGGCATGACGATGCTGGTGGTGACGCATGAGATCTCGTTCGCGCGTGAGGTTGCCGATACGGTGGTGTTCATGGAGGGCGGCGTGATCGTCGAGAAGGGGCCCGCGGCACAGGTGCTCACGAGCCCGTCTTCTGTGCGTACCGCGTCCTTCCTGCGCAGCACCGGCACGTTGTCGCTCCGCGCGGAAGAGGCCGGGGCCCGACCATGACCGCAGCGCGGGGACGCCCGCCGATGCACTCGCTGGATGCCACGATGGCGGCCGCGGGCGGGCTGTTCCTGTTGGGCGATCTGCGCACGCAGGGCCCGGGCCCGACGGCGTACGTGCCGCATCGACACGACTTCGTCGAGCTCGCCTGGCTACGCGAAGGATCCGGCCATCACGTCATCGATCTCCAGGAGCATGCGGCGGAACCGGGTGACCTCTTCATCGTGGCCGCTGGTCAGATGCATTACTGGGTGCCCGGCGAGATCGAGGTGGACGGAGCGCTCGTGCTGTTCCGCACCGAGCTGCTGCTGGGCAAGGGCGGTCCCGGGGAATGGGTGCCCCTTTCCGGCAAATGGCACCCCGATCCGGCCTCCGCTATGCGCGTCGAGGCGCTCATCACGCAGCTCGAGACCGAACAGCGGCAGCGCGCGGCCGGCTATGAACTCGCGATCCGCAGCCTGCTGACAGCACTGCTGGTGCTGTGCGGGCGCTTCGTCTCGCCGGGCGGGGCGGGCGACGGGCTTGCGGCGCAGTTCGAACGACTCGCGAGACAGAGCCGCGGCGTACTTCGCACGGTGGCCGACTGCGCCAGGGAGCTCTCGGTCACTCCCGGCCATCTCAGTGAGGTCGTCTCCGCCGCCACAGGAAGGCCGCCGGGCGAGATCCTGCGAGAGTCGGTCATGCACGAGGCGCAGCGCCTCCTCGCCCGCTCGGACTTCAGCTGCGCCCAGATCGCTCGTGAGCTCGGCTTCGACGACGCCTCCTACTTCTCCCGATTCTTCCGCCGCGAGGCCGGCATGACGCCCTCGCGCTTCCGGGACCTGCACCGCAATCACAC
Source organism: Microbacterium sp. MYb64 (assembly GCF_002979495.1). NCBI lineage: Bacteria > Bacillati > Actinomycetota > Actinomycetes > Micrococcales > Microbacteriaceae > Microbacterium > Microbacterium sp. MYb64. Next base: position 339,905 of record NZ_PCOW01000002.1, on the reverse strand, counting down.
GCACGCGGCCTGAGCACTCGCGGCCTGAGCACTCGCGGTCTGCGCACTCGCGGCCTGAGCACGCGTGGCCTGCGCCCGCGCGGTCGCTCCGCGAAATGTGCCATCCCTCCCGGCGTCGAGCCATCGTCTGCGGTGCCGCCCGATTCCTACGCTGGCAGGACTCGATGCACCGTCAGAACGAAGGAGTCCTGAATGAATACCCGTGCCCGTCTTGCCCTTGCCGCGTCGACCGCGGCGCTCGCGCTCGCCCTCGCCGGCTGCGGAGCCGCTGCCGGTGATGAGCAGCCCTCCAGCGCTGGCGCCGGACTGTCCGAGCTGATCACGCCCGGCCAGCTCACGGTAGGGCTCGTCCTCCCCGATGCGCCGTACTACGTCGCGGACGCCGACAACGTTCCCACTTCCGGCATCACCAAGGATCTCCTCGACGCCGTCGCCAAGGAGCTGGGTGTCAAGGTCAAATACGTGCCCGTTGCCTGGGAGGGCGGGATCACCGGCATCGCGGCGGGACGCTACGACATCTTCGGCGGAAGCCTCTACGACACGACAGAGCGGCAGGCCGCCGGCACCTTCATCGACTTCATGAAGGAGCAGGCGACGCTCATCACGACCAAAGACCGCGCAGGAGAGTTCTCGACTCAATTGGACGCGTGCGGTCACTCGGTGGCGACGATCCGCGGCACGACCGACGTGACCTACGCGGGCACCCTTTCCGATCAGTGCACGAAGGAGGGGAAGAAGCCTCTGACGATCACCGAGTATCCGACGCAGCAGGACGCGGAGCTGGCGCTCGAGTCCGGCCGCACAGACCTCGGGATCCAGAGCGTCCCCGCCGCCGAGTTCGCGATCACCCAGGGCTCGAACCGCGCGCTCGTCGGCACCCCCTTCGACGGAGGCTTCTACGTCGGCAGCATGATGAACACCTCGAAGAAGGGCCTGATCGACGCCGTGCACGGAGCGATGAGCACGCTGTACAAGAACGGCACGACCACGAAGCTCTTCGCGGCCTACGGCGTCAAGCCCGCTGAGCCCGGCATCAATCTGCAGAAGTAGCCCGCACCCTTCCTGCTGCCTGAGAACGCGTCTCCGGAGATTCCGGGGGCGCGTTCTCTTCGACTTCTCGCGCGGGGAACGACAGAGGCCCGGAGCACTGATTTCCTCAGTGTTTCCGGGCCTTCTCTGTTGGCTGGGGTACCTGGACTCGAACCAAGAACAACGGTACCAGAAACCGCCGTGTTGCCAATTACACCATACCCCAAGGGCGAAACCTGAGCCTCGCACCGAGAGTCAAGCTTACCCGAGCCGACACCGGAAGCGCAAAACGACCGGGCCGACGTCACGCCCGGGCGCGTCGCTCAGTCATCCCCACCCCCATCCCCCTCGTGCTCGGCACGATGCCGCGCACGGAACTTCGACGCCTTCACGCGATTTCCGCACGTCTTCATCGCACACCATTCCCGACGCCCGCCTCGCGACCGATCCAGATACACCTGGGTGCACTCCGGACGCGCGCACTCCCGTAGCAGCGCACCATCGGCGGATCCGACGATCTCGACCGTCTCGCGCGCGAGCGTCGCGAGCCCCTGACGCACGGTGCCGACGCGGTTCACACGAACCCTCGCCTCCGTCGCGCCGTCGAGGCTCAGGCCGATCGGCATCTCGGCGGCGCGAGCGTTGACAAGCTCCCTCGCGGAAGCAGGCAGCTCCTCCCCCCGACGGCGAGCGCTCACGAGGTCGTAGATCGCCTCCCGCAGCGCGACGGCGTCCTCGAGGTCCGCCCCCCGCGAATCGGGCGCCGCGTCGACCAGCCCCGCCTCGATGAACCAGGCCTCGAGGGCGGCGTCGCTGTCCAGCTTCTCGGCGGGCCGATCGTTGCGGCGGGCGCGCAGGGTGCCGACGAAGTCGAGCGCGGGGGTCCCGCAGGGGAAGGCGTGAATCATGTAACCAGTCTGGCAGGTGATTCGGCACGGCGGAAGAGTTTGAATAACTTGCTTGACAGGTTATTCACCTTGTGGCAAGTTCATAACCAGTCAAACAAGTTACTTCTCGAAAGGCAGCAACACTCGTGGAACTCAATCTCGAGATCGTCGTCCTCCCCGTCGCCGACGTCGACCGCAGCAAGGACTTCTACACCGGCCTCGGTTTCCGACTCGACGCCGATTTCGCCACCGAGCGCGGCCTGCGTGTCGTGCAGGTGACGCCTCCAGGATCCGGAGCCGCCTCGATCATCTTCGGCGAGAAGCTGACCGATGCCGTGCCCGGTTCGGTGCGCGGCCTGCACCTGGTCACGCCTGACCTCGCGACCGCTCGCGCCGAGCTCATCGACGGCGGTGCCGCCGTGAGCGAGATCTGGCACGACGCCGACGGCGTCTTCCACTGGGCCGGCACCGCCAACCGGGTCGACGGCCCCAGCACGGCGCACCACAGCTACTCCTCCTACGTGTCCTTCGAGGATCCGGACGGCAACGAGTGGATCATCCAGCAGGTGGTCGACCGTCTGCCGGGACGCTGATCCGCCGCGCGACGAACACAACCCCGGAACGGACAGGAACCAGGAACATGGACACGACAGATACGACACCCGTCATCCTCGAGCTGCTGCGTGCAGCGGCCAAGGCGCACGGTGTGCACGAGGAGCAGGACCTCGGCGGCGTCTACGACGAGCACTGGCCGGAGTGGTACGCCGCGCACATCACCGCGCAGCTCGACGAGCGCGGGCTCCGTCTCGTGCGGGTCGCTGATCTCGCGGACGGCGGTGCGCACGATGCTTCGTGATGCCCTGGGCCGCCGGCACCCCCGCCGCAAGGACGTGGCGGCCGTGACCGCCTATGAGCAAGCGCCCCGGCCTGCGCACGGCAGCGTGGTCACGGTCGCCGAGGTCGAGGCGTTCTCCGCCCTCACCGCATCCCAGGTCGATCTGCTGTTCGAGCGGTTCCAGGAGCGCCGCGGAGGCAGGACCGCGCCGCGTCGGAGCCCCTCCACCCCTCCGCGGAGCGCCGCGCGGCAGACGTTCGCATGGTTCGGCCTGTCGGCGCTGGCCACCGTGGTCGCCTACGGCATCGCACTCGGTGTGGACGGCTTGAGCATGTCCTCCCCCAGCGCGGGCTCTGCGGCCGATCCCGCGGTCATCTCGGCCCCCAATGACGCGTGGGAGTACGGCCTCGGCCTCGACGAATGACGAGGTCCGTGGCCACCACGGTCCCGTTTCGGGGCGGGATCCAACGTTTTGGGGCGCGCTATGCCGGGAAATCCGGGCATAGCGCGCCCCAAAACGAGTGGGTGCGCCCCAAAATCGAGGCGGGCACACCCGGAAAACCAGCGTCAGCCGAGGAACTCCGCCAGCGCGCGCAGGCGGCGCAGGGTCTCGTCCTTGCCGAGCAGCTCCATCGACTCGAACAGCGGCGGGGACACCCGGCGGCCGGTCAGGGCGACGCGCGGCGGGCCGTAGGCGACACGGGGCTTCAGGCCCAGACCGTCGACGAGGGCGGCCGCGAGGGCGTCCTGGATCGCCTCGGTCGTGAACGACTCGAGCGGCTCGAGCGCGGCGGCGGACGCGTTCAGCACGTCGGCGGCGTTCGCCGGGAGGCCCTTGAGCGCGTCCTCGTCGTACGACACGTGGTCGGAGAAGAGGAAGCCGAGCAGGCCCGGCACCTCGCCGAGCAGCTGCACGCGCTCCTGCACGAGCGGCGCGGCGCGGAACGCGAGCACGATCTGCTCGTGCGTCGGCTCACCCTCGAACACGTCGGCGGCGGCGAGGTACGGCAGGATCCGCTCGGCGAAGTCCTTCGCCTCGAGCATGCGGATGTGGTCGCCGTTGATCGACTCGGCCTTCTTCTGATCGAAGCGCGCCGGGTTCGGGTTCACGTTCACGATGTCGAACGCGGCGGTGAACTCCTCGAGCGAGAAGACATCGCGGTCGGGACCGATCGACCAGCCGAGCAGGGCGAGGTAGTTCAGCAGCCCCTCGTGGATGAAGCCGCGGTCGCGGTGCAGGAATAGGTCGGCCTGCGGGTCGCGCTTGGAGAGCTTCTTGTTGCCGGTCTCCCCCAGCACGAGCGGCATGTGCGCGAAGCGCGGGACGAAGGTCGTCACGCCGGCGTCGATGAGCGCGCCGTAGAGCGCGAGCTGACGCGCGGTGGACGGCATGAGGTCCTCGCCGCGCAGCACGTGCGTGATGCCCATGAGCGCGTCGTCGACCGGGTTCACGAGCGTGTACAGCGGGGCGCCGTTCGGGCGCACGACCACGAAGTCGGGGAAGGATCCGCCGGGGAACGTCACCTCGCCGCGGATGAGGTCGACGTACGTGAGATCCTCGTCCGGCACGCGCAGGCGCAGCGCCGGCTGCCGGCCCTCGGCGCGGAACGCGGCGCGCTGCTCGTCGGTGAGGCCGCGGTCGAAGTTGTCGTAGCCGAGCTGCTTCGCGCGGCCGTTCGCCTCGTTGCGGGCGTCGATCTCCTCCGCCGTCGAGTAGCTCTCGTACACGGCGCCGGACTCGACGAGCTTGGCGATCACGCCCTGGTAGATGTCACCGCGCTGCGACTGGCGGTACGGCTCATGCGGGCCGCCGACCTCGACGCCCTCGTCCCAGTCGATCTTGAGCCAGGTCAGCGCGTCGACGAGCTGGCGGAAGCTCTCCTCGCTGTCGCGCGCGGCGTCGGTGTCCTCGATGCGGAAGACGAGCTTGCCGCCGGTGTGCCGGGCGTAAGCCCAGTTGTACAGCGCGGTGCGGACCATGCCGACGTGCGGCAGGCCGGTCGGCGAAGGGCAGAACCGGACGCGGACGTCGGATCCGGTAGCGGTCGTGGTGCGGGGATCGGGAGTAGCCATAGCCCTTCGATTCTAGTTGCGCACGGCGCGTCTCCCGAGCAGGATCCGGGGCCGGAGGCGATGCGAATCGACTCGAGGCATGCGCCTGCCAGACGGTCAGAACGTGACCGCCCGTCGTCGCCTCAGGTCCGGCGCATCACCGCGACCGCGGCGACGTGCTCGAGAGCCAGTACGCCGTCCGGCGCGCGTTCGACGATCAGGGCGTCGAACGCGCTCCGGAAGCGGACACGATCAGGTGCGTCGAGCCCGAGATAGTAGGCGCCCGCACCGGCCACGCCGCCTTCGACCGACGCCCACAGGGCTGTCGCCGGTGCGTTCCAGATCCACTGCTCCTCGACCACGTCGGGAGCCCGCCAACCGGCGTCCTGCAGCATCCGTGCGAAGCCGCCCGCCGTGCGCTCGAAGTCCTTGTCCTCCGGGAGTCGCCCGCCCGCCGCGGCCTGCAGCCTGGCGCGCTCGCACACCTCCGCCCAGAGCCACGACGGCGACCGGATCCAGATCGTCGCCGCGGCCGCGTCCCTCGTGACGCGGCGCAGCTCCGCAGCCGCGGCACGCGGGTCCGGCACGTGATTCAGGACGAAGTTGGCCACGACGGCGTCGAACGCCCCGTCCGCGTCCGGCAGCTCGGGCAGCGCTCCTTCGGTGATCCGGACCTCGGGGTGACGCTTCCGCGCGACCGCCCTCATGCTCTCCTCCGGCTCCCGCGCGTCGACGATCCAGCCGTCCGCGGCGAACGTCGCGGCAAGGTCTCCCGTGCCCGCGCCGACGTCGAGCAGGGTGCGGCCGGCACCCGCCCCCAGGAGCTCGCGGAGAGTCGCGCCCGTGCCGGCGCAGAGCTCCGCGTAGGACGCGGCGTAGGCCTCGCCGACTCCGCTCCAGGAGTTCGGGCGAGGACTCATCGCTTCCCGAGGGGCGAGAGCACGACGATCGCGGCGACCACGATGAGGGCCGCGATGGCGAGGCCCGCGTAGGAGAACGACTGCAGGATCACGCCGGCCAGCACCGCGCCGCCCGCTGCGCTCAGGCTCATCAGCGAGTCGCTGCGGCCCTGGCGGCGCGTGCGCAGCTCGGGCGCGGACGCCTCGGTGAGCAGCGCGGCGCCCGCGACCGTCGCAGCGCTCCAGCCGAGCCCCAGCAGGATGAGCGCGACCATCACGCCCCAGGTGGTCTCCCCCACGATCATCGCGAAGCACAGGGACGCGACGAGCAGCGCCTGTCCGAGCAGCACCGTGCGCAGCCGGCCCCAGCGGTCGGCGAGGATGCCGAACACCGGCGACAGTCCGTACATCCCGGCCACGTGCATCGCGATCGTCACGCCGACGAGCACCGTCACGTCGAGCTCCATCGACATGCCGTCCATGCCGCCCATCGCCCCGCCGGCCATCGTCCCGCCGGCCATGGCCATGTGCGACAGGTGCACCGGGGTCATCGCCATGACCGAGGCCATCGTCACGTGCGAGCCCGCGATCGCGAAGATCGCGTAGCGGGCGGCGACCGGGCGGTCGACGCGCTCGATGCCTGCGGCGAAGGATCCCGTCTCCGGTAGTGTGCGCGAGGTGAGGAGCGGATCCGGCCGGAGCGCGATCAGATACAGCGCGAACGCCGCGATCTGCGCCACGAGCGAGAACAGGTAGGAGCCGGTGTGCGGCGGCATTCCGATCGCCCGGCCGAGCTGTTCGCCGGGGCCCAGCAGCAGCGGCCCCGCGACCCCGCCGATCGTGGTCGCCCACACGACGACCGACAGATCCCGCCCTCGATGCTGCGGCTGAGCGAGGTCGGTCGCCGCGAACCGGGACTGCAGGTTCCCGGCATTACCCATGCCGATCATGATGATGCCGACCAGCAGCAGCGGGAACACCCGGATCGCGGCCGCCCCGATCACTACGACGATGCCGACCAGGGCGAGCAGGTTGCCCGCAGTGAGCGCGAGGCGGCGCCCGCGGAGCCCGGCGAGGCGGGCGAGCGGGATCGCCGCGAGGGCGGCGCCGAGCGTCACCGACGCCGTGGCGAGGCCCGAGAGCGCGTCGCTGCCGGAGATGTCCGCCGCGAGCAGCGCTCCCAGCGAGACGGTCGCGCCGAACGCGATCCCGCCAAGGACCTGACCGAGCGAGAGGATGCCGACCGTACGGCGCTGGATCCTACTGCGATCCAGTTCGGTCAGAATCGCCGCGGTCACGAGGCGGGCAGGGCGTCGCGCACGGCGTTGCGCAGCGTCCCGATTCCAGAGATCTCGACCTCGACGGCGTCGCCCGCGGCGAAGGCGCCGACGCCGGCCGGGGTGCCGGTCATGATCACGTCGCCCGGGAGCAGGGTGAAGACGGCCGAGGCGTACGCGATGATGTCGGCGACCGAGTGGATCATGTCGGTGAGCGGGGCGTGCTGGCGCACCTCGCCGTTCACGCGGGTGGTCAGCTCCGCCGCGTCGAGATCGAAATCGGTCTCGATCCAGGGACCGAGCGGGCAGAACGTGTCGAAGCCCTTCGCGCGCGACCACTGGCCGTCCTTGCGCTGCAGGTCGCGGGCGGTCACGTCGTTGCCGACCGTGTATCCGAAGACGTACTGGTGCGCGTTCTCCGCGGCGACGTTCTTGGCGATGCGCCCGATCACGACGACCAATTCGCCCTCGTGCTCGGTGCGGTCGGAGAGCGAGACAGGGCGGACGATCGTGTCGCCGGGGCCGATCACCGCGGTGTTCGGCTTGAGGAACAGCAGCGGCTCGGCCGGCGCTTCGCCGCCCATCTCGGCCGCGTGGTCGTGGTAGTTCTTGCCGACGCAGACCACCTTCGAGCGCGGGATCACGGGGGCGAGCAGCGCGGCGTCCACGAGCGGCACCCGCTCCCCCGTCGTCTCATACCCCGCGAACATCGGGTCGCCGGCCAGCACGACCAGCTCGCCCTCGTCGAGGATCCCGTACTTGATGCCGTCGTTGTGGCTGAACCGAGCGATCTTCACGGATTCAGCCTATCCAGCACCGCCCCTCGACGGGCGACAACGGCGAGCGGATCCGTGGGTCCCCCGCTTGCATGTCCCACTTTCGGCGGTGAAACCGCCCCCGAACCCGCCGAAAACGGGACACGCGGGCACCCAAAGTGGGACACGGTCCGTCAAACGCGGACCATGTCCCACTGCGGGTTGTTGCGGGATCCGGAAGGGTCAGGCGTGGTCGGCCTTGTTGCCGCCGGCCTCGAGGACGTCGCCCGCCGGGAGCTCCTTGTGCCCGCCGAACTGCAGGCGCATCGCGGAGAGCACCTGGTTGGCGAACAGATCCTCGTCGCGAGACGCGAAGCGCTCGAACAGGGAGGCGGCCAGCACCGGCACCGGAACACCGACGTCGACGGCGGCCTTGACCGTCCAGCGGCCCTCACCGGAATCGGAGACGCGCCCCGCGAGTCCCTGCAGCGTGGGGTTCCCCTGCAGCGCGGCCGCGGTCAGGTCGAGCAGCCAGGACGAGATGACGGATCCGCGGCGCCACAGCTCGGCGACCTTCGGGGTGTCGATGTCGAACTGGTAGTACTCCGGCTCCTCGAGCGGCGCCACCTCCGCCGAGTGCTCCGCCTCGCGGATTCCCGCGTCGGCGTTCTCGAGGAGGTTCAGTCCCTCGGCGAGCGCGGCCATGACGCCGTACTCGATGCCGTTGTGCACCATCTTCACGAAGTGCCCGGCGCCCGACGGCCCGCAGTGCAGGAAGCCGAGCTCTTCGGGAGCGAGCTCGCCGGTGCGGCCCGGGGTGCGCTCGACGTCGCCGACGCCCGGGGCGATCGTCTGCAGGATCGGCGTGATCGTGGCGAACGCCTCATCCGGGCCGCCCACCATGAGGCAGTACCCGCGCTCGAGCCCGAAGACGCCGCCGCTGGTGCCGACATCGACGTAGTTCAGGCCCTTCTCGCGCAGCGCCTTGGCGCGACGCACGTCGTCGCGGTAGTTCGAGTTGCCGCCGTCGATGATGATGTCGCCGGGCTGCAGCACCTCGCTGAGCTCGTCGACGACCCGTCCGGTGAGACCGGCCGGGATCATGAGCCAGATGACCCTCGGGCCCTCGAGCTTCGCGGCGAGGTCGGCGTAGTCGGTCGCGCCGATCGCCCCCTCAGCCACGAGTGTGGCGACGGCATCCGGGTTGACGTCGTAGACGACGCACTCGTGCCCTCCGCGCATCAGGCGGCGCACGATGTTCGCGCCCATCCGTCCGAGTCCGACCATGGCCAGCTTCATAGCAGGGGTCCTCTCCTGTCAGAGATCGCGATTCGTGCGCCGCCTCCGCGTCAGAGGCGACGGGTGTCGTCGGGGGTCAGCCGTCCAGGCGGACGAGCCAGCCGCGCGTGTCCTCGCGACGGCCGTACTGGATGTCGGTGAGCTCGTCGCGCAGCGACATCGCGAGCTCCGTCGACGCCGGGCCCGAGTGCACGATCTCGAAGTCGTCGGCCTTGAGGGATCCGATCGGCACGACGACCGCGGCGGTGCCGCACGCGAACGCGCCCACGATCTCGCCCGACGCGGCGCCGTCGCGCCACTCCTGGATCGAGAGCTTGCGCTGCTCGACCTCGAGCCCGCGGTCCTTCGCGAGCTGCAGGATCGAGGCGAGCGTGATGCCCTCGAGGATCGAGTCGCTGGCCGGGGTGATCAGCTTGTTGTCGCGGGTGACGAGCACGAGGTTCATGCCGCCGAGCTCCTCGATGTAGTCCCCGTCGAGGAACAGGACCTGCTGGCAGCCCTTCTTGTACGCCTCCTCCTGCGGAAGCAGGCTCGAGGCGTAGTTGCCGCCCGTCTTCGCCGCGCCCGTTCCGCCGTGGCCGGCGCGGGCGTAGTCGCGGGACAGCCAGATGTTCACCGGCTGCACACCGCCGGGGAAGTACGCCCCGGCCGGGCTCGCGATGAGGTAGTAGGCCACCTTCTTCGCCGCGCGCACACCGAGGAACGCCTCCTTGGCGAACATGAACGGGCGGAGGTACAGGCTCTCCTCGGGGTTGCTGGGCACCCACGAAGAGTCGACGGCGACGAGCTGCTTGAGCGACTCGATGAACAGCTCGGTCGGCAGCTCGGGCAGCGCCAGGCGCCGCGCGGAGCGCTGCAGCCGGGCGGCGTTGCGGTCGGGTCGGAAGGTCCAGACGGATCCGTCGGCGTGACGGTAGGCCTTGAGGCCCTCGAAGATCTCCTGCGAGTAGTGCAGCACGGCGGCCGCCGGGTCGAGCTCGATCGGCCCATAGGGCGAGACGCGAGGACGGTGCCAGCCGCCCTTGTCCGACCAGCACAGGTCGACCATGTGGTCGGTGAAGTGCTGCCCGAAGCCGGGCGCGGCGAGGATCTCCTCGCGGTCGGCCTCGGAGCGCGCGTCCTCATTGCGGGTGACGCGCCAGATGAGTCCGGCGGGTGACGGGGCCTGAAGGGGGAGTTCGATGGTCATGAGTGCGTCCTGACAGGTCGAAGGGTGCGGCGTCGTGCGCTGACTTCAGATTACGCCTGGAGTCGGGCGATGATCGCCGCGCCGGTCTGTTCGGTGGTGCGGGCGCCGTCCCTCGCGGCGATGTCCTCCTCGACCGCGCGGTGCACGCGGGCGGCCTCGTCGCTCAGCCCCAGGTGATCCAGGAGCAGGGCGACCGAGAGGATCGCTGCGGTGGGGTCGGCCTTCTGCTGACCCGCGATGTCGGGTGCCGAGCCGTGCACCGGCTCGAACATCGACGGGAACGCGCCATCGGGGTTGATGTTGCCCGAGGCGGCGAGGCCGATGCCACCGGTGACGGCGCCGGCCAGATCCGTGAGGATGTCCCCGAAGAGGTTGTCGGTGACGATCACGTCGAAGCGCGAAGGGTGGGTGACCAGGAAGATCGTGGCCGCATCGACGTGCAGGTAGTCTACGGCCACGTCGGGGTGCTCCCGCGCCACCTCGTCGACGACGCGCTTCCAGATCGCACCGGCGTGCACGAGCACGTTGGTCTTGTGCACGAGGGTGAGCTTCTTGCGGCGCTTCTCGGCCAGGTCGAACGCGTAGCGCACCACGCGCTCGACGCCGAACGCGGTGTTCACGCTGGTCTCGTTCGCGACTTCGTGCGGCGTGCCCTTGCGGATCGCTCCGCCGTTGCCGACGTACGGCCCCTCGGTGCCCTCGCGGACGACGACGAAGTCGATCTCCCCCGGGTCGGCCAGAGGGCCGGCTGCGCCCGGGTAGAGCCGGGACGGGCGCAGGTTCACGTAGTGATCGAGCTCGAAGCGGAGCTTGAGCAACAGGCCGCGCTCGATGTTCGCGTCCTTGAGGCGCGGATCCCCCGGCTGACCGCCGACGGCGCCCAGCAGGATCGCGTCGTGGGCGCGGATCGCGTCGAGGTCCTCGTCGGTCAGGGTCTCGCCCGTCTCCAGGAATCGTGCGGCGCCGAGCGAGAACCGGGTCTTCTCGAACGTCACGGGGCTCGACGCGGTGACGGCGTCGAGCACCTTCTCCGCCTCGGTGACGACCTCGGGACCGATGCCGTCACCCGGGATGACAGCCAGCTTCACGACACGGGACGACGATTCCGACACGGGCGCTCCTTGCGATTCGATGCGGGTGGAGGATCCCAGGGTATCGGGCGCTGGCGCCCCTCCCTGCGCGCATGTCACAACCGAGTCGTCCCTCTCAGCGGAGCCCAGGGGGTGCGCTGAGAGGGACGACTCGGTTGTGGTGGGCGTCAGCGGAGGCGACGGCCCAGGGTCAGCGCCGCGATCGCGCCCGCGGCGACCACGAGGACGCCGCCGATGAGCGAGGTCACCATGACCCCGGTGCCGAACGCGTCGGAGGCCGCCTGCTGCAGCGCCTGTCCGACGGCCGCGGGGAGCTGCTCCGCTGCGGAGAACGCTCCGGCGAGCGTCTCCTTCGCACGGTCGGCCAGTGCCTCCGGGACGCCCTCCGGGACGACCAGCGAGGTCCGGTAGAACGCCGTGATGATGCCGCCCAGGATCGTGGTGCCGAGCACCGCGCCGAGCTCGTAGGCCGTCTCGGACACGGCGCTGGCCGCGCCGGCCTTCTCCGGCGGAGCGGCGGCGAGGATCAGCTCGTTCGAGACCGTCTCGGCGGCGCCGATCCCGATGCCGAGCAGCACGAACGCGACGATCAGCGGCGCGACGCCGTGGGCGTGCGTGGTGAACGCCACGACGAGGTACCCGGCGAGCGAGAACACCAGCGCCGAGGGCACGAGGATCTCGGGGCGCACCCGACGCGCGATCGGCACGACGACAAGGCCCGAGACGATCATCACGGCCATCCCGGGGATGAGCGCGAGGCCGGCGTCGACCGGCTTGAGCCCGAGCACGAGCTGCAGGTGCTGCGAGACGTAGTACAGGAAGCCCACGAGGGCGACGACGCTCAGCAGGTTCACCAGGATCGCGCCGCTGAACATCCCGCGGCGGAAGAGCGCCATGTCGAGCATCGGGATCTCCGCGCGCAGCTGCCGGCGTACGAACAGCACGCCCAGACCCACCCCGAGCACGAACAGGATCACGACGAGTGGCGTGATGCCGTGCACCGCGAACTCCTTGATCGCGTAGACCACGGGCACCATGGTGCCCATCGACAGGAGGATGCTGATCGGATCGATCCGGCCGGGGTTCGGGTCGCGGCTCTCCGGCACCAGGATCGGCGCGAGGATCAGCAGCGGGATGAGCACCGGCACGGCGACGAGGAACACGGCACCCCAGGCGAAGTGCTCGAGCAGCAGGCCACCGACGATCGGTCCGAGGGCGGACCCGGCGGAGAACCCCGCCGCCCAGACCGCGATCGCCAGCCGTCGCTGCTCGCGGTTCTGGAACACCGAGCGCAGCAGCGAGAGCGTCGACGGCATGAGCATGGCGCCGAAGAATCCGAGGAGTGCGCGGGCCGCGATCAGCAGTGCCGCGGTCGGGGCGAACGCCGCGAGCGCGGAGACGAGCGCGAAGCCGGTGGCGCCGATCAGCAGCATCCTCCGCCGGCCGAAACGGTCGCCGAGCGTGCCCATCGTGACGAGGAGGCCCGCGAGCACGAGCGGGTAGACGTCGATGATCCACAGCTGCTCGACGCCGCTGGGACTCAGTGCCGTGGAGATCTCCGGCAGGGCGAAGGACAGCACGGTGTTGTCGACGGAGACGAGCAGCACAGGCAGCATGAGCACGACCAGCGCCGCCCAGCCGCGCGCACCGACGCGGGGGCCGTCTTCGGTCCCCGGCAGGGAGATCGACGCTGTTGCGGACATGTTGCACCTCTCGGATCCATCGGGAAAGGGACGGTTTACTTAACCGTCCGGATGGTATAGTAACAGATATGGCCAGACCTCCGCATGCCCGTGAGCGCGTTCTCGACGCCTATGAGGCGCTGCTCATCTCCGGCGGCGAGCGCACCGCGACCCTCGACGCCGTCGCGCGGGACGCCGGAGTCTCCAAGGGCGGCCTGCTCTATCACTTCGCCTCGAAGGACGACCTCGCGGCGGCGATGATCGCGCGGCTCGTCGCGCTCGCGACCGAGGACGTCGAGCGGATCCGCTCCGCACCCGAGGGACCCGTCGAGTACTACCTGCGCACCTCGGTCATGATGGACGACGCCCTCGACCGCGCGATCGTCGCCGCGTCCTGCCTGGCGCAGAGCGGCAGCAGGGCCGCGACCGAGGCCATGCACCGCATGCGCGAGGAGTCGGCCGAGGCGATCCGCCCGCACGTGCGCGACCAGGCGGCGCTCGACCTCGTGATGCTGCTCAGTGACGGGCTGTTCTTCAACAACGCCCTGGATTCGCACGGCCCTTCAGACGGCGCCGGTGCCGTCGTGCCCGCCGGGGCCGACCTCGACGCGCTGGTCGCCCTGGTGCTCCGGTCCGTCGCGCCCTGACCTCTCCCCCGCCCGCGGTCGTTGAGCGAGGACGCCACCTCCGGGGTCGTTGAGCGAGGACGCCGCAGGCGACCGAGACGAAACGCGGCACCCTCGTAAGGGCACCGCGTTTCGTCCCGCTTCGCTCAACGCCCCCGTGGGGCCGGGGCGATGGTCAGGCCTCGACGAGCTCGATCTGACGGAACAGGTCGGCGTCGATCGCCTCGCGCACCTCGTCGAGGAGCGTCTCGGGGATCGGCGAGTCGAGCGTGAGCACCGACAGGGCCTGGCCGCCGGCGGTCTCACGGGCGATCTGCATGCCTGCGATGTTGATGCCGGCGTCGCCGAAGCGCTGACCGTAGACCGCGACGATGCCGGGGCGGTCGGTGTACAGCATGACGACGTGGTGCTTCTCGATCGGCAGTTCGACCGCGTGGCCGTTGATCGCGACGAGCTTCTCGATCTGCTTGGGGCCGGTCAGGGTGCCGGACACGGAGACCTGGCTGCCGTCGGCGAGCGCGCCGCGCAGCGTGACCACGTTGCGGTACTCCTCGCTGACGTCATCCTGCACGAGGCGCACCGCGACGCCGCGCTGCTCGGCGAGCAGCGGCGCGTTCACGTACGACACGGTCTCGCTCACGATCGGGGTGAACACGCCCTTCAGGGCGGCCAGGCGCAGCACGCCGACGTCGTAGCCGTTGAGCTCGCCGTGCACCTCGACGTCGAGGCTCGTGAGCGGCGAGTGCGCGAGGCCGGAGAGGATCTGGCCGAGCTTCTCGGTGAGGGGGATGCCGGGGCGCACGTACGGGTCGATGACCCCGCCGGCGACGTTGACGGCGTCCGGGACCAGGTCGCCGCCGAGCGCGAGACGCACGGAGCGCGCGACCGAGACGCCGGCCTTCTCCTGCGCCTCGTCCGTCGACGCACCGAGGTGCGGGGTCACCACGACGTTCGGCTGCGCGGTGAGCGCGTGAGCGGCGCTGCCCTCGACGGGCGGCTCGGACGTGAAGACGTCGAGGCCGGCACCCGCGATCTCGCCGTTCTGCAGGGCGACGAGGAGCGCCTCCTCGTCGATGAGGCCGCCGCGGGCCACGTTGACGACGTACGCGGTCTTCTTCATCGCGCGGAACTGCTCCGCGCCGATCATGCCGGTGGTCTCCGGCGTCTTCGGCATGTGGATCGTGAGGAAGTCGCTCTCCGCGACGAGATCCTCGAGGCTCAGAAGCTGCACGCCGAGCTGCTGGGCGCGGGCGCTCGTGACATAGGGGTCGTAGGCGACGACGCGCATGTCGAATGCCGCCAGACGCGCTGCGACGAGCGCGCCGATCCGGCCGAGGCCGACGATGCCGACGGTCTTCTCGAAGAGCTCGGCGCCGGTGTAGGAGCTGCGCTTCCACGCCCCTGCCGACAGCGACGCGTGCGCGGCGGGGATGCGGCGGGCGAGGCTGAGGATGTGGCCGACCGTGAGCTCGGCGGCGGAGACGATGTTGGACGTGGGCGCGTTCACGACCATGACGCCCGCGGCCGTCGAGGCCTTGATGTCGACGTTGTCCAGGCCCACACCGGCGCGGGCGACGACCTTCAGCACGGGCGCGTGCGAGAGCGCCTCGGCGTCGATCCTGGTCGCCGAGCGGATCAGCACGGCGTCGGCGTCGGCGAGAGCGGCGAACAGCGCCTCCCGGTCGGTGCCGTCCACCGAGCGGACGTCGAAATCGGGGCCGAGTGCGTCCACCGTGGCCGGAGACAGCGTCTCGGCGAGCAGGACGACGGGCTTGCGGGCGGACGTGTTCACGGCGTTCTCAGGCACAGAGATCCTTCGGGACAGGAGGGAGGGGGCCGATGCGCCGCACCGTCGGGGCGCGATAGTGCCCACACTCTACCCGAGACGACAGAGCCGCCAGGACCGTGTGACGGCCAGAGACAGTCGCGGTCAGTGCGCGCCGGAGAGCGTGTAGCCGACCACGTCGAGCCAGAACACGGCTACCAGACCCAGGCCTGCGAGCAGCACGAGCGCCACCGTGCCGAGCCCGCGCCGCCTGGTCACGGCGATCGCGACGACGTAGATGACGGCAGGGAGGATGATCGCGAGGATCAGCGCCACCCAGGTCGTCGCCCCGACGGCGAGGCCGACGAGCGGGATCATGTACCCGATCGCGTTCCAGATCGCGTAGGCGTAGAGCAGGCCGAACACGCCCAGCAGCGTGTAGAAGATCCAGCGGGGACGCCGCGGATCCGCCTGCGGTGCGGTCGTCATCGACTCGGCGCTCATGCTCCCACCGTCCCGAACATCACGAAGGGCCACGGCACCAGCAGCGCGGCGCCGGCGATCAGCGCCACGATCCGGATCCAGGTCGCGCTGCCGCGGGTCAGCACCCACGCGGCGACGAACCACAGGATCGGGGCGAGGGCGGCGAGCCACATCCAGGGGAAGTAGATCCAGTCGCCGAGCAGGAGGGATGCGCGCGGACGCAGCCGGAAGCCGCCCACGATCCAGCCCACGGCGAAGAGCAGGTACACGCCGCCGATGATGCCGTAGAAGACGAGCGCGGCGTTGCCGATCCCGGCGGGCTCGTCGTCGGCGTCCGCCTCGACCTCTGCCGAGGGCGTCGTCCCGGCCGTCGCGACGCGCTCTGCGGCGGGGGTCTCGGCCGTGCCCTGCGCAGCCCGTGCCACCTCGGGAGCGGGATCCGCGGATGTCCGGGCATCCGGCGCCGCGGGAGGCTCGTTCTTCGCGGAAGCGTCCGGCGCATCGGGCTCGTCGCCCTCCCAGCGCAGCGCGTCGTCCGGATCGGTCGTCATGTGTCCAGCGTAGCGACCGATATCCCCGGATCCGCGGGCCCTCGCCGCTAGGCTCGGGTCCAGCACCAGGCGGAAAGGACCACCGTGCCCGAGAACAGCAGCCACAAACCCGCCCGAGCGGCGGCCAGCAAGCCCGCATCGACCGCGTCGAAGGCCGCGGCCGGCGCCGACGGCCCCGCGGATCCTCCCGCCGGCTGGACTCCCACCCCCGAGGCCAAGGCCACCGCGACCCGGTTCCGCTGGGTCGCGGCCGTGCTCTGGGCGGTCGCGATCGCCGCGGAGGCCGTAGGCATCTTCTGGTTGCTGCGTCAGCGCCAGTACGTCGGCGAGGACGGCAAACTCGTCCGCAACCCCGACACCGGCCTGCTGGAGCAGCAGGGCGCGACCGCGACGTTCCCGCAGTGGGCGTTCATCACGCTCATCGCGCTCTTCGTCGTGATCGCCGCACTTTCGATCACGGGATCCTTCCTGTGGAAGAAGGCGAACCGCCTGGATCCGGCCCGCCGCTCCGACACCGTGCGCTTCTTCGTGCAGAACCAGCTGGGCGCGATCATCGCGATCATCGCGTTCGTGCCGCTCATCATCATGGTGTTCCTGAACAAGGACATGAGCAAGGGCCAGAAGACCACGGCAGGCATCATCGGCATCGTGCTGGCGGCGCTCGCCGTCGTGCTCGGCATCGACTTCAAGCCCTCCTCCGTCGAGCAGTACACCGCCGATCAGTCGACGGTCATCCAGCTGCTCGGGCAGGACAAGGTGGTCTGGGTCGACGGCGGAACCGTCTACCACGTGTGCGAGCAGGTCTCGGCGATCCAGACCGGAAGCGACAAGCGCACCGGCACGACCGCCCAGGCCGTCGAGGCCGGGAAGACCCGCCTGACGCTCGAGTTCGCGTCCGAGCTCCGCAAGTGCGGGCTGGCGGTTCCGGAGAACTCCCCCGCCATCGCCGACGCTCTGCGCGCCATCCGCGACGGCAAGACCGACACGACGCTGCCCGCCCCGGTGTGGGCCGACGGCGCCAACGCGCCCGCTCCGATCCCGGACGCCCCGTCCTCCGGCACCGAGCCGGCGCCGACCAGCACCCCGTGACCCCGCTCCGCTGAGCAGCGGCGAGCAGACGAGCGCGACGTCCTCCTCAGGGCGTCGCGCTCGTCTCGTTCGGGGCCGATACTCGGGTCAGCTCCGGCGTCGCACCGCGGCGTCCGCGCGGCGCACGATGTCGCCATCGGTCACGTCGTAGCCGGTGCTCCCGCCGCCGGGCCCGCTGGGCGCGGAATCCCCCGAGGGGTGCCGTGCGGAGAGGTGGATCGCATCGACGCCGCACGTGGTCAGCGCGGGGATGTCCTCGACCCGCACCCCGCCGCCGGCCATGATCTCGAGCCGTCCCGCCGATGCCGCGACCAGAGCACGCAGGGCGTCGACGCCGTCGATGCTGCGCACGGCGCCTCCGCTCGTCAGCACACGGCTCACCCCGGACTCGAGGAGATCGCCGACGAGGGCCGCGGGCTCTGGCACCGTGTCGATCGCCCGGTGGAACACGAGCTCCGCGGCTCCCGCCGCGTCCCTCCAGCGCTCGAGAGCGCGGAGGTCCACCGCACCGTCCGCGGTCAGCGCGCCGACCACGACCGCTCCCGCGCCACGGCGGACGACGTCGGAGACATCGGCGGCGACGAGGTCGATCTCCTCGGCGCTGTACACGAACCCGCCGACGCGGGGCCGGACGAGCACGGCGACGCGCTCCGGATCACCGGCCACGGCGAGCACGGCGTCGACCGTCGCTCCCGAGGGCGTGAGGCCCCCGGTCGCCGCCAGCGCCTGGCAGAGCTCGACGCGATCCGCCCCGCCCTCGAACGCGGTCCGTGCACCGGAGGGCCCGTCGACGGCGATCTCGAGCGCGATGCGCGTCACGGCGCGACCGTGAGGGTGGCGACGGGCTCGGCGCGCAGCCCCGCGGGGATGCGCACGATCCGGGTGCCGTCTCCCGACGCCTCCGACTCCACCGCGGAGCCGTCCGTCCAGCGCGCCACACCGTCGGCCAGTTCGGCGGGAAGACCGAACTCACCCGTGCTCGGATCGAGGGCGTGCACGTGCACCCCGGCGGCCGACTGCGTGTAGCGGCGCGGCGCCCCGATCTCCTCGCCGAAACGCACCCAGGGACGCGTCCCGTGGATCGCGTCGCCGTTCCGGCGCATCCAGGCGCCGAGATCGCGCATCGTCCGGCGCTGCAGCTCGGGGATCCGTCCCGCCGCGTCCGGGCCCACATTGATGAGCAGGTTCCCGTTCTTGGAGACCACGTCGACGAGCATCCGGATCAGATCCGGCCCGGACAACGTCTGGCGCTCGTCCTCCGCCTCGTTGTATCCGAACGAGTAGCCGAGGCCGCGCGTGGACTCCCACGGGGCATCCAGGATCCCGGGGATGTGCGTGTACTCCCGCGTGAGGAAGCCGTGGTACGGCACGCCCCAGCGGTCGTTCACGACGCCGTTCGGCACGCGGTCGAAGTAGCGGCGCAGCAGTGCGGCGACCGCGAAGTCGTCATCGCCCTTGCCGCCGTCGGGCCACTCGATGTCGTTCCAGAGCACGTCGGGCGAGAACCGCTCGACGAGTTCGTCGAGCTGTGCCGCGGCAAAGCGCGAGAAATGCTCGTCGTTGCGGCGGTAGCGGAACAGATCGGTGTCCGACTCGATCGCCGGGAAGTCGCTCGCGTGCCAGTCCAGCGCTCCGGAGAAGTACACGCCGAACCGCGCCCCGGCACGCCGCGTGGCGTCGTGGAGCTCCGCGACGAGGTCGCGCCGGGGCCCGCGGGCCACCGCGTTGAAGCCGGTCGTGCCGGTGCCCCACAGGCAGAAGCCCTCGTGGTGCTTGGTCGTCGGGATCACGTAGCGGGCTCCGGCATCCACGAGCTCGCCCACGAAGGCGTCGGCGTCGAAGGACGACGCGTCCCAGAGGTCGGCGAGGTCCTCGTACGAGGTGCCGGGTCCGTAGAGCTCCTGGTGCCGCTGCCACGTCGGGCTGCCGGCGATCCGCACGGTGTTGCCGTACCACTCCGCGTACTGGTGCCAGGCGTACGCGTCCTCGGTCGGGATGTTCACGCCCTCGCCGTGCTGCACGGCCCAGGCGGGTACCGAGTAAAGGCCCCAGTGCACGAAGAAGCCGAGCTTGGCGTCGCGGTACCAGTCCGGCACGCCAGCGGCGGGGTATGCGGGTGCGGCGGATCCGAAGTCGGGTCCGGTGCGCGTCTCGAAGTTCATCATGCGGGCAGCTCCTCTCCGCGACGGCTCACATGCGCGGTGAGCGCGGGGACGCCGTCGGTGTCGAACGGGAAGACGCCGGGCGCGAGCCGGTGGTGGCCCAGACGCAGCAGATCCTGGTCCACGCCACCCGGGGTGAGCGCGAGCGTCCAGTCGGCGGCGAGGTCGTAGAGCTCGGGCTCGAGGTAGCCGATCTTGACGATCACGATGTCGGCGGTCTCGGGATCCAGTCCCAGCATGCGGAAGTCGTCGAGGTGGTGGAAGGGCTTGCGGCGCTCGGTGACGATCGCGTGCACGCTGCCGGAGCGGATCACGACCTGGGTGCCGGCGTCGGAGTCGCCCTTGGTGATCGAGAACACCTCGCCCGAGAGCGGCACAGGGCCGCGGGGTCCGGGATCCACCCGTCCGCCGACCTCGAGGGTCACGGTCGCGCCGACGCCGGCGGCCACCGTCTGCGCCACCGCCGCGGCGTCGAACACGGAGGCGTGCACGACGACGCGTCCAGGCTCCGCGAGCTCGGGCCGCGCGAGCAGCTCGCCGAGCGTCCAGGAGACATCTCCCGCCCCGCCCGCCGTGGGGTTGTCGCCGGAGTCGGAGAGGACGTACGGGCGGGCGGCTTCCGGAGCGAGCGCCCGATCGAGCGCCTCGCCGAGGGTCGCGGTCGGACCCACGAACACGAAGTCGGCACGCGCGTCCCAGTACTGCCGGGCCAGGCGCTCGGCCTCCCGCGCGATGACCGCGCGGTCGTCGCCGATCACCATCACGATCGCCATGTTGCGCGGCTCGTCGGCCCAGGCGTAGCCGACCCAGATCGCCGCGTCCACGACGCCGTCGAGCTCCTCGACATCCGGCACCTGCGCGTAGATGCCGCGTGCCGGCTCCAGCCGGGTGCTCGTCTTCTCCCCCGGCAGCAGCACGGGCACGGGCACCCACGCCTTGTAGGGACGACGGCGCAGCGGATCGGATCCGTGCGGACCGCGCAGGCGCGCGAGCAGGTTCCACACCGCGCGCTCCTTGGTGTTCATCCAGTCCTCGTGCGGCGCCATCCTGTAGCAGGTGAGCAGATCCAGCGCGTCGCGCAGCACCTCCGACACGTTGCCGTGCAGGTCCATCGAGGTCGACACGAGCACATCCTCGCCGAGTTCGGCGCGGACGGCGGCCGCGAGGTCGCCCTCCGCATCCTGCATTCCGACGACGCTCATGGCGCCGTGGATGTCGAAGAAGAACCCGTCGAACGGACCGCCGGCGGCGATCTCGGCGCGGATGCCGCGCACGATCGCCTCCTTCATCCGGAGAAAGGTGGCCGGCGCCACTGCTCCGCCCGGCAGCGAGCGGCCGTGATGGATCGGGACCCACTCCGCCGCCTCGCGCAGTTCGCGGCCCTCGTCGAGGAACGGGTAGTAGCCGAGGAGGTCGGCGCCCTCGCGGATCGTGAAGGCCTCGTCGCCGGAGATGTGCGGCGAGAACGTGCTGGACTCGATCGAGATCCCGGCGATGCCGATCCGGGGGCGGGCGAGCCCCCGATCCTCGACGGCCGGGAGCGGCCCCATCCAGACCGTGTCGGCCTCGGGGCGGATGTTCGGGGTGGGCGCTGTCATGACGGCTTTCGTTCCTTCTCAGGCAGTGCGGGCGGTTCAGACGGTGGCGGGAACGGAATCGGCGAGTCGCGCGGCCGCGAGCGCCGCAGCTCCTCGGGCGACGGCGTCGGCCGAGATCTCGGCGGGCACGATGCGGAGCGCGAACCCCGAGACCGGGGCATCGGTGCGCAGCGTATCGAGGATGCCGGGCTCGAGCAGGTCCCATGCCTCGCGTACTCCTCCGCCGATCACGACCATGCCGAGATCCAGCAGGGAGGACGCGACCGAGGCGGCGAGAGCCGTCGCACGCGCGGCGTCCGTGAAGACGGCCAGCGCCGCGGTCTCCCCCGCCCTGGCGCGATCCGCGATCTCCGGGGCGGAGGCGTCGGATCCGGTGGCGGCGCGGTAGCGGCGCGCGATCGAGGTGCCGGAGGCGAGCGTCTCCAGATGCCCGGTCTGCCCGCAGGTGCACACCAGGTCGCTGAAGCCGGGCGTGTGGCCGATCTCCCCCGCCGCGCCGTGCACGCCGTGGTGCACCGCGCCGTCGAGGGCGATCGCGCCCCCGACGCCGGTGCCGAGCATGATGCCGAGCACGTCGCTCTCCCCGCGGGCCGCGCCCCAGCGCAGCTCGCCGAGCAGGAAGGCGTTCACGTCGTTCTCGACCCACACCGGCGCGTCGAGGCGGACCTCGAGCTCGCCGGCGAGCGGGAACCCGCTCCAATCGGTGAACGTGGCCGAGGCGGCGACGACGACACCGCGCTCCTGGTCGATCACGCCGGCGGCGCCGACGCCCGCGCCGGCCAGGGACGCGTCCAGCGCGCCGCACAGCCGGAGGACGAGGTCGGCGGCGGCGTCCGCCATCGCGGGGCCGCCCTCCGCGGCGGGCGCCGGCACGACGCCCTTCGCCAGGACCGCGCCGGTCTCGTCGGTCAGCACGGCGGAGATCTTCGTCCCGCCGATGTCGATGCCCGCGATCACGGGCGCACTCGTCTCCCGGTGCTGCACGGCACCGGATCCTGCGTCGTGAGTCATCGTCCGCCGAGCCCCGCCATCGCGATGCCCTTGACCAGGTGCTTCTGCAGCACGATCACGAGGACCGTCGTCGGCACCATCGAGATGATCGCCGCCGCCATCTGGAGATCCCAGCGCGTGCCGGTGAGGCCGGAGAAGGTCGCAAGACCCACCGGGAGGGTGCCGTGCGCGTTGTAGTCGACCGTCACGATCAGCGGCCACAGGTAGCTGTTCCAGAACGACAGGAAGGTGAAGACGGAGAGCACCGCCACCGCGGACTTCGCGAGCGGCAGGATGATCTGCAGGAAGGAGCGCAGGGGGCCTGCGCCGTCAACGCGGGCCGCCTCCTCGAGCTCGTACGGGATCCCGCGGAAGAACTGGCGCATGAGGAACGTGCCGAACGCGGTGAACGCGAACGGGAAGATCAGCGCCTGGTAGGTGTCCACCCAGTTCAGCCACTGCATGACCTGGAACATCGGGATGACCAGCACCTCGGCGGGCACCATCAGGGTCGCGAGGAACAGCACGAACACCGCGTCCCTGCCGCGCCAGCGCAGCCGGCCGAAGGCGTAGCCCGCGGTCGTCGAGACGATCAGCACGACCAGCGTTCCAGCGATCGCCACGAAGAACGAGTTGCCGATGTACGTGAGGAACGGGCCGTACGCGAACACGTCGGCGAAGTTCGACCAGCGCACCTCGGAGCCGACCAGCTTCGGCGGCATCGAGAACATCTCGTTGTTGGGCTTGAGGGCCGAGAAGAACGAGTAGATCAGCGGCGAGACGAACACGAGCGCCGCGAGGTAGACGAAGACGTGGGCGATGATGAGGCGGGTCCGCTCGGCCGCGGACAGCGGCGCCTTCGAGCGCTTGCCGCGATCCTCGGCCGCGACCTCGACATCGGCGGACTCGACGAGGGCCGCCTGCTGCAGATCAGTGCTCATAGTGCACCCACTTCTTCTGCGCCCCGAACTGCAGCGCGGTGATGATGATGATGAGCGCGAACAGGATCCATGCGCCGGCGGCGGCGATGCCGAGGTCCTGGAACTTGAAGCCCTGGTTGTAGATGAACTGGACCAGAGGCTGTGTCGCGTTGCCCGGCCCGCCTCCGGTGAGCAGCTGAGGCTGCGCGAACACCTGCAACGACGTGATCATGGTCATGATCGTCGCGAAGAAGATCGACGGCGAGATCATCGGGACGACGACGCTCCACTGCATCCGGAAGCCGGAGGCCCCGTCGATCCGCGCCGCCTCGATGACCGACTCCGGGAGCTGCTCGAGGGCGGCGGAGAAGATGAGCATGTTGTAGCCCAGTCCCTGCCAGACGCTCATGATGATGACCATCGCCATGGCCCAGAACGGGTCGGCGAGGAAGTTCGGCAGCTTGATGCCGAACCAGCCCTGCGCGATGCCGTTGAAGAGGCCCTGCGGCTGCAGCATCATCTTCCAGACCAGGACGCTCGCGACCATCGGCGTGACGACGGGGATGAAGAACAGCACGCGCAGCGCACCGCGGCCGCGGATCCGCGGCCCGAGGGACATCGCCAGGATCAGGGAGCAGACGATGCTGAGCGGCACGTAGACGATCGTGAAGACGGCGGTGTTGCGCATCGCCGGCCAGAAGTCCGGGCTCGACGTGAACAGCTTGATGTAGTTGTCGATGCCGTTGAACGACTTGTCGCCGAACGTGGGCCAGTTGTAGAAGCTCATCACGATGGAGAGCACGACCGGCACGACGGTGAACACGGCGAGGCCGATCAGGGCGGGGCTCGCGAAGCCGAGCGCCTGACGGCCCTCCGCACGCATGAGGGATCCGCGTCGGGGCGGAGCACCGCGTCGGCTCTGCGACGCGCGGCGGCGGGATGCGGCGATGGTCACCGTTCCTCCTTCTTCCAGAATGGTGTCCCGGTCCGGCGGACGGATCCGCCGGACCGGGAGAGGATCACTTGCCGAACTGCTGCTGGGCGCTCTTGAGCACGTCGGCCATGGGGGTCTGGCCGTTGTAGACGCTCACCAGCTGCGGCTGGACGTAGGTGCCGACCTTCGACCAGTTGTCGGTGACGTACTGACCCTGCACGTTCGCGAAAGCGGCCTTGAAGACCTCCTCGACCTGCGCACGGTACTTGGGGTCGATCGACTCGAAGTACAGCGGCTGGCTCTCGGTGCGCGCCGGGTAGCTGCGGCCGGAGGAGGCGATGTAGTCCTGGGAGTCCTTGCTGAGCAGGGATCCGAGCACTTTGAGCGCGGCGTCCTTGTTCTTGCAGGTCTTGGAGATGCCGTAGCCCGAACCGAGGATGAGGCTCAGCGAGTCCTTGCCCTCACCGGGCAGCGGCGCCATGCCGGCGGTGAAGCCGGCCTCGTTCTTCAGGTAGCTGACGGCGTTCCAGGTTCCGTCGACCGCCATCGCGGCGTTGCCGTTGGAGTACTGGTCCTCGCCCCAGCCGCCGTCGGAGGCGCTGGCGACGGGGAGGGCGACCTTCTGGTCGGTGACGAGACCGGCGTACCAGGTCGCGGCGTCCTGGAACTTCTTGTCCGTGAGCTGCAGCTTGCCGTCCTGCGTGGCCGGCTGGACGCCCGCCTTCGCGATCGGCAGCGCCTGCCACTGGAAGTCGCCCATGCCGACGGCGAAGCCCTGCTTGCCGTCGCGGGTGGCCGCCTTGGCGGTCTTCTCGAAGTCGTCGAAGGTCCAGCCCGGCTTCGGGTCGGCGGCGCCGGCGGCCTTGAGCTGGTCGGCGTTGTAGTAGACGAGCATCGTGGCGGTGTCGAAGGGAAGACCGTACAGGTCGCCCTTGTTCTTCAGGATCTCGGTGGTGCCCGAGGCGAAGTCGCCCTCCTTGAGGCCCGCGGTCTTCAGGTCGTCCGCGGTGAGCTTCTGGAAGCCGGAGGTGTAGCCGGACAGCATTCCGCTGTTCATGCCCGTGACGCACGCCATGTTGCCCGAGGCCATGTTCGTGGTCAGCTTGGTGAAGAAGTCGTTCCACGGCGCGGTGCGCAGCTCGATCTTCAGGTCGGGGTTCTGCTTCTTGGCGACGTCGATCTGCGCCTGGAGCGCCTTGGTGTCGTCGGCGGATCCCGCCCACATGTCCACCACGACGGTCTTGTCGTCGGCGCCGGCGCTGCTGCTCGAACCGCCGCAGCCGGTCAGCACGAGCGCGGCGCCCACCGTGAACGCCGCCACGGGGACGAGGTGAGTCTTCTTCATTGAAATGCCTCCTCAGGCACGAACAGATCCTGGCTTCGTTTGAGTTCAAACGAAGTAATTCGGGGTTATGCCTTCATCCTGCCAGAGGCCTGCGTGAAACTCCAGCCGAACATCGGATGTCTGGCCCGGATCGTGAGAATTCCGTGATGAATCGGGACGCGTCGCGACATGACCACTAGAGTGATCTTCATTCGATCTCGAAGGAAGTGACATGGCGCATTCGGCTGACCGGTCCCCCGACCGCCGCGAACCCTCGGCGTCCGGTGACCACGCCCGGCAGATCGTCGAGCTGGTGACGCGCGGCGAGGCGCTGTCCCGCTCGGATCTCGCCCGCCTGCTCGGCATCGCGCCCTCCACCGTGTCCTTGCGTGTGCAGGAGCTGGTGGACGCCGGAATCCTGCGGGAGAACGGCCAGGCGCAGTCTTCCGGCGGGCGGCGCGCCCGGCGGCTGTCGCTCGGCGGCACGCAGCATCGCGTGCTCGCCGCGGAACTCGGCGGCGAGCACGCGCGTCTCGGGCTGCTGGACCTCGGCGGGCACCTCGACCGGACGGCGACGATTCCGATCACGATCGCGGACGGCCCGGAGGCGACGCTCACGCTCGTCGAAGCAGGTCTGCGCGAGCTCGCCGAAGGCGCAGACATCCGAGCTGTGGGCATCGCGCTCCCCGGACCCGTCAACTTCGAGACCGGCAGCGTGGATCAGCCCTCTCGCATGCCCGGCTGGCCCGGATTCCGCGTCGGCGAGGCCCTGACCGCCCGCTTCGGCGTCCCGGCCGTCGTCGACAACGACGCGAACCTCATGGCCCTCGGCGAGCACCACCGCAGTCTCACGCGCGACCAGCACAGCATCACGGTCAAGGCGGGGACCGCGATCGGCAGCGGCATCATCGTGGCGGGCTCCGTGCACCGCGGAGCCACCGCCGCGGCCGGGGACATCACGCACACGCGCGTCGCGGAGGCCGCGGACATCCCGTGCTCCTGCGGCAACCACGGCTGCCTGGAGACCATCGCGAGCGGCGCGGGACTCGTCCGCCAGATGCGCGAGCGCGGCGTTCCCGTCGCGGTCGCCGCCGATGTGCTGGAGCTCGCGCGCAATGGCGATCCGATCGCGACCACGCTGGTGCGCACGGCCGGCACGCACCTCGGTCAGGTGCTGTCCGGCGTCGTCAACTTCTTCAACCCGCACGCCGTGTTCCTCACGGGAAGCATGAGCGCGAGCGAGCCCTTCCTCGCCGCGGTGCGCAGTCGCGTGTACGAGGCGTGCCATCCGCTCGCCACGCAGACGCTGCGGATCGAGTCCGCGCGGACCGGTCCGGATGCGGCGCTGTACGGCGCCGCGCGCCTGGCGATGGAGCTGGTCGACCCCGTCGCCTGACGCGACGCCGGAAGCGGTGGGTCAGGCGCCGGGAGCGAGCGTCAGCTCGATGACCGGGATCAGCACGTCGGGGCGCCGCACAGGCAGGTGCACCGTGAGCGTGCCCTCGGACTCCCCCGCCGGCGTCATCAGCATCGCCTCCTGGGCCGGATCCGTCACCGAGGTCTTCAGCCAGGATCCGTCGTTCAGCAGCCGCGCATAGGTGACCCGGTCCGCGAGCCCCTCGAGGTGCACGTAGCCGAGCGGCCAGGAGAACAGGTGCAGGTAGAGACGGTCGCCGCGCCGGGTGTAGACGCCCTCGCGGGGAGCGGCGAAGGAGGCGTGTCCTGCGCCGACGATCGCATCGCGGTGCAGTCGCATCCACTCGCCCAGATCGGCGAGCACTGCTTCGTCGCGGGGAGCGATGCTCCCCCGTCCGTCCGGTCCGATGTTGAGCAGCATGTTGCCGTCCATCGACACGGAGTCGGCGAGCATCTGCCCGAGCAGCACGGCCGACTTCTGGTCGTGGTTGTCGCGGTGGTAGCCCCAGGATCCGTTGATCGTCTGGCACGCCTCCCAGACCTGCGGCACGCCGTCCACGACGATCGGCGCGGTCGGCTGGTACTGCTCCGGTGTCACGAAGTCGGCCGGGATCCCGAGTCGGTCGTTCACGAGCATCTGCGGCTGCAGCTCGCGGCAGAGGGCCAGGAGCGCCTCCGCATCCCAGTCGGCCGGCCCCTTGCCGGCCCAGCCGTCCTTCGCCTCGGGGTAGGTGAAGTCGAAGAACAGGTAGTCGATGTCGCCGTACTGCGTGAGCAGTTCGCGCACCTGTCCGTGCAGATACGCGCGGTACCGATCCATGTCCCGTTCGCGGTTGCGCTCGTGCTCGATCGCGTCGTCGCGGCGCGGGTGGTTCGCGTCGACCGTGAAGTCCGGATGATGCCAGTCGATGAGCGAGTGGTAGAGACCGACGCGCAATCCCTCGGCGCGCAGGGCGTCGACGTACTCGCGGACGAGATCCCGTCCGCACGCCGTGACGGAGGTGTAGTCGGTGAGGGCAGAATCCCAGAGGCAGAACCCGTCGTGGTGCTTCGTGGTGAGCACGACGTAGCCCATCCCCGTCGCCTTCACACGGCGCGCGAGCGCGGCCGCGTCGAAGAGGTCGGGGTCGAAGTGGTCGAAGTAGGCCCGGTACTCCTCGGCCGTGAGGCGCTCGTAGTTCTGCACCCACTCGTGCCGGGCGGCCCCGCTGTACAGGCCGAAGTGCACGAACATCCCGAATCGGGCCTCGTCGAACCACTGCTGTCGCATCTCTGCCTCTTCTCGATCCTCGGGTGGGTGCCCGCTCAGGCGGACGGGTGTCCGACGACGCCCTTGCGCAGCAGCGCGTTGCCGTACTTACGGGTCTCCCCCGTGCGCACCATCAGGTAGGCGCCTTTCGCGACGTCGTAGTACGCGAAGCGCTCCACGAAGCGCGTGGTCTCCTCGTCGGTGCCGGCGGCGGCCATGAGTTCCCGCTGCACATCCAGCACGGTCGCGTCGGCCGACTCCATGAGGTCCATGCCGGGGGCGTCGTCGAGGGGCAGCACCGAGCAGATGGCCGCGACCACCGCGGGTGTCGTCGTGCCGGGCAGATCGACGACGCGCGCACCGAGCGCCCACGCCGGGAAGTGCGCATCCGCCACGACGACCGCGTCCGAGTGCCCCATCCGGTCGAGGTGCAGCAGCAGCTCACCCGTCAGCAGCGGATCGATTCCTTCGAGCATGTCGTTCCCTTCGTCCTTGCCCTGTCGTGCGTGCCTGTCGTGCGTGCCCTGTCGATCTCGTTCCCGTCGCGATATCCGCCGCCTTCCCGGCTCCTTTTCGACATCTTCTGCGACGGGAGCGGAGGAAGCCGGGGCCCGGAGTCAGGCCGGGATGAGCGCCTCCGCCGCGAGCTCGCGCCAGAGATCCGCCGGAATGTCGAGCGCGGCGAACTCCGCGTTCTGACGGAGCTGCTCCGGACGGCTCCCGCCGACCACGACCGAGGTCACGACCGGGGACTGCAGCGGGTACTGTATCGCGGCCGCCGGCAGCGGCACATCGTGCGCACGGCAGACGTCGGCGATCCGGGTCAGGCGCTGCCAGAGCTCCTCCGGCAGCGCTCCGTATTCGTAGCGGCCATCGCGGCGCGGCTCGCTCTGCGCGAGCAGGCCGGAGTTGAACACCGACGCGGCGACGATGCCGGTGCCGCGCTCGGCGCACGCCGGGATGACGTCGGCGGCCGCCGGCTGCTCGAGCAGGGTGTAGCGCCCCGCGACCATGATCGTGTCGAGGTCGGCCGAGCGCACCGCGGTGGTAAGGGCTTCTGCAGTCATGGATCCGATGCCGATCCGCCCCACCTGCCCTTCCGCGCGCAGCGACTCGAGCGCGGGGAATGCCTCGGCGAGCGCCAGATCCAGGTCGTGCCGCTCCGGGTCGTGCAGGTACAGGATGTCGATGCGCTCGATGCCGAGGCGCTCGCGCGACTCGTCCAGGCTGGCATGGATCCCCGCCTCCGAGAAGTCCCACACCCGCTGCAGGTCGTCCGGGACGAAGAAGTCGTTCGCTGTGTCGAGCCCGCCCGCGACGTGGTCGGGGTTCGGACGCAGGAGCCGCCCCGCCTTGGTGGAGAGCACGTACTCATCCCGCGGCTTGGTCCGCAGGAACGCCCCGAGCCGGCGCTCCGAGAGCCCGAGCCCGTAGTGCGGCGCGGTGTCGTACAGGCGGATCCCGCTCTCCCAGGCGGCGTCCAGCACGGCCCAGGCGTCGTCGTCGGTGAGCGCGCGGAACAGGTTGCCGACGTTCGCGGCGCCGTAGCCCAGGGCCGGGATCGCGGGCCGGGCGGCGGTGTCGACGGACTCAGACATGCGCGCCCGCCTCGCGGTGCTCGCCGGTCCAGGTGAATTCGGTGCGGCTGGCCGCCTTCATCTCCATGCCGTTGCCGGGTGCGGTCGGCGCCGTGTAGGAGCCGCCGCGGATGTCGGTCGGCACCACGAAGTGCTCGTGCAGATGATCCACGTACTCGATCATGCGCCCTTCGCGGCTGCCGGAGACGGCGACGAAGTCGAACATGGACAGGTGCTGCACGGCCTCGCAGAGGCCCACGCCGCCGGCGTGCGGGCACACCGGGACGCCGAACTTCGCGGCGAGCAGAAGGTTCGCGATGTTCTCGTTCACGCCCGCCACGCGCACCGCGTCGATCTGCATGACCTGGATCGCCTCGGCCTGCAACAGCTGCTTGAAGATCATCCGGTTCTGCGCGTGCTCACCGGTCGCGACGCGGATCGGCGCGACGCCGCGGGCGATCTCGGCATGCCCGAGCACGTCGTCGGGGCTGGTCGGCTCCTCGATCCAGGCGGGGTGGAACTCGGCGAGCGCGTTCACCCAGGCGATCGCCTCGGACACCTCCCAGCGCTGGTTCGCGTCGATCGCGATCGGGAAGTCGGGACCGCACACCTCGCGGGCCTTGCGGAACCGGCGGATGTCGTCGTCGAGATCGGCGCCGACCTTGAGCTTGATCTGCGTGAAGCCGTCGGCCATCGCCTCCCGGGCGAGGCGCTCGAGCTTCTCGTCCGAGTAGCCCAGCCACCCGGGGCTCGTGGTGTAGCCCGGGTAGCCGGTCGCGAGCAGCTGCTGCTCGCGCTCGGCGCGACCCGCCTCGGCGTCGCGCAGGATCGCCAGCGCCTCCTCGCGGGTGAGGGCGTTGGTGAGGTAGCGGAAATCGACGAGGTCGACGATCTCCTCGGGCGTCATCCTGGAGAGCAGCTGCCAGAGCGGAAGCCCGGCGCGCTTGGCCTTGATGTCCCACAGGGCGTTGATCACGGCGCCGATCGCCATGTGCATGACGCCCTTCTCCGGACCGAGCCAGCGCAGCTGCGAATCGCCGATGATCTCCCGGAACGTGCCGCCCATGTCGTCGAGCAGCGGCTCCAGCTCACGGCCGACGAGGTGCCCGGCGAGCGCGTCGATGCCCGCGACCTGCACGTCGTTGCCGCGACCGATCGTGAACACGAACGCGTGTCCCTCGATGCCGTCCGCCGCGTCGGTGCGCACGATCACGTACGCCGCGGAGTAGTCGGGGTCGGGGTTCATCGCGTCGGAGCCGTCGAGGCTGAGCGAGGTGGGGAATCGGATGTCGCTGGTCTCCAGCGCGACGATGCGGCTCACGGTTCTCCTGTTCTGGGGCTGATGTCGGGAGCTGCGGCACAGACGGCCGTCCATCCCTCGACAGTTGGAGTGTAAACATCGGATGTCTATACTGTCAACGCGGGATGCATCCGCGCACGTCGTTCCGGCGGCGGATCCGCCCATCCCCGTGAGAAGGCAGGAGAATCATGAAGTTCGCGCGTCTGGGCGACCCCGGATCCGAGATCCCGGTCGTCATCGCCGAAGACCGTACCTACGATCTTCGGTCCGTGACCTCCGATGTGAACGGCGACTTCCTCGCCGCAGACCCCGTGGGGCGCACGCGTGCCGCCCTCGACGCCGGCGCCCTGCCGGAGCTGGCCGACGCGGACGCGCGCCGCATCGGATCGCCGATCGCGCGCCCGAGCGCCGTGATCTGCGTGGGGCAGAACTACGCGGCGCACGCCCGTGAGTCCGGTGCGGAGCCGCCCACGGTCCCGATCCTTTTCCTGAAGACGCCGAACACGGTCGTCGGCCCGGACGACGCCGTGACGATCCCGCGCGGCAGCGAGAAGACCGACTGGGAGGTCGAGCTCGGCATCGTCATCGGATCCCGCGCCGCCTACCTCGACTCCCCCGCCGATTCCGCCGCGCACATCGCAGGCTACGTGGTCTGCAACGACGTCTCGGAGCGGGCGTTCCAGATGGAGGTCTCCGGCGGGCAGTGGTCGAAGGGCAAGGCCTCCTTCGGGTTCAACCCGACCGGCCCGTGGCTGGTCACGCCCGATGAGGTCGAGGTGCAGAACCTGCGCCTGCGCAGCTTCGTGAACGGCGAGCCGCGGCAGGACTCGAACACGAACGACATGATCTTCTCGGTCGCCGAGATCGTGCATCACATCTCGCAGTACATCACCCTCGAACCAGGGGACCTGATCCTCACGGGCACCCCGCAGGGCGTCGCGTTCGGCGGGAAGTTCCCGTACCTCCGCGCCGGGGACGTCGTGGAGATCGACATCGAGGGGTTGGGCGGCCAGCGTCAGGAGTTCAAGGCATGGGAGGCACAGGCATGACCCTTCGACAGGCTCAGGGACCGCAGCTAGATGGGCTCGTCGCGATCGTCACGGGCGGCGCATCCGGGATCGGCGCGGCGATCGCCGCGCAGCTGCACGAGCAGGGTGCGCAGGTCGCGGTGCTCGACCGCGACGTGGCCGGCGCGGATCCGCGCTTCGCCGCGTTCACCGCCGACGTGTCGGACCGCGCGAGCGTGGACGCCGCGGTCGCCGCGATCGGCGAGCGCTTCGGCCGCATCGACATCGTCGTGAACAACGCCGGGATCGGTGCGCAGGGCGACATCGCGGCGAACGACGACGACGAGTGGGCGCGCGTGCTCTCGATCAACGTGACCGGCATCGCCCGCGTCTCCGCCGCGGCGCTGCCGTGGCTGCGCGAGTCGCCCGCCGCGGCGATCTGCAACACCGCCTCGATCGCGTCGACCACTGGCCTGCCGCAGCGCGCGCTCTACTCCGCGTCGAAGGGCGCGGTCTCGGCGCTCACCAGGGCGATGGCCGCGGATCACCTCCGCGAGGGCATCCGGGTGAACGCCGTCAACCCCGGCACCGCCGACACCCCGTGGGTCGGCCGCCTGCTCGACTCCGCCGCCGACCCCGCCGCAGAGCGCGCCGCGCTCAACGCGCGCCAGCCCCACGGTCGCCTGGTGTCGCCGGACGAGGTCGCCGGCGCCGTGCTGTACCTCGTCAGCCCCGCGTCCGGATCCACCACCGGCACCTTCATCGAGGTCGACGGCGGCATGGCCCAGCTGCGCCTCCGGGCGGAATAGTCCCGCTCGGTTCCGGCCGGTTCCGGCCGGTCACGCTCGGCCCCTCCCCGCTCCCGTCGCAAACGAAGCCGCTATTTCGCATTCAGAGCGGCCTCTTCTGCGACGGGAGCGGGTGTTCGCCGGCGCCGCGCGAACGGCGCGCGACCGGGGCTGTGGATAACCGGCTCGTCGGCGCGCACATGCTGTCAGAGTGCCGGGATGAGAACTCCACGGAGGCTGCCCGAAGGGCTCGGCAGGGCCTTCCACGTGCGGGATGCCGTCGCGGCGGGTGTCGGAGCCGGACGATTGCGCCGATCCGACCTCGGACGCCCGTTCCACGGCATCCGCACCCAGCCCGGCGACGACGACCTCGACCCGGATGAGGACGAGGATCCCTTCGCCCGGCAGGCGCGCGAGCGGCTGAGCCGGATCCGTGCGTGCGCTCCGCGGCTGCGTGACGGGCAGTTCCTCTGCAAAGAATCCGCGGCGGCCCTCTGGCAAGCGCCGCTGCCGCTCGCCACGAAGGACGGGATCGCGATCCCCGGAGATCGGCTTCCCGTGCACATCGGCGTCTTCGGCACCGCGCCGCTCGTACGAGCCTCGGGAATCGTCGGACATCGCGCCCGTGCCGAGACGACCTCAACCCGCATGCTCGACGGGATCCCCGTCGCGTCTCCTGCCAGCACATGGGCGTCGCTCGGAACCCTGCCGCTCGTGGATCTCGTCGCCCTGGGCGACTACTTCTGCCGCGCCTGGCGCGACGGCCCTGGACGGCCCGACGCGGGTCGTCCCGCGCTGGCGACGCTCGATCAGTTCCGCCTCGCGATCGGGTCCGGGCGGCGCGTGGGAATCGTCCGGCTCCGCGAAGCCGTGGAACTCGTTCGCGAGGATTCCTGGTCTCCCCGGGAGTCCGCACTGCGCTGCCTCATCGTGTTCGCCGGGCTGCCGGAGCCCACGCTCAATCACGACGTCTACGACTCTCGCGGCCGCTTCCTGGGGTGCGTCGACCTCGCGTATCAGGAGCGGAGGATCGCGATCGAGTACCACGGGGTTCTGCATCGCTCACGGTACGCGCGGGACGTGGAGCGGATCGCTGCCCTCCGTGCCGCCGGGTGGACGGTGATCGAGGTCACCGCAGCCCTCTTCTCCAACCAGGGCGAACTACTGCGCCGGATCCGTCGCGCCCTCCTCGGCTGACCCGCCGCGCTCCCGTCGCGAAAACGGCCACTCCCGCCGCGCTCCCGTCGCGAAAGAAGTCGCTCTCGCGGGCTCAGAGCGGCACCATTCGCGACGGGAACATGCCAAGCCCGCCCACGGGACGAACGGATCCAGCCCACCCACGGGACGAACGGATCCAGCCCACCCACGGGAGGCGAGCCGGGCTCAGCCCTGGGTGGCCTGGCGCAGCCAGCGCTCCACGCCCGCGATGTGCGCCGTCGCGAGCGAGGTCGCGAGCGACGGGTCGTGCTGCGCGATCGCGTCGGCGATGGCGCGGTGCTCCGAGAGCGTGCGCTCCACGGCGCCCTGCTCCGTGAGACCCCGCCACACCCGCGCGCGGATGGTCTGGCTCGAGAGGCTGTCGATGAGGCTCGCGAGGTAGCCGTTGCCGGTCATCCGCACGATCTCCCGATGGAAGCGGATGTCGTGCGCGACGAGGTCGTCGATCGAGACGCCCGCATCGATCCCGTCGATCTCGGCCTGGAGTGCGGCGATCGCCTCGTCGTCTCCGTGCGAGGCGGCAAGGCCCGTGGCCTGCGATTCGAGCATGCGGCGCACCGCGAACAGCTCGAGCAGCGAGTCGTCGTCGTGCATGTCGACGACGAAGCTGATCGCCTCGAGAAGCAGGTGCGGCTCGAGGCTCGTCACATAGGTGCCGTCACCGCGGCGCACATCGAGGACCCGGATCACCTCGAGCGCCTTGACGGCCTCCCGCATCGAGTTGCGGCTCAGGCCGAGCCGTTCCGCGAGCTCCTTCTCCGGGGGCAACCGGTCGCCGGGGCCGAGCTCGCCCGACACGATCATCGCTTTGATCTTCTCGATCGCCTCGTCGGTGACTGCCATGGCGTCATCCTATGGGCTTCTGCGAACATCGGATGTCTGCGCCGCTCGCGCCCTGATCTGCGAAAGGATGTCACCATGCGCCTCCTCGATTCCCATCTGCATCTCTGGGATCCGTCCCGCCTCGACTACGAGTGGCTCGCCGGCGCACTGGCACAGCGTTTCGCCGCCGAAGAGCTCGAGCAAGCGGGCGTCGATGGCGCCGAACGCGCGGCGGCGATCTTCGTGCAGGCCGAGTGCGTCGAGTCGCAGTTCCTCGACGAGGTGCGCTGGGTGTCCGAGACCGCAGCACTCACGGGCGTCGTGGGCATCGTCGCGGGCGCACGTCTCGATCGCGGCGAGCGGACGATCGCGCACCTCGACGCGCTCGCCGACCTCGAAGGGGTCGTCGGGGTGCGGCACAACCTGCAGGGCGAACCCGACGGCACGGCACGCAGCGAGGCGTTCCGCACCGGTGCGGCGGTGCTGGCCGCGCGCGGGCTCCGCTTCGACGCCTGCGTGCGCGCCCGCCAGCTCTCCGACGTCTCCGATCTCGCGGCGGCGGTGCCCGCACTGCCGATCGTGCTCGACCACCTCGGTAAGCCCGCGATCGGCACGGCGGCGGATCCGCTCCGCCCTACCTCCGACTGGCTGAGCGATCTGAGCGACCTGGCGACGCATCCGCAGGTCTCCGTCAAGCTGTCCGGGCTGCCGGCGGAGGCCGGCGGGTTCTGGAGCCCGGCGCAGGTGATCCCCTTCCTCGATGCGGCCGCCGAGGCATTCGGATCCGAGCGGCTGCTGTGGGGCGGCGACTGGCCCGTCTCGGCCGTCGCGGGCGACCCGCAGGAGTATCGCCCCGAGAGCCGCAGCCTCTGGGCCCGGACGGTGGCGGAGTGGGCCGACGAGCGCGGCCTCGACGTCGACGCGATCCTCTGGGGCAACGCCGCCCGGTTCTACGGCGTGGCGTGAGCCGCGCCGGGCGCACCCTTCCGCGACGAGCCAGGTCCCGTTCACAGCAGGGTCATCAAGTTGTTGAGTGAGGCTTGCCTTACCTACTATGTGATTCGCGACTTCCGCGCCTCTCCCTCCACGAAGGACTCTCCGTGAACCGTTCCCTCCGACTGCTCTCCGCTGCCGCGGCGGCCTCCGCCGTCGCCCTCGCGCTCACCGCCTGCAGCGGCTCCTCGACGCCGACGTCGAGCACGGCCGGCGGCGACGACCTCGCCGGCCAGACCATCACGATCTACAACGCGCAGCACGAGGAGCTCACGAAGTCGTGGACCGACGCGTTCACGAAGGCGACCGGCATCAAGGTGCAGGTCCGCAACGGCGACGACACCGAGATGTCGCAGCAGCTCATCCAGGAGGGCGACCGCTCCCCCGCGGATGTGTTCCTCACCGAGAACTCGCCCTCGATGTCGGCGGTCGAGAAGGCCGGCTTGTTCGCCTCGCCGGGCGATGAGGCGCTGAAGAACGTCCCGACCGAATACCGTCCGTCCTCCGGCAAATGGGTCGGCATCGCCGCCCGCTCGACCGTGTTCGCCTACAACACGGCGAAGCTCACGGAGGCGCAGCTGCCGAAGTCCCTCATGGATCTCGCCGACCCGTCGTGGAAGGGCCGCTGGGCCGCCTCCCCGTCCGGCGCCGACTTCCAGGCCATCGTCTCCGCGCTCGTGCAGCTCAAGGGCGCCGACGCCGCCGAGGAATGGCTCAAGGCCATGAAGACGAACTCGGTCGCCTACAAGGGCAACTCCACCGCGATGAAGGCCGTGAACGCGGGCGAGATCGACGGTGCCGTGATCTACCACTACTACTGGTTCGGCGACCAGGCGCAGACGGGTGAGAACTCGAAGAACGTGCAGCTGCACTACTTCAAGAACCAGGATCCCGGCGCGTTCGTGTCCGTGTCCGGCGGCGGCGTGCTGAAGTCGAGCAAGCACCAGGCCGCGGCGCAGAAGTTCCTCGCGTTCGTCACCGGCGCCGAGGGCCAGAAGATCCTGCAGACCGGCACGTCGTTCGAGTACCCGGTCGGATCCGGCGTGGCCGCCAACCCGAAGCTCGTTCCCCTCAAGGACCTGCAGGCGCCGACCATCGACCCGGCTACGCTGAACTCCAAGCAGGTCACCGATCTGATGACCCAGGCGGGCCTGCTCTAAGGCGCAGAGATCACCACGACGACCACCTCCCGACGGGCGGCCGGAGCGCGACAGCTCCGGCCGCCCCGCGGCGTCTCCCGGAGCGGGCGGTCGTGGGTCGTCATCGCCGCCGGCGTCGCGGTCGCCGTGCTCTCGCTGCTGCCCTTGGTGTTCGTGGTCGCGACGGCGGCGCAGATCGGCTGGGCAGAATCGGCGGCGCTGATCTTCCGGCCGCGCGTCGGCGAACTGCTCACGAACACCGTGCTGCTGGTCGCGATCACCGTGCCGCTGTGCGCCGTGATCGGCGTCGGCGGCGCCTGGCTCGTCGAGCGCACCTCGCTCGCGGGCGCCGGCGCGTGGGGCGCGGTGCTCGCGATGCCCCTGGCGATCCCCGCGTTCGTGAACTCCTACGCCTGGGTCTCGGCGATCCCCTCGCTCGCCGGACTCGGATCCGGCGTGCTGCTCGCGACGCTGTCGTACTTCCCCCTCGTGTACCTGCCGGTGCGCGCAGCGCTGGCCCGGCTGGATCCCGCGCTCGAGCAGGCCGCCGCGAGCCTCGGCCGCGGTCCCGTGCGCGTGTTCTTCGGCACGGTGCTGCCGCAGCTGCGCCTCGCGCTGCTGGGCGGCGCGCTGCTCGTCGGACTCCACCTGCTGAGCGAGTACGGCGCATTCGCCCTGATCCGGTTCGACACCTTCACGACCGCGATCATGGACCAGTACCGGTCCACGTTCAACGGCTCCGCGGGCAGCATGCTCTCGGGCGTGCTGATGCTGCTGTGCTTCGCGCTGCTCCTGCTGGAGAGCCGCGCCCGCGGCCGGGCGCGCTACGCGCGGATCGGATCCGGCACCGCGGCGCCGCCCCGGCGGATCCGGCTGCGCGGATGGCAGGTCCCCGCGCAGGTCGGCCTGCTCGCACTCGGCATCGCCGCGCTCGGAGTGCCCGCGGTCGTGATCGGCGGATGGCTGGCCTACGGCGGCGGCGCGGTCTGGATGGCGCCCGATCTCCTGCCGACGCTGCTGCAGACCCTCGGCCTCGCCCTCGGCGGCGGCCTCGTCACCGTGATCGCGGCGTTCCCGCTCTCCTGGCTCGCCGTCCGGCATCCTGGACCGTTCAGCCGGCTGCTGGAGCGGACGAACTACATCACGAGCTCGATGCCGGGCATCGTGCTCGCCCTCGCGCTCGTGACCGTCTCGCTCTTCTTCGTGCCGGCGCTGTATCAGACCACCGCGCTGCTGCTCCTCGCCTACGCGCTGCTGTTCCTGCCCCGTGCCCTGGTGCCGCTGCAGGCGGGGATCGCCCAGGCGCCGCAGAGCCTGGAGGAGGCCGCGCAAGCCCTCGGGCGCCGCCCGTTGCGGGCCTTCTTCGGCGTGACCCTGCGCCTCGTGGCTCCCGCCACGGCCGCCGCCCTGGCGATGGTGTTCCTCGCCGTGGCCGGCGAGCTCACGGCGACCCTGCTGCTCTCGCCGATCGGCGTGCAGACGCTCGCCACACGGTTCTGGAGCCTGTCGAGCGAGATCGACTTCGCGGGCGCCGCGCCGTACGCGACGCTGCTGATCCTGCTCTCGGCACCGATGACCTACCTGCTGTTCCGGCAGTCCGCGGTGCTCTCCCGCGCGGACGCCTCCGCCGGCCCCGCCCCGGCGACATCCGCCCCCACGACCGCGGAGACCGCATGACCGCACACAACCTCGGATCCCTCGGCGCCGTACCCTCCCCCGGCACGGGCCCGCTGCCGACCGCGCACCTGCAGGTCGCCGGCGTCACCGCCTCGTACGGCGGTCACAGGGTGCTGCACGGGGTGGACCTCGCCGTGCAGAGCGGCGGCATCACCGCGGTCGTCGGCGCCTCGGGATCGGGCAAGACCACGCTGCTCCGGATCATCGCCGGCTTCGAGCGCCCCGATGAGGGCGAGGTCGTGCTCGGCTCCGCCACGGTCGCGGGTCCCGGCGCATGGGTGCCCGTGCACCGCCGTGACATCGGCTACGTCACCCAGGACGGCGGCCTCTTCCCGCACCTGACCGTCGCACGCAACATCTCCTTCGGCCTGGACGACCTCGGCCGCACGGAACGTGCGCGGCGGGTGGCCGAGCTGCTCGATCTCGTCTCGCTCCCGCACGACGTCGCGGAGCGCCGCCCCGATCAGCTCTCCGGAGGGCAGCAGCAGCGCGTCGCGATCGCGCGTGCGCTCGCCCGCGAACCAGAGCTGATGCTGCTGGACGAGCCGTTCTCCGCGCTCGACACCGGCCTGCGTGCCGCGACCCGCGAGGCGGTCGCACGAATCCTCACCGATGCCGGGACCACGACCATCCTGGTCACGCACGACCAGTCCGAAGCGCTGAGCTTCGCGGACCAGGTCGCCGTGATGCGCGACGGCCGCCTGGTGCAGACGGGGCACCCGTTCGTCGTCTACACACGCCCGGCGGATCGCGGGGTGGCGGAGTTCCTGGGCGAGGCGATCGTCCTGGACGCATGGCTGGACGGATCCCTCGCGTCCTGCGCGCTCGGCTACGTCCCGGTGCGCAACCCGCCGGCGCGAGGGCGCGTGCGGCTCATGCTGCGCCCGGAGCAGGTGCAGCTCGTCGCCGACTCGCCGATCCGTGCGACGGTCGAGGAAGGCGTGTACTTCGGATCCGAGACGTCGGCGCGGATCAGGCTCGAACCGCGCGCCGACGCGGATCCGCGCCTCGATCCGGAGCCTCCGCTGATCACGATCCGGCACGCCAACGCCGCGCTCACGCGTCCCGGGCAGCGCATCGCCCTGCGCGTGGTCGGCGAGGGCGTGGTCTTCCCGGCGTAGCGCCGCCGGGGTCGGGAACGAAGAACGGGCGCCCCCGAAGGGACGCCCGTTCTCACGTGGACCGCGGGTCAGCGTGCAGCGCTGCCCTCGACGTAGTCCTCGTCCTGCGACTTCCAGGCGAAGAGCGCACGCAGCTCCTTGCCGGTGGCCTCGATCGGGTGACCCTGCTCCTTCTCGCGAAGGGCGAGGAACTCGGTCGCGCCGTTGTCCTGGTCCTCGATGAACCGGGTGGCGAAGGCGCCAGACTGGATGTCCGCGAGGACCTCCTTCATGCGGTCCTTGACACCGGCGTCGATGATGCGCGGGCCCGAGACGTAGTCGCCGAACTCGGCGGTGTCGGAGATCGACCAGCGCTGCTTGGCGATGCCGCCCTCCCACATCAGGTCGACGATGAGCTTGAGCTCGTGCAGCACCTCGAAGTAGGCGATCTGCGGCTGGTAGCCCGCCTCGGTGAGGGTCTCGAAGCCGGCCTGCACGAGGTGGCTCATGCCACCGCAGAGGACGGCCTGCTCGCCGAACAGGTCGGTCTCGGTCTCCTCGGTGAAGGTCGTCTTGATGACGCCGGCGCGGGTGCCGCCGATCGCCTTCGCGTACGACAGCGCAGTCGCCCAGGCGGTGCCCGTGGCGTCGCGCTCGACGGCGATGATGTCGGGGATGCCACGGCCTGCGACGAACTCGCGGCGCACGGTGTGCCCGGGGGCCTTCGGCGCGATCAGGATCACGTCGACGCCCTCGGGCGCGTCGATGTAGCCGAAGCGGATGTTGAAGCCGTGCGCGAAGGCCAGGGTCTTGCCCGCGGCCAGGTTCGGCGCGATCGACTCGCTGTAGATGCCGCGCTGGTGCTGGTCCGGCGCGAGGATCATGATGAGGTCGGCCCACTGGGTGGCCTCGGCGACGGTCTTGACCGCGAAGCCGGCCTCGGACGCCTTGGCGATCGAGGCGGAGCCCTCCTTGAGGGCGATCGTGACCTCGACACCGCTGTCGCGCAGGTTCATCGCGTGCGCGTGGCCCTGCGAGCCGTAGCCGACGATCGCGACCTTCTTGTTCTGGATGATCGACAGGTCTGCGTCTGCGTCGTAGAAGATCTCGGTGCTCACTGTGTGTTTCTCCTTGTTGTGACTTCGTCTCGCTTCGCTCGCTCAGCAACCGGGCGAAGAAGCAGGGGTGGTTCTGTGTCAGCCGCGCAGCACGCGCTCGGTGATGCTCTTGCCGCCGCGGCCGATCGCGAGAAGGCCGGACTGCGCGATCTCCTTGATGCCGAACGGTTCGAGCGCCCGCAGCAGGGCGTCGACCTTGCCCTTGTCGCCGGTGACCTCGACCACCAGCGCCTCGGGCGCGTAGTCCACGACGGACGCACGGAAGAGGTTCACGACCTCCAGCACGTTCGAGCGGGAGTTGTTGTCCGTGCGCACCTTGATGAGCATGTGCTCGCGCTGCACGGATGCGTTCTGCTCGAGCTCGACGATCTTGATGACGTTGATCAGCTTGTTCAGCTGCTTGGTCACCTGCTCGAGCGGGAACTCCTCGACGTCGACGACGACCGTGATCCGGGAGATCCCCGGGACCTCGGTCACGCCCACGGCGAGCGACTCGATGTTGAAGCCGCGACGCGCGAACAGGCCGGCGACGCGGGTCAGGAGGCCAGGGGTGTCCTCCACCAGGAGGCTCAGCACATGCGTGGACATGGATCAGTCCTCCTCGTCGAAGGCGGGCGCGTGGTCGCGCGCGTACTGGATGTAGCTGTTGCTCACGCCCTGCGGCACCATCGGCCACACCATGGCATCGGCGCTGACGACGAAATCGATCACGACGGGGCGATCGTTCGTCTCGAGCGCGAGCTTGATGGCGGCGTCGATCTCCTCCTCCTTCTCCACCCGGATCGCGAGGCAGCCGTAGGCCTCGGCGAGCTTGACGAAGTCGGGGATCCGGATCGTGCCGTGACCGGTGTTCAGGTCGGTGTTCGAGTGCCGGCCCTCGTAGAACAGGGTCTGCCACTGGCGGACCATGCCGAGGGAGGAGTTGTTGATGATCGCGACCTTGATCGGGATGTCGTTGATGACGCAGGTCGCGAGCTCCTGGTTCGTCATCTGGAAGCAGCCGTCGCCGTCGATCGCCCACACCACGCGGTCGGGCTCCGCGACCTTGGCGCCCATGGCCGCAGGAACGGCGTATCCCATGGTGCCGGCGCCGCCGGAGTTCAGCCAGGAGTTGGGACGCTCGTACTTGATGAACTGCGCCGCCCACATCTGGTGCTGGCCGACGCCGGCCGCGTAGACCGCCTCGGGTCCGGTGAGCTCGCCGATCCGCTGGATCACGTGCTGCGGGGACATGAGGCCGTCCTCGGGCTGCGTGTAGCCGAGCGGGAACTCTGCGCGCAGTCCGTCGAGGTAGGCCCACCACTCCTCGATGTCGCCCTTGGCGCCGCCCAGGAGGCCGCGGAACGCCGCTTCCAGATCGGTGATGACCTCGCGGACGCCGCCCACGATCGGCACATCGGCCGTGCGGATCTTGGAGATCTCTGCGGGGTCGATGTCGACGTGCACGACCTTCGCGTCCGGAGCGAACAGTTCGGCTTTGCCGGTCACGCGG
This sequence comes from Microbacterium sp. MYb64, assembly GCF_002979495.1. Lineage (NCBI taxonomy): Bacteria > Bacillati > Actinomycetota > Actinomycetes > Micrococcales > Microbacteriaceae > Microbacterium > Microbacterium sp. MYb64. The sequence goes on along the minus strand of NZ_PCOW01000002.1, from coordinate 297,572 downwards.
TCGTCGAAGCGGGTGCCGAGCGCAACCAGGAGGTCGGCCTCCTGCAGCGCCAGCACGGCCGGGACCGTGCCGTGCATGCCCGGCATGCCGACGTGCTGAGGGTGCGAGTCGGGGAAGGCGCCGCGGGCCATCAGCGTGGTGACCACGGGCGCGCCGGTGAGCTCGGCGAGCGTCAGCAGCTCGGCGGACGCGCGACCGCGGATGATGCCGCCGCCCACGTACAGCACCGGCTTCTTGGCCTCGGCGAGCAGCGTGGCCGCGGCCTGGATCTGCTTGCCGTGCGCCTTGGTCACGGGACGGTAGCCGGGCAGGTCGTACTTCGGCGGCCACACGAACGGAGCCGTGGCCTGCTGTGCATCCTTGGTGATGTCCACGAGCACCGGGCCCGGTCGGCCGGTGGAGGCGATCTCGAACGCCGCGGCGATCGCGCCGGGGATGTCCTCCGGCGTCTTCACCAGGATCGAGTGCTTGGTGATCGGCATCGTGATGCCGACGATGTCGGCCTCCTGGAACGCGTCCGTGCCCATCAGGCGGGAGAACACCTGGCCGGTGATCGCCACGATCGGGATCGAGTCCATGTAGGCGTCGGCGATCGCGGTGACGAGGTTCGTCGCACCGGGGCCGGAGGTGGCGATGGTCACGCCGACCCTGCCGGACGCGGTCGCGTAGCCCTCGGCGGCGTGGCCGCCGCCCTGCTCGTGGCGCACCAGGATGTGGCGCAGCTCGGTCGACGCCATCAGGGGGTCGTAGACCTCCATGATCGCGCCGCCGGGAATGCCGAAGACGTCGGTGACGCCGAGGAGCTCGAGGGAGCGCACGACGGCCTGGGCGCCGGTGAGAAGGGGCGCCGCCGCCGGACGGGCGGGCGGACGCGGGACGGCTGGAGCGGTATCAGCGGTCATGAAGGTTCCTTGCGATGGTGAACGATCGACGGAAGCGGCGGGACGATGCCCCGTCGCGGACGACTCTCCGACCCGGTCCGCGAGGGGCGGAGCGCAGGGGTCGGGAATGCTGGGCTGGAACGCCTCGGGTGCAGCGCGGAGAAGTCGGCTCTGATCCGCGACGGACGCCGTCGCGGCATGAGCCCGGCTCAGGCGTCTCGACGAGTGCATCGGGAGCACGAGCCGCGATATCGACCCGAATCAGATCACCATCGCGCCCGGCGGTCTGCGAGACCACCGGAGCTCTGCGTCCGATCCGGGATCCGGTTGTGCCTGCCCCGGTTCGAACGTGCATCAAGCCTAACCCATGATCGGCGTCGTGCCCGCCCGCGCGCACGACGGACCGACGATCGGATCCGTGCTGAGCGCGCATGGAAGCAGTCTATTGTGCGGCTGCTCTGGCGTCCGCCAGGGCATCCAGCAGCACGGCGAACGCCGCCGGATCCGCGACCCGCAGCGTCGCCGCGGTCTCGCCCGTGCCGATCCGCACACCCAGATCCGCACCGCCGAGTGTGCGCATGCCGTCCTCGTCGGTGACGTCGTCGCCGGCGAACAGCACGGCGGTGGCGCCGACGTGCGCGCGCAGCCGCGAGAGCGCGGCGTCCTTGCCCTCGTCCCGCCAGGAGTACTCGCGGAGGTGATGACCCGTGCGCCGTCGCCACGTGGGGATCCGCTCGGGCGCCCACTTCTCGACGCGCACGAAGGCCAGCTCCTCCTGCCCTGGTGCGGCGGTGCGGGTGTGCACACCGAACCCGAACGTCTTCGGCTCGTAGACGACGCCGTCGAGATCCGCGATCAGCGCGCGCAGCTCGTCGATGACCTCGGCGCGGTCGACCGGCTCGGTGGAGAGGTCGGTCTCCTCGCCCGTGTCGGGGAACCAGAACTGCGCGCCGTGGGATCCGGCGAGCAGGATCCGGGATCCGTCCTCGTGCTCGGTGATCTCGCGCAGGTCGTGCAGGCTCCGCCCCGACGCGTACGCCACGAACGTCTCCGGCAACGCGGCGAGGCGGTTCACGGCGACTGCGGCCGCGGGCAGCGCCCGCGCGGACATCGGGTCGGTCACATGCGGCGAGACCGTGCCGTCGAAGTCGAGCGCCACGAGCAGGCGCGGGGTGCCCGCGATCGCGGCGAGGGCGGGGTCGGTCTCTGCGGCGACGGTCCAGTCGCGGGTCATCGTGCGCTCCGTACGTTCTCGAGGGCCGCGAGGAAGTCCCGCGACCAGGCGTTGACATCGTTCTCCAGCACCCGCTTGCGCAGGGCCCGCATGCGTCGGGACTGCTCCCGCGGCGGCATCTCCACGGCTTGCATGATCGCGTCCTTGAGCCCCTCGATGTCATGCGGGTTCACGAGCACCGCCTGGCGCAGCTCATCGGCGGCGCCGGTGAACTCGCTGAGAACGAGCACGCCCCGGTGATCTCCGCGGGTGGCCACGTACTCCTTCGCGACGAGGTTCATGCCATCGCGGAGGGCCGTCACCAGCATCGCGTCGGCAGCCAGGTACAGGGCGACCATCTCCTCGCGCGGGAATCCCTGGTGCAGGTACCGGATCGCCGTGTGGTCCATGGTGTCGTGATCGCCGTTGATGCGGGCCACGGCCAGCTCGATCTCGTCCCGCAGCTGCACATAGGCGTCCACCCGCTCGCGGCTGGGGCTGGCGACCTGCACGAGCGTGACGTCCTCGACGGAGATCCTGCCCTCGTCCAGCAGCTCGCCGAACGCCTTGATGCGGTGCCGGATCCCCTTGGTGTAGTCGAGGCGATCGACCCCGAGCAGGATCTTCTTCGGGCTGCCGAGTCCCTCGCGGATCTCCGCGGCGCGGGCGCGCACGTCGGCGCGGGCGGCGAGCTCCGTGTACGGCGTCGTGTCGATCGAGATCGGGAAGGCCCGGGCGACCACCGTGCGCGGGCCGCCGTCGGGCACGGAGACCGTGGAGCCCTTGACGTCGAGCCGCAGCCGTCGGCGCACGGCGGTGAGGAAGTTCGTCGCGTCCTGCGCGCGCTGGAATCCGACGACATCGGCGCCGAGCAGGCCCTGCAGCACCTGATTCCGCCAGGGCAGCTGGGCGTACAGCCCGTGCGCCGGGAACGGGATGTGGTGGAAGTAGCCGATCGTGACATCGGGGCGGCGTTCGCGCAGCATGGCCGGCACGAGCTGGAGCTGGTAGTCGTGCACCCATACCGTGCCGCCCTCGGCGACCGCGCTCGCGGCACGCTCCGCGAAGCGGCGGTTCACGCGCACGTAGGCGTCCCACCACTCGCGGTGGTACTGCGGAGAGGAGATCACGTCGTGATAGAGCGGCCAGATCGTGTCGTTCGAGAAGCCCTCGTAGTACTCCTCGACGTCCTGCGTCGAGAGGGCCACCGGCAGCAGCCGGATGCCGTCCTCCGTGAAGGGCTTGAGATCGACGTCGGGCTGCCCTGCCCAGCCCACCCAGGCGCCGTCGACGGACTGCATCACGGGTTCGAGAGCGGCCACGAGCCCGCCGGGTGAGCGACGCCAGATCACCTCGCCGTCGGGGCCCGGCACGCGATCGACCGGAAGCCGGTTCGCGATGATCACGAACGAGGCGGTGGGTGTGGACGAAGTCATGGGAACGCTCCTCACGGCAGCGGGGATGCCTCCTCCAGGCTAGTCACACGGGGCGCGTCGGCGTCGTCCCGCGTCAGGACGCGGCGCGTCCGCCCCGTGCCAGCACCGCGTTCACGACTCCGGCGAGCAGCACCAGGGCCGCCGCGCACACGGGCAGCACGAGCGACGCCTGGGCTCCCGCGGCATCGGCGACCTGCCCGGCCGACACGGCGCCGATCGCCTGCCCGACCACCATCGCGGATCCGAGCATCGTCATGACCGTGGCCGACCGGTCCACGGGGCCGAAGGCGGCGCCCAGGCTGAACTGGGTGACCAGCGTCGGGCCGATCCCGCAGCCCATCACCGCGAGCGCGATGAGCATTCCGAGGGGCTCATGCACCCAGAGCAGTCCGAGGCTGCCACCGAAGAGGATACCCGCGAACAGCAGCCAGCGGGCGGGAAGGGTGAATCGCGCCGGCAGGAACGCGACGCCGAGGGCGAGGATCGCGGACCCGACGCCGAGCGCTCCGTAGAGCAGCCCCGCCTCTTCGGGACGGCCGTGCTCCGTCATGAACGCGGTGAGCGAGGTGAGCATCGCGCCGAAGAACACGCCCACGCCGAGCATGCCGAGCACCACGACGAGCAGCCGCGGCCGGAACAGCTCGGAGACCTGCGAGGTGGCTCGACCGTCGGCGCCGCGCTGCGAGGAGACGTGGGCGGCGGTGGGGTGCAGGGCGAAGGCGCCCACGAAGACCAGGATCAGGCCGGCAGCGATCACGAGCGGCATCCACGGAGCGATCGCGGTCGCCAGCACGCCCACGAGGAACGGGCCGAACACGAACACGGTCTCGTCGGCGGCGGACTCGTACGACATCGTCGACGACGTCGTACGCGCACGGCGGTCTGCGGGCACGCGCTCGGCGATGATCCTGACCAGCCGCGAGCGCGACATCGGGGAGACCTGCGGGGCCGTGGCTCCGATCGCGAACGCGCTCAGCAGCACGAACGGCTCGGCGGCCGAGGAGTACACGACCAGGGTGAACCCCACGAGTGCGACGGCGTTGGCGACCGCGACGACGGCGAGGACGATCCGCTGGCCGCGGCGATCGGCGGCGGCGCCCAGCAGCGGGCCGAAACACGCGGTCCCGATGCCGACGGCGGCGGACGTGAGCCCGCCGAGAGCGACCGACTCGCGGGCGGCGACGACGACGGTGAGCACGCCGACGACCATCATCGCGAACGGCAGCCTGGCGATGAAGGCGATGACGAAGTAGGGCAGCCCGACCCTGCGGAACAGGCTCGGGGCGGCGGGGATGGACGAGGTGCGCGAAGTGGTCATTGCGGAACAGGTCTCTGGCGTCGCCGCACGAGGGGGACGCAGTCAGGTGCCGCCGCTTTCCGCCGGAAGAGCCGGCGGCCGGTAATGCACAACGGTGATCGGCCCAGTGTACCGAGCGGCCGGGCTTTCCGGGCGGCGGATCCTGCGGGTCCCGAAGCGCGCTGGTTAGACTCGATCCCATGCGCAACTACCTCTTCGCGAGCGGCCTGTTCGGCGCGATCACCAGCGGGATCGCGCTGCTGCGCGGCACGCGCGACGCACCGATCACCTGGCGCGCCGTGCTGGCGTGGCTGAGCTGGGGCATCACGATCGTCCTCGCCGTCGGCGCGATCGTCGACTACCGCCGGGACGAGCGCGGCGAGTCCGTCGCCTACGACTCCCCCGTCGCACCCGTGCAGTACAAGCGCGCGAGGAAGGAGCTCAAAGCCGAGCTCAAGGCGCAGCGCAAGGCCGACAAGGCCTGACCCGGCAGCGCCCTACGACAGGCTCAGGGACCGGCGAGGCTGTCAGCCGAGATCGATCTGGTAGTGGATGAATCCGCTGCGCTCGGCGACCCGGTCGTAGAGCGCACGTGCGGTGGCATTGCCCTCCGCGGTCAGCCAGTAGACCTTGTCGCTGCCTGCGGCGCGGGCGGCGTCCGTCACATACGCGATCAGCGCGCGTCCGACACCGCCTCCGCGGACGGACGGATCCACGAAGAGGTCCTCGAGGTAGGTGTAGCCGGTCTTCGACCACGTCGCCGGATGCGCGAACCAGTGCACGATCCCGACCGCGCGGCCATCGTCGTCGCGGGCGATCGCCCCCTGGATGGCTCCCGCCGGATCCACGATCGTCGCGAAGGTCGACGCGGTGACGTCCTCAGCGAGGACCGACTCGTAGAACGTCAGGTACGCCTGCCAGAGCGGCAGCCAGTCGTCGCGGTCGGCCGCCGTCAGAGCCCGGATCGTCGTCATGCGCCGATCCTACGGGAGCGCCCGCACCCGCTCCCGTCGCGATCGATGCCGCTCTGAGCGAGTCTGAGCAGCATCAATCGTGACGGGAGCAGTGCTTGAAAGCGCAGCGCGCGAGATCCGCCTCAGCGCGTGAGGATGAGCGCCTCCCCCTGACCGCCACCGCCGCACAGCGCGACCACCGCGGTGCCGGACCCGCGACGCACCAGCTCGTGCGCCATGTGCACCGCCAGCCGGTTGCCGCTCGCGCCGATCGGGTGGCCGATCGCGATCCCGCCGCCGTGCACGTTGACGATCTCCGGATCCAGGCCGAGCGCGGCCTCGGAGCGCGCGACCACGGCCCCGAAGGCCTCGTTGATCTCGACAAGATCCAGATCCGCAGCGGTGATCCCCTGCTTGTCCAGCGCCCGCTGAATGGCGTTCGCCGGCTGCTCCTGGAGAGAGTTGTCGGGGCCGGCGGTCTGCCCGCTGGCGCCGACCGCGACGAGGACCGGCCAGCCCTTGGCCTCGGCGTTGGCGCGCGTGGTCACGACGACCGCCGAGGCGCCGTCCGAGATCTGCGAGGAGTTGCCGGCCGTGATGGAACCGCCCTCGGCGAACGCCGGGCGCAGACCCGCGAGCGTCTCGACGGTCGTCTCCGGCCTGATGCCCTCGTCCGACGTCAGGACCACCGGCTCGCCGCGCCGCTGGGGCACGCTGACAGGCACGATCTCGCCCTCGAACACACCCGCATCGCGAGCCGCGGCCGCGCGCTGGTGCGACCGCGCCGCGACCTCGTCCTGCGCCTCACGGGTGAGCCCGAAGCGCGGGTTGTGGCGCTCGGTCGACGCGCCCATGCTCTCCTTGTCATAGGCATCGGTGAGCCCGTCGTACGCCATGTGGTCGAGCACCTCGACGGATCCGTAGGTCCAGCCGTCGCGCGAACCCATCATCAGGTGCGGCGCCCGCGTCATCGACTCCATGCCGGCCGCGACCACCGTGAGGGCATCTCCGGTGCGGATCATCCGCGCGGCATCGATGATGGCGGTCAGCCCCGACAGGCACACCTTGTTGACGGAGTGCGATGGCACGTCCCATCCGATGCCCGCTCCGATCGCAGCCTGACGCGCGGCGTTCTGCCCTGAGCCGGCGGCCAGCACCTGCCCGACGATGACGGCGTCGATCTCCGCAGGGTCGACCCCGCCCTGCTCGAGCGCACCGCGGATCGCGAGGGATCCCAGCTGCGGCGCCGTGAAGGAGGCCAGCTGACCCTTCAGACGCCCCTGCGGCGTGCGCGCCGCCGCGACGATGACGATGTCGTCTGCACTCATGATCACTCCAGTCCTTCCGCGACCAGCAGCGTCGGCTGGGTCGCATCCTTCACATCCTGCACACTCACCCCTGGTGCGAGCTCCACGAGCCGCAGACCGTCGGGCGTGACGTCGATCACCGCCAGATCCGTGATGATCCGATGCACCACCGCGCGGCCCGTGAGCGGCAGCGAGCACTCGTCCACGATCTTCGCGGACCCGTCGCGGGCGACGTGCTCCATGAGCACGATCACGCATCCTGCCCCATGCACGAGGTCCATCGCGCCGCCCGGGCCTTTGACCATCTTCCCGGGGATCATCCAGTTCGCGAGATCACCGGTGGCGCTCACCTGCATCGCGCCGAGGATCGCGGCGTCGATCTTGCCGCCGCGGATCATGCCGAAGCTGAGCCCCGAGTCGAAGAAGGCCGCGCCGGGCAACGTGGTGACGGTCTCCTTGCCGGCGTTGATGAGGTCGGGGTCGACCGCGTCCTCGGCGGGATAGGGGCCGACGCCGAGGATGCCGTTCTCGGACTGCAGCACGAGGGTCACGCCATCCGGCACGTAGTTGGGCACGAGCGTGGGCAGCCCGATGCCGAGGTTCACGTAGGAGCCGTCGGACAGCTCGCGAGCGGCGCGCGCCGCCATCTCGTCGCGTGTGAGCGCCATGTCAGACCTCCCCGTTCCCGGAACCGGATCCGGTCCCTGAGCTCGTCGAAGGGCGCACGGTGCGCCGCTCGATGCGCTTCTCGATGTCGGATCCGACCTCGACCACACGGTGCACATACACACCCGGCAGGTGGACCTGATCCGGATCCAGCTCCCCCGGCTCGACGAGCCGCTCGACCTGGGCGATGCAGATGCGCCCTGCCATCGCGGCGAGGGGGTTGAAGTTGCGTGCGGCCTTGTTGAAGATCAGGTTGCCGTGCCGGTCGCCGAGCGCGGCGTGCACGAGCGCGAAGTCGGTGGTGATCGCTTCCTCGAGCACGAACTCGCGCGACTGCCCGTGCATCTCGAAGGTGCGCACGTCCTTGGCGGGCGACGCGATCGCGACGGACCCGTCCGCGGCGTAGCGCCGCGGCAGGCCGCCCTCCGCGACCTGGGTTCCGACGCCGGTCTGCGTGTAGAAGGCGGCGATGCCGGATCCGCCGGCGCGGAGCTTCTCGGCGAGCGTCCCCTGCGGCGTCAGTTCGAGCTCCAGCTCACCGGACAGGAACTGGCGCTCGAACTCCTTGTTCTCCCCCACGTAGGAGGAGGTCATCTTGCGGATCCGCTGAGCGCCGAGCAGCAGCCCGAGCCCCCAGTCGTCGACACCGCAGTTGTTGCTGACCACGCTGAGCCCGGACGTGCCCTGCGCGAGCAGCGCCTCGATCAGCGCGCTCGGGTTCCCGGAGAGCCCGAATCCGCCGACGGCGAGCGAGGCCCCGTCCGGGATGTCGGCCACCGCGTCCGCCGCGCAAGCCCATTTCTTGTCGATCACGCGCCACTCCTTCGTGTGGGATACGTTCCACTGTGCGCCCGGTCGACAGGGGGTTCAAGCCCGTGCTTGCGATGTGGGCATCGCCGTCGGTAGCGTCCACATCATGGAACAGCCTCCCTCGGCCAAACGCTCTGTCCCCGGAGCCCAGGCGATCGCGCGCGCCGCCGAGCTGCTCCGCCTCGTCACCGCCTCCCCCGACGGCGCCGCGCTCCAGCGGCTCGCCGCGACCTCGGGGCTCAGCCGTTCGACTGTGCACCGGCTGCTGTCGGCGCTGCGCGCGGAGGGCCTCGTCGATCAGGATCCGCAGACCGCTCTCTGGATGCCCGGCCCGGAGCTCTACCTCATGGGAACAGTGGCCGCGGCCCGCTATGACATCACCGAGCTCGCGCGCGACATCGTCCGCTCCCTGGCCGTGAAGACCGAGGAGAGTGCGTTCCTCTCGGTGCGCAGGGCGGACGAGACCGTATGCCTGCTGCGCGAGGAGGGGGCCTTCCCCATCCGCTCCTTCGTGCTCAGCGAGGGCGTGCGGTTCCCGCTCGGTGTCGCAAGCGCCGGGCTCGCGATCCTCTCGTTCCTGCCTGACCACGATGTGGATGCGTATCTCGCTCGCCACCCCGAACTCGGCGAGCGCTGGGGGCGCACGCACGCCCAGACTCCGCTGCGCCGACGTCTGGCGGAGACGAAGGCGCGGGGGTACGCCGTGAACCCCGGCCTGATCGTCGAGGGCAGCTGGGGCATGGGCGCCGCAGTGTTCGACCGCGACGGCCGTCCGGAGTGGGCGCTGAGCCTCACGGGTGTGGAGTTCCGGTTCGGCCCCGATCGCCTGCCCATGCTCGGGCGCACCCTGCTCGCGCACGCCCATCAGCTCTCCGCCCGGATCGCCGGCCGCGCCTCGCGCTGAGTGGAGGCACCCCGCCGAGTGGATCCTCCGCCCGCCGAGCCGCGCCTCCGCTCACCGGACCGCGGCACCAGCTCGCTCCCGTCGCACAGGTTATCGCTCTGCGCGGCGTTGAGCGGCATCTTTCGCGACGGGAGCACGCAGCGCCTTGCCGATTACATACCAACGGATATATACTTCTGGTATGAATCACGGAGAGATCCTGCAGTCGATCGTCTTCTCGACGCACGCGCTCACCCGGATCGCCGCACAGGAGGCCGGCAACGACGCTCCTGCGGCGCAGTGGCGGGCCCTGAGCCTTCTCGACGGCGACAACGGGCAGCGGGTCGGCGAGCTGGCGCGAGCCAGTCGCACGACGCAGCCCGGGATGACCCGGATGCTCGGCCAGCTCGAGCACGAGGGTCTCGTGCTGCGCTCCCCCGACCCCGAGGACTCCCGCGCCACGGTCGTCACGATCACGGCGGAGGGGCGCACCGCCCTGCACGCCTGGCGCGACGAGATCCAGCGGATCCTCGCTCCGCGATTCAGCGACCTCGACGACGCGGACTGGGAGCACCTCTCCCGCGCCGCCGAGATCCTGCACACGCATTCGCTTCTGGAAAGGACAGCACGTTGAATTCCACCGGTTCCTCGGTATCGATCTGGCGACAGCCCGCACAGGTCTGGGCGGTCGCCTTCGCCTGCGTCGTCGCGTTCATGGGCATCGGATTGGTCGACCCGATCCTCCCCGCGATCGCCGGATCGCTCAAGGCGACTCCGGTGCAGACCGAGCTGCTGTTCACCAGCTACCTGCTCGTCACCGGCGTGGCGATGCTGTTCACGAGCTGGATCTCCAGCCGCATCGGCGCCAAGGCCACCCTGCTCATCGGTCTCTCGCTCATCGTGGTGTTCGCCCTGTTGTGCGCACTGAGCGGCAGCGTCGACATGATCATCGGCTTCCGCGCCGGCTGGGGTCTCGGCAACGCGCTGTTCATCTCGACCGCGCTCGCGACCATCGTCGGAGCGGCGAGCGGCGGATCCAGTGCCGCCATCATCCTCTACGAGGCCGCCCTCGGCCTCGGTATCGCGATCGGCCCGCTGCTCGGCGGACTCCTCGGCGAGGTCGCCTGGCAGGGTCCGTTCTTCGGCGTCGTCGTACTCATGGCGATCGGCTTCATCGCCGTGCTGACGCTGCTCCGCGGCCCGTTCGAGAAGCGCGAGCCCGTGCCCTTCTCGGCGCCGTTCAAGGCGCTCGGACGTCCCGCGCTCGGCGTGCTGGCCATCGCTGCGCTGTTCTACAACATCGGCTTCTTCGTGCTGCTGGCGTTCTCCCCGTTCCCGCTCGGATTCAGCGCGATCGGGATCGGCCTGACGTTCTTCGGCTGGGGCATCGCGCTCGCGGTCACGAGCGTCTGGGTGGCGCCGATCCTGCTGCGCCGGATGCCGATCACTCGGATCATCCTGTTCGTGCTGCCGCTGCTGGCGATCGATCTGATCGTGGCCGGGATCCTGGTGGCGATCCCGATGGCGCTCGTGATCTGCATCATCGTCGGCGGTCTACTGCTCGGCATCATGAACACGGTGCTCACCGAGGCGGTCATGGAGGCGACGGATCTGCCCCGCTCTGTCGCTTCGTCGGCCTACTCCGCGGTGCGCTTCATCGGCGGCGCCGTGGCTCCTCCCCTCGCGGCGCTCCTGTCGCACCTCTGGGGCGACACCGTCCCGTACCTGTTCGCGGGGGTCTCGGTGCTGATCGCCGCGCTCGTGGTGCTGTTCGGCCGTCGCGCGCTCGCACACATCGATCGCGGCTCGCACGACGCCGCGGAGGATGCGGAGGCGATCCTCATCGGCGACGCCGCCTGAGGATCCGCACCCGACCCGAACGGGTGCCGCGAACGGCCCGTCCCGCACAACGGTGCGCGGGGCGGGCTTCGTCGTCGGCGGCGGGCTCTACGCTGGAGACATGCTGATCGGTCTCATGCGCCCCGTCGAGTCCAAGACCCACACCGTGCAGGCCGAGGAACTGGACGAGATCCAGGATCTGCTCGCCGCCGAGACCCCGGAGGGGTGGCAGGTCGCGTCCGCCCCGGTCGCGATGGCGAAGAAGGACACGATCCTCACCGCGGAGGGCACGATCGTGCGCCGCGACGGCGTGCAGGAGATCGAAGCCGACGACATGGCCGCGCTCGAGGCGAAGGTGCCGGACGGATATCAGCTGCTCTCGGTGCGGGTCGCCTGAACTCGCAGGGGCGCGCTCAGCGCGCGCACGCGGTTGTTCCGCGCGTTGTGCTCCAGTTCCACCAGACCGAGCTGCTCGAGCAGCGGCGGCAGGTACATGCCGAATCGCCCGCGATAGCCCTTGCGGAGGCCATACCAGCCGCCGACGGGATTGTCCTCGGCACGGCCGAACGACTCCACCGTTCCTTCGGCCGCCGGCTTCTGCTCGTCCGCGGCGCCCAGCGCGACCCAGTCGCCCTGGGCGACCAGCCAGGCGTGCAGATCCTCGATCGCCCTCGACTGATAGCGCAGCGTGGTCGAGCCCACCTGGCAGACGAGCTCGTCGCCGTCGCGGTACATCGTGTATTCGCTCGAGCCCGGCGCCGTGCGCAGCTGCCAGGGGTTCTCGGCAGTCCCATCCCCATCGGTCATGGCGCGAGTCTACTGAGCGCGGCAGGCGACGGCGAGGTCTCGGGCCGACCGCGATCCTCGTGCGGCGGCACCGGTCCTGCGTTCAGGGAACGGTGCGGCCGGGGGACAGTCCGGCCGCACCCGCCATCCCCCAATGGCGACACGGCTAGTGGGAAAGCGCCGTCGGGACTCTGGGATTCTCGACGGCGCGCTAGCCATGCACAGGTGAGACGCCGCGAAGCCCGATCGATGACGCGAACTCTCGCGTTTCTTCGACCGAGTTCTGGAGCGCTAGCTGCAGGCGATCGCGGGCAGCGAGGTTCCGATGTCGTCCGTCGACGCGCTTCCGTTCGCGGAGGTGCGCTGGAACGCCGTCCAGGTGTAACAGATCAGCACGTCGCCGCTCGTCGGAGCCGTGTAGAAGACCGTCCAGGTCTGGTTGGTGAAGTTGCTCCCGTTGCCGGCCGTGGTCAGCTGATGGACGTTGGTGCCTCCGGGATTGGCGCTCTTTCCCGTGGAGCCGACCGTGTATCCCGCCCAGGCCTGTGCTCCGCCGATGGCGAGGACCAGGTTGGCGGGCGAATCAGGCAGCGGGTTCGACCTGTTGGCCTGAGTCGTGAAGGTGATCGTGTACGTCTTTCCTGCGACCATCGTCACGGTGGCGCATTTGGTCAGCGTGTAGTTCGACGTCGTGCTCGCATCGCACCACTGCCACCACATCCCGTTCGACTCGGGCTGCGGATTTCCGCACGTGCCCGCCGAGAAGCTGCCGGTGTGACCGGTGCTCCATCCGGACCACCCCGGTACGGTGACGGCGCACGCGGCAGAGGCCGCCGCGTGCGGCAGCGCCGTGGCGGCGGCGATGACGGGCACCGCCCACGCGGCACCCTTGATGACCGTCCTGCGCTGGATACCTTCTCGTTCCGGCGCCTTGTTCTCGCTCTTCATGGGCACATGCCCTCCCCAGTTGTTCCCCAGTTCCCGCCCGTGACCGGGACGGGGCGAGAGTTCTCGCATGTACTGAGACGCGTCGAGTGTCGATTCATGACGCGCTTGTGGCGACAGGCGCTGAACGTCACCGGGCAAGAAGGCGCCGCACCCTCCTGAGCAAGAGCGGCGTGGACGGCCGAGCTCGATCACGCGCAGGAACGGCGGAGGATCGCGGGGGCATCCGCTTTCCGTGCACCCAGGTGTCACGCGGCCACGGAGACGCGGACGGATCGCGGAAGCAGAAAAGCCCTGATAGATGGCGAGATCTATCAGGGCTATTCAGTGCACCCCCTCGGACTTGAACCGAGAACCCACTGATTAAGAGTCAGTTGCTCTGCCGATTGAGCTAGAGGTGCGTGGCGGGCCAGTTCCCCGGCCGAGGAATCACATTACCAGCGGATCCGATGGAAGCGAAATCGACGCCGCGTCCGTGTGCATCCCTGGCGTGTCGTCCGCCCGGAGTGCGCGTTGGGCCGCGTTCGCCCCGGGTGCGGACGCTGACGCCGCATATCCTTGAGGCGTGACTGAGACCCGCGCCGACGCAGACTTCCAGAGCGACCTCGACCTCGCTCTCCGCCTTGCCGATGCCGCCGATGCGCAGTCGCTGCCGCGCTTCGACGCCGCCGACCTGAACGTGTCGCTCAAGGCCGACCGCTCCCACGTCACCGATGCGGACCTGGCGACCGAGCGCGCGCTCCGCGAGATCCTGCAGGCCGAGCGACCGGAGGACGGGATCCTCGGCGAGGAGTTCGGAACGTCGGGCGACGCCCACCGGCAGTGGGTCATCGACCCGATCGACGGCACCGCGAACTTCCTGCGCGGCGTGCCGATGTGGGGAACCATGATCAGCCTCGCCATCGACGGAGTGGCCAAGGTCGGCGTCGTCAGCATGCCCGCGCTCGGCCGGCGCTGGTGGGCTGCCCCCGGTCTCGGCGCCTGGGCGTCGACCGATGCCGAGCCGCGCGCGATCCGCGTTTCCGACGTCGCCAGCCTGGATGATGCGAGCGTGAGCTTCCAGAGCATCGCGCAGTGGGACGAGGCCGGACACCTCGACGCGCTCGTCGCCCTGAGCCGCCGGGTGTGGCGCGACCGCGCCTACGGTGACGTGTTCTCGTACATGATGCTCGCCGAGGGCCGTCTCGAGATGGTGGCCGAATTCGACGTCAAGGAGTACGACATCGCGGCGGCGTTCGCGATCGTCGCCGAGGCGGGCGGCACGGCGACCGCGTTCGACGGCACGCCCACGCTGGCAGGCCGCTCGGCGCTCGCCACCAACGGCGTGCTGCACTCCGCCTTCCTGGATCAGCTGCATGCGCCGGCCGCACAGCCCGACCCGGTCGGACAGCAGAGCCCGGCCGGCCCCTGATGCGCCTCCTCGCACGCGTGATCCTGCCGCTGGGGCTCGCCGTCGGCGTGCTCACCGCAGCCACGGCGTGCAGCGGGGGCGCTCCCTCCCCCGCCCCGAGCACGAAGCCCACGTCCGAGGCGAAGAGCATCGCCCCGGAACCGACGACGACCCCGCCGTCTTCCGACACTCCGGCGACGCCGCCGGCCTCGATGAGTTGCGAGACCCTGATCCCCTCGGACACGGTCGCCGCCCTGCACAAGCAGGGCTGGGCGGCGATGAAGCGCGACTTCGCCTTCGGACCCGACCCCGTGCCCGGCGGCATCGAGTGCCTGTGGTCGGATCCGGCCATCGCCTCCGACCGCGGCCTGCTCTACGGTTGGGCGCCGATCGCCGGCGCCGAGGCGAAGACCCGCCAGGAGCAGCTGGTCGCGTCGGGCTGGATCCGCGAGGACAGCGCTCGCGGTGTGTACATCACGGCGGACCCGCGTGCCTCGCTCAGCCAGGACGAGGACGGCTACGGCATGACCTACCTGTTCGGTCCGGGGTGGGTGACCGTGTCCGACACGAAGCAGGGCCTGGTCCTGATCGACCCCCGGGGTTGATCGGGATGCCCGTGCGGACGACCTCTCTCACCGTTCCTGCCTCCCCCGACCGGGAGAACGAGGATGCGATCGCGCTGGCGACCGGCATCGGCGTCGTGGTCGACGGCGCCGGGATCCCGGCAGACCTGCGCCGTGGCTGCACGCACACCGTGGCCTGGTATGCGCGGCGCCTCGCCGACGCGTTCTGCGCGCGACTGGTCGATCGCGGCACGCCGATGCGCGACGCCCTTGCCGGAGCGATCGCCGAGGTCACCGCGCTGCACGCCGGATCGTGCACGTTCGAGGGCGGCTCGCCGAGCGCGACGGTCGCCGCCTGGCGCGTCGATGGCGCGGAGATCGAGCATCTCGTGCTTTGCGATGCGTCGATCGTGGTGCGGGATGTGTCGGGCCGCGCGCACGAGATCACCGACGACCGCATCGAACATTCGGTGGCACGGCGCACCCGAGAGCTGCTGTCCGCGCGCACGGCTGCAGCCGATCCCCATCCGGACGAACGGGCGGCGCTCCGCTGGCGAGCTCTCGAAGAGTGCCGCAACTCCCCTGACGGGTTCTGGTGCGCGCAGACGGATCCGAAGGTCGCGGAGCAGGCCCTCATCGGGCGTCAGGCCATCGACGACACCGCGGCTGTGATCGCCGCCACCGACGGTGGCACGCGCGGGTTCCAGCTCGTGGACGCGCACGATCTGCCCTCCTTCGCGCTCAGAGCCGCATCCGGAGAACTCGACGGACTGGCCGCCGAGATCCGTGCCGGCGAAGAGGGACTCCGCACCCGATCCGACTTCGACGGCAAGATCCACGACGATCTCTCGATCGTGGTCGGATCCTTCGACTGACGCACTCCCAGGTTCCGCACGGCGTGGGCGAGTTGCCCGTCGCCTCGCGGCCTTCTACTGTCGAGAGCGTGATGGCAGATGCGCTCCAGTCCGCGTGGTCCGACGTCTCGAGCCAGGATCCGGTGCGCATCACCCATGCCCTCGAGGCATTCCGGGGGCTGCTCCCCGAGGCGCTGATGACCGAGGGCGAAGGCGGAGACGCCCACCGCAGCGCACTGCGCGGGCTGGCGTACGGTCTGGACGAGCTCGGCCGCGCGGACGAGGCCAGGGAGCTGTACCGCACGCTCGCGGAGGTCTGCGAAAGCGCACTCTCCGACCAGGGGCACCTGGACGAGCACCGCGAGCAGCTCCTCGACGACCGGCTGTATGCCCGCGCCGCCGAGCAGATGGTCGGTCAGGGACCGGCTTCCTCCGCTGTCGTCGCCGCGCTGGACGCGCTGATCGCGGAGGGCGAGCAGACGCTCGGCGGTGCGCACGGCCGCGTGCTCTGGCTGCTGGACCGGCGGGCGCAGCTGCTCACCCGGATGAACCCCGCCGAGGGGCTGCACGCCTACGATCTGCTCATCGCTCGCGCCGCGGCCGCGGACGAGCGCGGGGAGAACCACCTGACGGCGCTCGCAGCGAAGGCGACGGAGCTGTCCCGGATCGACGAGGACGAGCAATCCGCCCTGCTCTGGGGTCAGGTGCTGGACGGCCGCCGGGCGCTCCTCGGCTTCGATGCACCGTCGACCCTGGACGCATGGTGGTGGCGTGCGAGGACCAGGTACTGGTCGGGCGACGCCGCCGGAGCCGATGCCGACCTCGCCCTGCTGATCCCTGCGCTGCAGCGGCAGCGCGGGGAGGACGACGCGCTCACCCTGGACGCCATGAAGTTCCGCGCCACGACGCTGCGGGTGCTGGCCCGTGACGGCGCGACCGCGGACGATCCGCTGCCGCTGGTGCGACGGATCGCCGTGCTGGAGACCGCGCGCTTCGGCCCGGGCGCCGACCAGGTGCTCGCGTCCCGGATGATGGCGGTCGAGGTGCAACTCGACCGAGAGGACCGCGAAGGACTGTGGCCTGCGCTCATCGCGGAAGCCCGTGGGATCGTCGACGACACGGCGGATCGCGCACCGCGCGCCACGCTCGCACTCCGCGCGCGTGACGTCCTCGCCCGCGTGCTGGGCGACGCTCGCGCAGAGGTCCCCTCCCCTGCGCTCACCGAGTCGGGCCTCGCCACCGCCGTCGCACGCTGCGCGCACATCGATCACGCCTGCGAAGGACTGACGTCGGCCGACCAGACGACCGCCGCGAGCCAGGAAACCGTCACGGATCCGGATCCGTCCCTCGCCTCGCCCGAGCACCTCGCGAACGAGATCGCGCGCGCCTGGACAGACCTGTCCCGTTGGCACGCACCGCACACCTCCGACGCACTGGATGCGCTGCGCGCGGGTGCCGACCGCCTCCGCGGACTCGGCCCTGCGGGACGCCGGAGCGAGATCGACGTGCGGGACGAGCTCGGCTCCGACTTGCGCGACGCCGGTCGTGGATCCGAGGCTCTCGCAGAGTTCGAGCGCTCGCTCGCGCTGGAGCTCGGGCTGGCTGCCGAGGCGTCGACCCCGGACCATCGCCGCACGGCGGCGACCAGACTCGCGCAGTCCCGGTACGCGCTCGGCGCCACGCTGCGCGGCATCGGGCGCAACGCCGAGGGCGAGGCGCTGCTCGCCGACGCCATCGAGATCGCGCAGCACGACGGCGCCTCGCCCCGGATCGTCTCCGAGCTCCGCGATGCCCGTGCGCTCGCCCTGCAGGATCTGGGGCGCAGCGACGAGGCCGCCGCCGAGATGCGCGCGCTCTACGACGCCTCGGGCGACGTCGGCCACGCGATCGACCTCGCCGCAGTGTATCTGCGCAGCGACCGCGCGGCCGAGGCCGAGGCGCTGCTGCGACCCGTACTCGCACAGCTCGAGGCGGAGGGCTCCGCCGAGACCGCCCAGGGTTCCCGCGTGATCGGCAACCTCGCCCTGGCCGCGTGCCAGCTCGGGCGGGACGCCGAAGCCGCCGCCACTTACGACCGTCTCTACGAGCTGCAGTCGCGCATCCTCGGGACCGAGCACCGCGACACCCTGATCACCCTGCACAACCGTGCGCAGGAGGAGCGGCACCTCGGCCGCTACGCGGAGGCGGCGCGACGCTTCGAATCGGTACTCGCGCGGCGCACGGCCGCGCTCGGCGCGAACGATCCGCACACCCTCAGCACCCTGTCCGCCCTCGCCGGGACGGTCGCGGACGCCGGAGATCTGCCCCGTGCCAGGGAGCTGACGGAACGGGTCGTCGCCGAGACGCGTGCCGTGCTCGGCGAGACGGATCCGCAGACGCTGCACCGGATCCGCGATCTGGACGGCATCCTCGCCCGCCTCGGCGACGCACAGCAGGATCGCGATGTGCTCGCCGACCAGGTCAGGGCCGGGTTCGCCTCGGCCGAGGGCGCCGCCGATGACGGTGCCACGTCACCCGGGCTCGCCGCGCTGCGCTATGCCGACCACCTCGCCCGGCAGAACCGCTACGGCGACGCCCTGGTCGAGTACAGCCGCGCCCGCGACGCGCTGAGCGACACCGCAGGCATCGACTGGTTGAGGGCCGAGCGCGGCGCCGCAGAGTGCTCGAAGCGGCTCGGCGCATACCGCGAGGCCGCCGACGCCTACGCGCGCATCGTGCCGCAGATCGAGCGGCTCCTGCCCGGCGACCACTGGGCGCTCGCCGACACGCTGAACGACCACGGTCTCGTCCTCTCCCACCTGGGCCTCGTGGACGCGATGATCCCCGTGCAGCAGCGGGCGATCCAGATCGCCGACGGCGCCGGATCCGACCCCGAAAGGGCCGTGCAGCTGCGGATCTGGCTCGGCCGCCGTCTGGCCGAGGCCCGGCGCTTCCCGGAGGCCCTCACCGCCTACGACGATGCCGCCGAGACCGGCGCCCGCACGATCGGCGCCGAGCACGCGATCACACTCGACGCGACCGACGATCGGGCCGAGACGCTGATCGCGCTCGGACGGCATCGCGAGGCGCTGAAGATCTACCGCACGAACATCCCCGCCATGGAGCGGGTGCTGGGCGCCGACTCCGCCGCTGTGCGTCGCGCCCGGACCAAGCAGAAGGCATCGGCGCAGCAGGCGTCCAAGACCCGTTCGGTGATCATCGGCGGCGCCATCGTCGCGGCCATCCTGGTGTACGTCATCTGGACCCGGATGAGCTGATCGGCAGGCTCGCTCGCAGAACGCTATGAATGCGGATCCGGATCTTCCGTCGCGCCGGCGTCTGCGGGATGCTCAGCGTGTCCGTGGCCGATCACGACGGACATGGGAACGCACGACCCGAAATCGAGGAGCACACCATGACCAACTACCTGCTGATCTACCGGGCTGACCCCGCCGCGATGGCGGCGATGCCCGAGCCCACGCCTGAGCAGGCCGCCGAGATGATGGACGCTTGGAACAGCTGGGCCGCACGCGCCGGCGACGCCATCGTCAACTTCGGCGACCCGACCGCGGCGGTCTCCCCCGGCGCCGACCCCACCGTGGGCGGCTACTCCCTGCTCAAGGCGGATTCCTACGACGAGATCGCCGCTCTGCTCGAAGGCCACCCGCACACCGCCATGGGCGGCACGATCGACGTCTACGAGACCCAGCCCGTAGTGGGCGGCTAGCGCGACCGGCAACGCCCCGTCGGCCGCTAGGCGTCCGGCGGATCCAGATGAGATCGGCGCAGGGCCGATCTCATCTGCTGAACGGATGCGAATCCGGCGACATGCGCGACGTTGTCCATGGTTTCGCGGCTGTGCTGTGGCGTGCCTTCCAGAAGTGACCGGGCCGAGTCGACCCGAGTCGCCTCCAGCGCCCGCCGCGGGGTCGTGTCGATGTGAGCGAACAACCGGTTCAGGAATGACTGGTGCACGGACAAAGCGGCCGCCAATTCACGAATGGTGAATG
Source organism: Microbacterium sp. MYb64 (assembly GCF_002979495.1). NCBI lineage: Bacteria > Bacillati > Actinomycetota > Actinomycetes > Micrococcales > Microbacteriaceae > Microbacterium > Microbacterium sp. MYb64. Next base: position 277,760 of record NZ_PCOW01000002.1, on the reverse strand, counting down.
TGGAATCGCGATGCCGGGCCTCGATGAGATCCAATGCTCGTTTCAGCACTTCGAAGTTCGTCAAAGAGAGAGACATCGGCAAGCCGAGCCCGTCGAGCACCGCGGCATACAACGTCGTGTTCAAGGCGCCCGTCAGCGCCCGTGCTCCCGGAGAACTCGATAGACCAGGCTGCGCGCAGAAGACGTTCGTGGTGTTGGCGACGAGAGTGAATGTGTCGGCGGTGAGGCTGAGGGGCTGCATGAAGAGATCGCGGCGCCTCACCGAATGAAAAGGGGTGCTCAGCTGCCACTCGAACCATGACCACGTCGCCGAAGCCGAGGCGGTCAGCGGGACTGTTCCGTCGACAACCACCATCTGCTGACGCGTCAAGCGGAACGGAGCCTCGGATCCGCGCGTGAGCGTGACCTCGCCGTCGACGCACACGAGGACCCTCTGGACCTTTGGCGAGAGGAGACGAGCGGCGAGCGAGCACGGCGTCACCCGGCTCCGGCCGACAAGCCAGGTCGTCGAAGCCGTACGTTCTGCCGACACATGCAGCGGAGGAGCACCCACGGGGCGCCAACCGAGAGCTTCGAGAGCTGCGGTCGGCGCCCCTGGCGGCGATTGGCTGGACATCTTTACCTTCGAATCAGACGGACCTCGCGGCTCAACCGCCGGTCTGCGGTGCAGACACCGAACATGGTGGACGAGCAGCATCAGGACGCGCCGACACGACAGCCATGACGGCGAGCCGCGTGATGCCTACATCCTGCGCGCTGGAGCGCCAGAGTCAAGCTCCACGAGAACCTGATCGTCTCCGCCCCTACCCGACTCCCGGGAGGGCTACACCATGATGCCGCTGAACTGGTCCGTCCGGACGCGTGCTACGCCGTCGTTCTCCCCGTTCGACATCGTGCAGCTCGGGGACTGCGTGAAGTGCGGCACGTACGTCGTCGTCATCGAGATCGAGTAGGGCTCAGAACTGACGTCGTACCCGACCGGCACCGTCGACATGTCGATCGTGCCCGTGGCGGCCGCGGACAAGGGGATCGCCGTCGTTCCGGGGGCGGCGTTGGACGTCACAACGGTGCTGGACGGCAGACCTGTGCGCGTGAACTCGTACACCCAGTTCGCGCCGACATGCGTGCTGCTGGTCAGCTGCCAGCCCGCGGGGATGGACGTCCAGGACGCCACCCTCCAGGGAAAGGTGTAGCTGTAGGTGATCGACAGGACGTCGACGGTCACGGTCTGTGCGGACGAGAACGAAAGCGCGGGCCAGCCGCCCGGGGCGTCATTGCCGAACTTGAGATACATCGTTCCGGTCGTCGAGGATGTCGTCTTGTCCTTGTCACGTCCGGTGGTCAGGTTGGTCCAGTCGTCGTGCACCGTCCCTCCCCAGTACCAACTCAGGGAGGGGCAGGCCGTGCCGCTCGCCGCAGCCAGGGGTGCGGCCGTCGCAGCCGCGATCACCGGGATCGACCAGGCCGCGCCCTTCACGATCGTTCGGCGCGTGATCCGCTGCCGCGGAGCGCTCGTGGGATGTTCCGAAGTCATCTGCAATCTCCATGCTGTCGGGCAAGGGAAGGCCGTGGTGATGCTTCGATCAGGTCGTCAGCCGATGCGGCTGATGACACCGTGACTCTTCGTCCCCCGCGACGCACTCCCCAGTGGCGTCAGAACGGCCCGGTTCGGACCGCCTTGCAGCCAGTAGACCGGAAATGGACTCCCCACCCGTTCTCCGAGGGCAAACTGGCGAAAAACCGATCGCCGCGAGTCAAAATCGATCGGAGACAGGGATCCTGTGGTCACCTTCACGTCGCTGCGGATCATCGCGACATCGACGAGCTGCTATCGAGAGCCCGCTCACCAGGCCCAGCGGATGCCGATGGCGCCAGGGCCGAAGTCCCGCTGCCGATAGTGCACGGATGCGGTGGCATCGACCTCGACGGGCCACTCATGACTCATGCCCCGTTCGCTGAAATAGACCCAGCATCGACGCGGTACCTCAGCGGGGGCGAAGCGCACCCAGATCAGGATCTCCTCGAGTCGTTGCTCTGCGGCGACCTCGTAGTCCGTGTCCAGATCGAGAGGCGCTCCATCATCCTGCGTGACGACGGTCTCCGTCATCGCCGACTCACCCTGCTTCAGCGGTTGAGGGAAGCGGAGCCAGACGCTGCGGACGTTCTTCGCGAGACGTCGATCGTCGCGGATCTCGCATCCGGCCAGCGCACGGATCTTCAGGTCTCCGACATCGGCGTTCTCGTCGACGCCCATGAAGACCGTGAAGCCCTCCGCGCCGTCGCGGTTGGCGACCACAAGCCGTCGTGCCGTCGTCGAAACGATCTCGCGATGCTCGCCGATGACGATCGTGACCTGAGTCGAGACGCGCGACACGTCCCCTTCGCCCGTGAACGCCGCGCCGGTCGCCGGATCGGCGACCGGGTAGTCCAGGAGCCCGTCGAAGCTCTCCACCCGCCCCAGCCTCCGCGCCGAGGGCCCGACGACGAGCTTCGCCAGCGTCCCTGAATCCACGCCGATCGCGGCCTCCAGAGCAGGAATCGCATCCAGCGATGATTGACGCTCCGGAAGCCGATGCCCGGAACGCCAGTAAGACAAAGCTGTCAACGAGACAGGGTGCCCTTGCCGCGCAAGTCGATCGCGCACCTCGGTCAACGTGATGCCTTTGTCGACGAGTGCAGCGCTCATCACAGTCGCGAATGTCACTGGGCGATGGGAATCTGACACGATCTGATTGTCGCCGCCCCGCGGGGAACAGCAAAAACCAGGGTGAACCACGACACGACACCGCCGGTGCTCCGCGATCGGCTCAGCGCTCGCGGCTGGCAGCGGGGACTCGGTGCGTGCCCGACTCCTCGCTATGCTCTGGCTATGCAGCGCTGCCGCTGCGACGACGAGCGGCCCTGACCCGAGAGGAACTCACGATGAGCGATGCGACTACGGCGACAAAGCCGGCGGGCCCGAAGTGGGAGAACGACGCCAAGGACGCTATCAAGACCGCGTTACGACGTTTTCAACGACCGTTGTCCGACCTCGTTGATCGCGATGCCAACGAGGGCGACACTCGCCTCCTCGTCACCGACTTCCTCTGCGATGCCCTCGGCTACGACAAGTACGAGGATCTCACCACCGAGTTCGCGGTCCGCGGTGAGTTCGCAGACTACGGCGTCCGCATCGACAAGCAGCTCGTCGCTTTCATCGAGGTCAAGCGGGTAGCGCAGAAACTCAACGCCCGGCATCTCCGCCAGGTCGAAACGTACGCCGTGAAGGAGGGACTCGAATGGGTCATCCTCACCAACGGACAGATCTGGCAGGCGTACCACATCTCTGCGGGTACGGGTCAGCAAGTCTCCACCACCCTCGCGCTGGAGGTGGATCTGCTCGGTGACGAATCTCCGTCGAAGAAGACCGCCACGCTCTTCCACCTGCACCGCAGCGCACTCAAGCGCAACACGATCGACGAGCTCTGGAAGCGACAGACCGCTACCGCCCCGGCAGCGCTCGCATCGGTACTCACCGCGGACACCGTTCTCGACGCAATACGGAAGGAGATTCGTCGCGGCTCCGGCTTCAACGCAGATCCCGCCGACATCGCCACAACGCTCACGCGGTCCGTCATCAGGGGAGAGCTGCTGAGCGCTTCGACCTGAGCGCGCAGGCTCTTCCGTCACCTACCCTCCCAACGACACGCGGCCCCGACCGAAAGGCGGACCATATGTTCGCAGGGCTCAACGGATGGCACCTTGTGATCATCCTCACGGTGATGCTGATCGTCGTCGCCCTCATCGCCGGCGTCGTCATGGTCATCGTCGTCGCTGTCAGAAGGGGCAGCGGTTCGGCGTCTCGAGACCAGTTTCCGGCGAGCGCTTCGGCACGGCGGGCGCCGACGTCTCCTCCCGCTGGGTGGTACGCGGATCCCGATGGCGATCCCGGTCAGCGCTGGTGGGACGGGCAGCGCTGGACCGAGCACCGTCAGGCGCCGTGAACTCTCTGCCCGGCGCCTGCACAAGCGTGTGGTCTGAGGGCACAAGAAAAGCCCCGGGATCCCTACTCTCGTAAGGGATCCCGGGGCTTTTCAGAGCGACAGCGGCACGGTGGAGCTGGGGGGAATCGAACCCCCGTCCAACGCTGAGTCTCCACGCCTTCTCCGGGCGCAGTCTGTGCAGACGTTCTACTCGGCTCCGACCTTTGTCACAGACACCTAAGTCGACAAGCCCAGCCTGGGAAGAGTCCCGTGCGACGTCCAGACGCCATCGCACAGCAAGATTCCTAGATGACGTCAGGATCCGTATCGGAATCACATACGGCCTGACGGACTATCGGGCTCGCTTACGCAGCGAGGGCGAAGTCAGTGCGCTTTGCATTGGCACTTATTGTTTTGCAGGGAGCGTTCACGAGATAACCCTGCATCCTCGGCCCGCTTCTCGTGGATTCACAGGCGCTGTCGAAACCGATCAGCCCCGTGGTCCTTCTCGCGAAGGAGCCGCTGTCGCTCTGTGGAATTACCAGCGGGCGCGCGAAGCGCCCGAGCATCACAGACTACAACGCTTGAAGCGTCCGCGCCATTCCGCGGCTCGGCCGTCACGTCGGACACGTGCCGTAGAGTCGCGGCATGAGCGAGGTCGTCATCACCGTCCGCGGCGAGCACGAGGTGCGGATCGCACCCGAACGCGCCATCGTCACCCTGTCCGTCGCGCTGGACGGCCCCGATCGCGAAGCCGTCGTCGCCCGCACGGTGGCCCTCGCCGAGCCCGTGCGCGAAGGCATCGCCGCTCAGGAAGAGGCCGGCGCCGTCGAGACCTGGTCGAGCCGCCGCCTCGCCGTGCGCTCGGAACGGCCATGGAGCAATGACGGCACGCGGCTCGCCCTCGTCCATCACGCCTCGGTCGACTTCACCGCGACGTTCGTGGACTTCTCCGCGCTCTCCGCGTGGGTCGCCGAAGTATCGACCGGCGACGGCATCGCTGTGAACGGCACCGACTGGATCCTGACGCCCGAGACCCGAGCCCGCGTCGAGCAGGAGGTGGCGTCGGAGGCGGTGCGCACCGCGGTCACGCGCGCGGGCGCCTATGCGGCGGCCCTTGGACTCACGAAGGTCGAGCCGATCGAGATTGCCGATGCCGGGCTGATCACCGACCGCGGCGCGGCGGACATGGCCCCGAAGGCGATGCGCGCGTTCGCCGCTCCCCCATCGGGCGCCGGGCTCGAACTGCAGGGCGACGACATCACGGTATCCGCGACCGTCGAGGCGCGATTCGTCGCCGCCTGAGCGGACAGGAACCGCGCCTCGACCGCGTGCTGCGGGGTCAGGCCCTGCGGCGCCTCACGGAGGCCAGAGCGAGCACGCCGCCGAGCAGGAGCACCGCTCCGGCGCCGATGACCGGAAGCGGGTCCGCACCGGTCGCGGGCAGCGCTCCGCCGGCGGATCCGCCGGGGGCCGTCGTGGGCGCTGAGGTCGGCGTGACCGTCGGAGTCGGCGTGGGGGTCGGCGTGACGACCACGGGCGTCAGTACGAAGTCCTGTCCTTCGATCAGCTCGCCCTGCTCGGTGATCGTCACCGTGCGCGTGGCGGGAGTCGCGCCGGTGAAGCCATCGGGCACTGCGACATCGATCGTGTAGACGCCGGGCGCGAGCTCGCCGAGTGCGTATGAGCCGTCCGCGGCCGTGGTGACCACGAACGGGCCGCCGGGGCCGGCGATGGTCACGGTCGCGTCCGGGTGCGGCGCTCCGCCGTCATCCGTGACCGTGCCGGCGACGGATCCGAGACGGGCGAGCGCGAAGTCCACGTTCTCGACGTCATCGGCGGCGACCGTCTCAGCACGCGACGCGTCACCCGACACGACGTAGCCTTGCGGGGCCTCCACGCGCACGGTGTAGTCGCCCGACGGAAGCCTGGGGAACGAGTAGGTGCCGTCGGCGGCGGTCACCGTCTGCTCGGTGCCGCCCGGCCCCTCCGCGGTGACGACCACACCGCCGACGCCGACTCCGGCCGCGGTCACCGTCCCGGAGAGAGTCGGCTGCACCTGCAGCACGAAGTCCTTGCCGGTGATCGGCGTCTCGTCGTTGCCCGGCACCGTGAACGGCGTCGGCGAGGACACCACGGTGTAGCCATCGGGCGTGGTGATCGTGACGGCGTGAACGCCCACCGGCACGTCATCGAAGAGGTACGACCCATCCGCACCGGTGACCGTGGTGCGTCCGCCGTCGAGCGTGATGGTGGCCCCAAGGATCGGGGTGCCGTGCTGGTCCTTCACCGTCCCGGAGACGGGAACAGGGATGATGTCGCGCACCGCGAAGTCAGCCGTGCCGTCGGCGTCGGTCAGGTCGACCTGGCGCGATCGCAGGTCGCTGGTCTTGCCTGCGGGCGGCGTGATCTCGACCGTGTATCCATCCGTGGCGACGGCGCCGCCGAACGAGTACGTGCCGTCGGCCGCGGTCGTCGTGGTGCCGATGACCGTGCCGTCGGGTCCGGTCAGGCGCACTTCGACGCCAGACGCCGGCGTGCTCGCGGTCTGATCGAGAACGGTGCCCGAGACGGCGCGCGTGATCGCCGCGAACCACGTCTGATACACCGGGAACCCGGCTCGGCGGGTGAAGGTGAACGTCAGCGACGAGATCGGCGCGTTCGGTTCGAACCAGGCGGCCGCGCCACTCGTGTCCGCCGCCGCCGCATTGCCGGTCAGGGTCAGCGTGGAGGCGTCCCAACTCGGCACGTCGGCCGCGTCCCCCGTGCACGAGGGCTTGCCCGCGAACTCCGGCGCGCAGTAGTTGAAGCCTCCACGGAAGCCCAGTTCGGCGGCGGTGAGCACATGCCCGCCGGGGCCGACGGCCGAGATCGCGACCTTGTCGGCGTCGATGTCGCCGAGCACGAACGTCCACCCGGCGGTCGGGGTCGGATGCGCGAAGGTGTACGTCGTCTCCGAGGGCGACGAGGCGTTGTCGGCACGCGGACGCAGGTTCAGGTACTGCTGGTCGCGGCTGCTGCCGTACTTCGCACCGACCGGCGTGGTCGCTGCGAGCCACACGCTGGCGCCGCTGATCACGCCGACCGATCCACCACGAGAGTCGCTCGTGTAGGTCGCGTCCAGCTGCGGCGCGGCGGCGGTCATCGTGCCGGTGTACGCGCCGGAGGATCCCTTCAGCTCGCCCCAGTCGGCCCAGGGCGTGCCCGTCGCGGCCGAGGCGGGCGCGACGAGGGCGAGGGCGGTGAGGGTCGCCAGAGCGGCGGCAGCGAACGCGACGGTACGTCTCATACCGATATGTTGGCAGATTTCTCCGCGCGACGCGGTGCGCACAGCGTCACCGAAGGACGCACCGCGTCGGGAGTGCAGGCTCTCCGCCTGTGGATCTCAGACCGCGAAGGGCGCGAGTTCCGCGGCGAGACGCTCGTTGACGTGCGCGTGGATGCGGGTGCCCGCCTCCTCGTGCGCGACCTCGAGCAGCAGCCCGGTCTCGTGCACGGCCGCGACGAGATCGCCGCGGTCGTACGGCACGACAGCGCTGATCTCGACCGCCGGCTTGGGCAGCACCTCATCGATCGCGGCGCGCAGCCCGGCGATGCCCTCACCGCTGCGCGACGACACGAAGTGCGCACCGGGCACGAGCCCGCGCAGCACCATCCGCTCGTCGTCGTCCAGGAGGTCCGCTTTGTTGAACACGATGATCTCAGGGATGCTGCGCGCACCCACATCGCCCATCACGTCGCGGACGGTCTTGATCTGCCCGGCCGGATCCGGGTGCGATCCGTCGACGACGTGCACGATCACATCGGCGTCGGCGACCTCCTCGAGCGTCGAGCGGAACGCCTCGACGAGCTGGTGCGGCAGGTTGCGCACGAAGCCGACCGTGTCGGTGAGCGTGTAGACGCGGCCATCGGCCGTCTCCGACCGGCGGACCGTGGCGTCCAGGGTCGCGAACAGCGCGTTCTCGACGAGCACACCCGCGCTGGTGAGCGCGTTGAGCAGGCTGGACTTGCCGGCGTTCGTATAGCCGGCGATCGCGACGGACGGGATCGTGTGGCGCTTGCGCTCGGCGCGCTTGGCCTCACGGGCGGGCTTGAAGTCGCGGATCTGTTTGCGAAGCATCGCCATGCGGGTACGGATACGACGACGATCGAGCTCGATCTTCGTCTCACCGGGTCCGCGCGAGCCCATGCCGGCGCCGCCCGCGCCGACCTGGCCACCGGCCTGACGGCTCATCGACTCGCCCCAGCCGCGCAGACGTGGCAGGAGGTACTCGAGCTGGGCGAGTTCGACCTGCGCCCGGCCTTCGCGGCTCTTGGCGTGCTGGCTGAAGATGTCGAGGATCACCGTGGTGCGATCGATGACCTTCACCTTGACGACGTCCTCCAGGGCACGACGCTGAGACGAGGCGAGCTCGGTGTCGGCGATCACCGTGTCTGCGCCGACCGCGGCGACGATGTCCTTGAGCTCCTGCGCCTTGCCGCGGCCCAGGTAGGTGGCCGGATCCGGATGCGGCCGGCGCTGCAGCAGGCCGTCGAGCACCACGGCACCGGCGGTCTCGGCGAGGGCGGCGAGCTCGCGCAGCGAGTTCTCCGCGTCCTCCTGCGCGCCCTGCGGGTACACGCCGACCAGCACCACGTTCTCCAGGCGGAGCTGGCGGTACTCGACCTCTGTGACGTCTTCGAGCTCGGTCGAGAGACCCGCGACGCGCCGCAGCGCGTGCCGTTCCTCCACCTCCCACTGTTCGCCGTCCGTGGAGGTGTAGCCGGCGGTGGCCGTGTCCTGCAGCGCCTGCGCGGATCCGAACACGTGCGATTCCGCACGTCGCTCCGCTGCTGCCAGGACGCGCTCGACCGCGTCGCCGTGCTCGTCATGTGTCGTGGACTGCGTCATCCGCACCTTTCTCGTGCCCGCCGATTCGGTCGGGCGCCTTAACTTTAGCTGGGAGTGTCCGCTACGCTCGCTCCATGGGCTCGGACCACTACTTCACTGCGGCCCCCGCCAGCCCCGAGAACCTCCGCAGGATCAAGGTGACCCTCGCGGGCAAGGAGATCGAACTCACCACCGCGGCCGGAGTCTTCAGCCCCGATCATGTGGATGTCGGCACCTCCGTGCTCCTCGCGAACACCCCGCCTCCGCCGCCTGGCGGACACCTGCTCGATCTCGGGTGCGGCTGGGGTCCGATCTCCCTTTCGCTCGCTCTCGCCTCGCCGCACGCGACGGTATGGGCGGTGGATGTCAACGAGCGGGCGCTGGATCTGGTCCGCCGCAACGCCGCGGAACTCGCCCTCGACAATGTCAACGCCGTCACCCCCGACGATGTTCCCGCCGATGTGAGCTTCCGCACGATCCGCTCCAACCCGCCCATCCGGGTCGGCAAGAGCGAGCTGCACGATCTGCTGGAGCGCTGGATCCCACGGCTGGACGAACGCGCGGACGGCTGGTTCGTGGTGAGCCGCAACCTCGGAGCCGATTCGCTGCAGCGCTGGCTGGCGACCACCTTCGACGACGGCTACAGCATCTACCGCGCCACGACCGGCCGCGGCTTCCGGGTGCTGAAGGTCCGCCGGCACGGCACGCCGCGCACGGACACCATCACGCTGCCGTAGCCGCGTCTTCCACCACACCTCGAACTCGCCACCGGGCAGTACCGGCGACGAGGTCCGCGGTCAGGCCAGCTCGATCTCGCCCGAGAACGCGAGCTGGGCAGGACCCGACAGGAAGGCGTGCTCGCCGTCCGCACCGGGGGCCATGGTGACCCTGAGCGTGCCGCCGGGGACCTCGACGAGCCACTCGTGAGGCGCCGCCGCGCCCGCCCAGTGCCGCACCGCGAGAGCCGTGGCCACCACTCCGGTCCCGCAGCTGAGGGTCTCCCCCACGCCGCGCTCGAACACGCGCATGCGCACCCGGCCGACGCCGTCGTGCACGAGGGGCTCCGCCGGCACGACGAACTCGACGTTCGCTCCGTGCTCCGGCATCGGGGCGAGCTCGGGTCCGTGCGCGAGCTCGAGGCCGTCCAGCTCCGCATCCGAGGCGATCGCGACCACGACGTGCGGGTTCCCGACGTCGATGCCGAGACCGGGGCGGGGAACGCTCAGACCCGTGGCGCGGGCGAGCGGATCGTGCCCGGACAGCCGCCAGGCGCCGATGTCGACGCGGTAGCCCTCGTCGCTGCGGGTGACGTCGCGCACCCCGGCACGCGTGCCGATCGGCAGCGCGCCGCCCTCCTCGAGATCGGCGAGCCCGGTGCGCAGCAGGTAGTGCGCGAAGACGCGCACGCCGTTGCCGCACATCTCGGCCGCCGAGCCGTCGGCGTTGCGGTAGTCCATGAACCACTCCGCGTCGGGGTTCTCCGCGAGCGCAGCGGTCCCCTCGGGAAGTGCCCGGGAGCGCACCACTCGCAGCAGGCCGTCCGCGCCGATGCCGAAGTGGCGATCGCAGAGCGCGGCGACCTGATCGGCGTTGAGCTCCAATTCACCGTCGGGGTCGGCGATGATGACGAAATCGTTGCCGGTACCGTGCCCCTTGGTGAATGCGACCATGCGTCGATTCTAGGGGCGGTGCTTCTGCGGCGGCTGCGCGCAGCGTCCGCTGCGCCCCCACGCCGTGCGTCCCCTCTGCCGGGAGCGGATCCGCTCCGAGCAGATCCGCTGGCGCCGCGATCGCCCGCCGCCGCACGCTGAGGACATGACCGATGACATGCCTCGCAACCTCTTCGACGCCGACACGCGCCGGATGCTGTTCGCGCGCCGGGTGCTCGTGCTCGACGGCGCTCTCGACGACGACAACGGCGTGCTGCTCATGACCCAGCTGCTCGCCCTGGCCGCCGAGGATCCCGATGCCGACATCACGCTCTGGATCCACTCCCCCGGCGGATCCGTGCCCGCGATGCTCGCGATCCGCGACCTCATGCGCACCGTTCCGTGCGACGTCGCCACGGTCGCCTTCGGGCTCGCCTGCAGCGCCGGACAGTTCCTGCTGTCCGCGGGGACGAAGGGCAAGCGGCGCGCGCTGCCGCACAGCCGGATCCTGCTGCACCAGGGCTCCGCGGGCATCGGCGGCACGGCCGTCGACGTCGAACTGCAGGCGGCGGATCTCCGGCACACCCGGGACACCGTGCTGGGCCTGATCTCCGACGACACCGGGCAGAGCATCGAGCGGGTCTTCGAGGATTCGCTGCACGACCGCTGGTACAGCGCCGACCAAGCACTCGCCTACGGGTTCATCGACGAGATCACCACGGATTTCGCGGCGGTCCTGCCGCGACCCAGCCGCCGAAGCATCGGCCTGACCGCAGAAGGAGCCTGACATGGCCTCGTTCCTCGTCCCCAACGTCATCGCGACCTCGCCCCGAGGCGATCGCGTGCTCGACGTCTACTCCCACCTGCTCGCCGAGCGGGTGATCTATCTCGGCACTCCGCTGGATGCCGATGTCGCCAACGTGCTCGTGGCGCAGCTGCTGCATCTCGACGCCACGGGCAGCGACCGGGACATCCAGCTCTACATCAACTGCGAGGGCGGGGATCCCAGCGCCATGCTCGCGGTCTACGACACCATGCGCTTCATCCGCTCCGACGTCGCCACGTTCTGCATCGGTCAGGCGGTGTCCGTCGGCGCGGTGCTGCTGGCTGCGGGGGCGACGGGAAAGCGCGCCGCCCTGCCGCACGCCAGGGTGATCCTGCACCAGCCCGCCGCGCAGGGCCGCGGAACGATCCCCGACCTCATCCTGCAGGCCGACGAGGTCGTCCGCGTGCGCGACAGCCTGGAGCAGATCCTCGTGGCCCACACCGGACAGGACGCCGAGCGGCTGCGCCGCGACACGGACCGGGATCTCGTGCTCACCGCGGAGGGCGCGCGCGAGTACGGGGTCGTGGACCAGGTCGTGATGCAGGCGCCCCCGCTGCCGGGGTCGCCGTCTGTGGAGGCCGGCCGGGCTCAGGCGGCCAGTGCGTAGGCGGCGCGCGCCGGCTGCGCGGGCTGCCGGATCGGCGCCACCTGGCCGATCGTGATGCGCTCGGCGACACCGAGGGTGAGGTCCAGCAGCGTGAGATCGAGCGCGCCGGATACCGCGGCGAGCATCTCGCTGGACGCCTCCTTGCGCCCGCGCTCCATCTCCGACAGATACTGCGGGGAGACGCCGGCGCGCTGCGCGGTCTCGGCGAGCGTCTCGCCGCGATCCGTGCGGGCGTCGCGCAGCAGCTCGCCCACGACGTTGCGCCAGAGGCGCTCCGGTTCGGTGCCCGGGTTCTTCCGGGGCTCGTGCGAGGGGGCGTGCTCGACGCGGAGAGGCTCAGGAGTCGCGGTCATGGCGCCATGCTAGGCACGCTGCTTCCGCGGGCGCGACCGGATCCGCTCAGAGCAGAACGCCGCTCGAATCGGGTGCTGACCCGGATGCGCACACGATCATCGAGGAGTGGAATCGGGCGAAGGGGCGGTGCGCCCCCAGGAAGGGATCGGATCATGGCGCTCTACATGGATGTCCACCGGCTCGACGGCCCCGTCACCCTCGACGATGTCGCGGCGGCGCACGCGGCCGACCTTGCGACGCAGGATCAGCACGGCGTGCACTATCTGCGCTACTGGGTCGATGAGGAGGGAGGGAAGATCTTCTGCCTCGTCGATGCGCCGGACGCGGAGGCTGCGAACACCGTGCACCGCGAGGCGCACGGTCTCGTCGCGGACGAGATCCATCTCGTCCAGGAAGGTCGCTGACGCACGGCCCGTCCGGACACGGCCCGCGGCGACCGGGCGATCAGACGTCGTGGATGAGCCGCTTGCCGGTGTTGCCGACCTCGAAGCGCTCGTAGCCGAGCGCGTCGTAGAAGCCGAGCACCTCTTCGTTCCCGACCCGGACCATGAGCTGGACCTTGGGGCAGCCCATCGCGTGCAGGAGCCGTTCGGCCTCGGCGACGAGCGCCCGGCCGATGCCGGCGCCGCGCCGATCCGAGGCGCTGGCGAGGTAGTAGAGCCAGCCACGATGCCCGTCGTAGCCCGCCATCACGGAGCCGACGATCCGAGAGGTGACTCCGTCGGCGTCGCCGTCGGAGCGATCCGGGGTACGCTCCTCCGCGACGAGGAAGAGCTCAGGCTGCACTGCGAGCTTGCGCTCGATGTCGGCGCGCGGATCGTTCCACGGCCGGGTCAGGCCCGCGTCCTCCCAGAGGGCGACGACAGCGTCGGTGTCTGCGCGCCCGAAGGCCCTGATCGCGATTCCGGTGGTCATGCGCTCTCCTCCAGGATGGTCCCCACGTCGATCGGCGCCAGCGCGTCGATCCATTCCGCCTCGGCGTACCGGCGGAACCAGGACACCTGGCGGCGCGCGTAGCGACGGGTCAGCGCCTGCGTCTCGGCGATCGCCTCGTCCTGGGTGAGCGCGCCCGTCAGCTGGGACAGCGCCTGCGCATAGCCGATCGCACGCCGGGCAGTCGTGCCCTGCTCGAGGCCCTCGCCGCGCAGTCGTTCGACCTCTGCGAGCATCCCCTGCTCCCACATGCGCTCCACCCGACGGTCCAGCCGCTCGACCAGCGCCGAGCGTTCGACCCCCAGCGCCAGCACGCGCGTGCGCGGGTGCCACGGCACCGGCTGCTCGGGCAGCGCGGCGCCGTGCGTGCGCTCGCCCAATGCCAGTACCTCGAGCGCCCGTACGATGCGGCGGCCGTTCTTCTGGTCGATCCGTGCGGCGGTCTCCGGATCCTGCTGCTGCAGACGCGCGAGCAGGGGCCCCGGACCGTCGTGCTCCAGCTCGGCTTCGAGGCGCGCACGCAGCGCGTCATCCCGGGGCGGGAAACGGAAGTCGTAGAGCACGCTGGAGACGTAGAGACCGGATCCGCCGACGAGGATCGCATCCGCGCCGCCGGCATGGATCTGTTCGATCGCGGCGCGCGCGTGCGGCTGGTACCAGGCCACCGCCGCGTCCTCGGCGACGTCGAGCACGTCGAAGAGGTGATGCGGGATCCCCCGCCGCTCGGAGGCGGGGAGCTTGGCGGTGCCGATGTCCATGCCGCGGTAGAGCTGCATGGCGTCCGCGTTCACGACCTCCGCGCGACGACCGCGCGCAGCCAGCGCCTGTGCGAGGTCGAGCGACAGGTCGCTCTTGCCCGTGCCGGTCGCACCCACGATCGCCCACAGACGCGGGGCGGTGACGTCGGGCCCTTCGACGGACTCGGGGACCGGCACTGCGCCCGTCGCGCTCACACTCCGACGCGGAGCGTCGGCAGTCCCAGCGACACCGCGCGCGGCATCCCGTCGGACGCGGGAGCCGCCGGCACCGCGCAGGACTCGGACTGCGCCCGGTCCCAGGCGTCGCCGCCGCGCGTGCGACGGATCCGCAGCGGCGCGCCGTCGACGGCGTCCGCAAGCAGGTGGAACGGCGCCCCGTGGGTGATCGTCACGGTCACCACGTCGCCCGGACGCGGTCGGTCGGATCCCTCGGGCAGCTCGAAGTGCACGAGGCGGTTGTCCTGGGCGCGGCCGGTGAGCCGGTGCGTCTCGGCGTCCTTCTTGCCCTCTCCGACGGAGACCAGGACCTCGACCTCGCGGCCGACCTGCTTCTGGTTCTCCTCGAGCGAGATGCGCTCCTGCAGCGCGATGAGGCGCTCGTAGCGCGCCTGCACGATCTCCTTGGGGACCTGCTCGTCCATGGTCGCGGCGGGCGTGCCCTCGCGGATCGAGTACTGGAACGTGAAGGCGCTCGCGAAGCGGGCCTGCTCCACGACGCGCATCGTGTCCTCGAAGTCCTCCTCGGTCTCGCCCGGGAAGCCGACGATGATGTCGGTGGAGATCGCGGCGTTCGGGATCTTCGCGCGCACGCGGTCGAGGATGCCCAGGAACTTCTCGCTGCGGTAGGAGCGGCGCATCGCGCGCAGGATCCTGTCGCTGCCGGACTGCAGCGGCATGTGCAGCTGCGGCATGACGTTGGGCGTCTCCGCCATGGCGTCGATCACGTCATCGGTGAAGGCCGCGGGGTGCGGGCTCGTGAAGCGGATCCGCTCGAGTCCCTCGATCTCGCCGGCGGCGCGCAGCAGCTTGCCGAACGCCTGGCGGTCGCCGAACTCGACGCCGTAGGAGTTCACGTTCTGGCCGAGCAGCGTGACCTCGATCGCGCCGTCGTCGACGAGCAGCCGGATCTCGTTCAGGATGTCGCCGGGGCGGCGGTCCTTCTCCTTGCCGCGGAGGCTGGGCACGATGCAGAACGTGCAGGTGTTGTTGCAGCCCACCGAGATCGACACCCAGCCGCTGTGCGCCGAATCGCGACGGGTCGGCAGCGTGGACGGGAAGACCTCGAGCGCCTCCAGGATCTCGAGTTCGGCCTCGCCGTTGTGGCGGGCGCGCTCGAGCAGACCGGGCAGGGACCCCATGTTGTGAGTGCCGAAGACCACATCGACCCAGGGCGCCTTGTCGAGGACGGCCTGCTTGTCCATCTGCGCCAGGCAGCCGCCGACGGCGATCTGCATCCCGGCGTGCTTGTCCTTGCGGCTCTTCAGATGCCCCAGCGTGCCGTACAGCTTGCCGGCGGCGTTGTCGCGCACCGCGCACGTGTTGATGATGACGATGTCCGCCTCGTCGTCTGCGGCTGCGCGGACGTAGCCGGCGCTCTCCAGCGAGCCCGACAGACGCTCGGAGTCGTGCACGTTCATCTGGCATCCGAAGGTGCGCACCTCGTACGTGCGCTGCTGCCCGGCCTCATCGAGCGCCGCGGCGGAGGGCGCGATGAGCGTGGGCTCTGAGAGGGGAATGGTCATAGTGCCTGCCATTCTACTTTCGCCAGGCGGGAAAGGTCCCCGCTCGCTCTCGCGCAGCTTCTCTCAACGATGCGGACGCTTACCCGATGATGCGAAAGCCCACCCTCCGGGTTCAGCTCTCCTCGAACCGCACCCGCCCGACGCCCGAACCGCGCTGCGTCTCGCGCCACGCGGTGCGTGCGGCGGTCAGCGCCACGCCGCCCCCGTATCCGCGGCGGGACAGCTGTCCGACGAGACGCCGGATCGCGGTGTCCTCGTCGTAGCGACGCAGGCCCGCCACCTTGGACCGTGCATAGTCGAGCGCCCGCTCGGCGTCGTCATCGTCCAGGACGGACAGCGCCTCGTCGGCGATCTGGCGCGGAATGCCTCGCTGACTGAGGGTGCGGGCGATCGCCACACGCCCCTGTCCCTTGCGCTCGGACCCCGAGGTCACCAGGAGCTCGGCCAGGGAGACGTCGTCGAGATACCCGCGCTGCTCGAACTGCTCGACGACGAGATCGCGGTCCTCGGAGGAGAGGCCGTTCTCACGCAGCACGTCTCGCGCTTCCGCGCTCGACAGCTGCTTGGAGCGGAGCTTCCGGACCAGCAGCTCGCTCGCGTCGGCGATCGGATCGTCCGGCACGGCCGCGTCGTCCCCGCCGTGACGGCCGACGGCACGCAGCCCGCGACGGACGGGCGCGGGTGCCACCGGAGCGGAGGTATTGCCCTCTTCGGTTGCCAGCGCCGCGGCGGCGGGGTGGCGGGAACTCGGCCCGCGGCGCTCGGCCTCAGACTCCGCAGCCCAGGTCGAGCGCCACTCGTCCCCTGCGGACGACGCGGCGGACGCCGGGTTCGACGGGCGCGTGCGCCCGCCGTCGGCGGGCGCACCGCGCCCCCCGAACAGCGGGATCACGGGGGCGAGGCGGTCGTCCTCGGACGATGCCCCGCCCCTGTCGTCACTCACGGCTCACTCCGGTCGCCGAGCGTCGTCGAGGCGCATGTCAGGCCGGACGCCGCTGTGCGAGCTCGTCGGCCGCCGTCGCAGCGGGGGCCGCCGCACCGCCGATGCCGAGCTTCTGCTTGATCTGCGTCTCGATCGTCTCCGCGATGTCGGGGTTCTTGAGCAGGAAGTTGCGCGCGTTCTCCTTGCCCTGGCCGAGCTGGTCCCCGTCGTAGGTGTACCAGGCGCCGGACTTCTTCACGATGCCGTGGTCGACGCCGAAGTCGATGAGGCTGCCCTCGCGGGAGATGCCGACGCCGTAGAGGATGTCGAACTCGGCCTGCTTGAACGGCGGAGCCATCTTGTTCTTCACGACCTTGACCCTGGTGCGGTTTCCGACTGCCTCCGTGCCGTCCTTCAGCGTCTCGATCCGACGGATGTCGAGGCGGACCGACGCGTAGAACTTCAGCGCCTTACCACCGGCGGTGGTCTCCGGCGAGCCGAAGAACACGCCGATCTTCTCGCGCAGCTGGTTGATGAAGATCATCGTGGTGTTGGTCTGATTCAGACCGCCCGTGAGCTTGCGCAGCGCCTGCGACATCAGTCGCGCCTGCAGACCGACGTGCGAGTCGCCCATCTCGCCCTCGATCTCCGCACGCGGCACGAGAGCGGCCACGGAGTCGATCACGATGAGGTCGATGGCACCGGAGCGCACGAGCATGTCGGCGATCTCGAGCGCCTGCTCACCGGTGTCGGGCTGGGAGACGAGCAGCGCGTCGATGTCGACGCCGAGCTTCTTGGCGTACTCGGGGTCGAGGGCGTGCTCCGCGTCGACGAAGGCGGCGATGCCGCCGGCGCGCTGCGCATTGGCGATCGCGTGCAGGGTCAGCGTGGTCTTACCCGAGGACTCCGGGCCGTAGATCTCGACGATGCGGCCGCGCGGCAGGCCTCCGACGCCGAGCGCGACGTCGAGCGCGATGGAGCCGGTGGGGATGACAGCGACAGGAGCACGCTCGTCACTGCCGAGGCGCATGACCGAGCCCTTTCCGAACTGCTTGTCGATCTGGGCGAGTGCGGTCTCGAGGGACTTCTCGCGGTCTGCGGGAGAGGGCATGACGTGCTCCTTCGTGCTCGTGAACTGCCGCCTGTAGGCTGTCGCGGCTGCCCCGGCTGGGGCGAGCTCTCCGACAAGGCGTATGACCTCGTGGTCATGTCGAACACGCTAGGCGGAGCCTCCGACATTCAGCCGGCGTTCCCGTAAGTCGTGCAGATCCCGATCACGAAATCATCTGTGCAGGACGATACGCGCATCTCGAACATGTCTTCGACGACACGCCGAGAAGACCGAGGAACGGATCGAACACCGCGCGCCCGGATCCGACCGCGTTCAGCGCCGCCGAGGCTCCAGCCGGCCCGCGCCGTACCGGTGCGACTCCGGGACGTCCATCTCGGCGCACAGCGCCAGCCAGACGTCCCGCGGAGGCACACCGGCCTCCATCGCCTGCGCGGCCGTGCGCCCGCCGACGGCGCTCAGAACGAGGTCCGCCACGAGGGAACCGCTACGCGATCCGAACTCCGTATCGACTGCACGGAGGAACTCGCTGCGCCGCATCCCGTCAGCGCAGCGACAGCTCGGACTCGACCGAGGCCACGAGCTCGTCGGGAACGACGTCGGGGATGACCTGCATGCCCTCGAGCACGGCGATCCGATCGCCGACCTCGCGCATGATGGTGGAGATGGGCACGTCGAGTGCTTCGGCGACCGACGCGAGGATCTCGCTGGACGCTTCCTTCTGCCCGCGCTCGACCTCGCTGAGGTACCCGAGTGCGACAGACGCTTTGCCTGCGACCTGGCGGAGTGTGCGGCCCTTCTGCAGACGGAAGTCCCGCAGCACGTCACCGATCTCCTGTCGTACGAGAATCATCGGGACCTCCTCTCCCCCATCCCCCGGCCCCAAGCGCCGGATCGGATGGTCAGTCTAACCCGACCTGTCGGGATCGACACTAGTATTTCGTCCTGTGCATTGAATGTGAGCACACTCGACTCAACTTCGTCGATGAGCACTCTATTCCCGGTCGTCCCGCCCGGGCGCGCCGGCATCGATCTCCCGGCCCGTCACCGTCTCGAAGAGCAGCGCGAGAGCCGCCCGAAGCGCGGCAGCGCGGATCGCGGAACGATCGCCGTCGAACAGGAACGGGCGGCTGATCGTGCGCTCGGCGACGCTCACTCCGATGTGGACCGTGCCGACAGGCTGCCCGCCCTGCGGGGTGGGACCGGCGACACCGGTCGTTGCGACGCCGACGTCGGCCGGGCGCCCGTCCACGGCCAGCGCCGAGCGGGCTCCCGCGGCCATCTGCCGCGCGACCTCCGCATCGACGGGCCCGTGCGACGCGAGCCGGAGCGGATCCACGCCCAGCAGCGAGGACTTGATCGGCGTCGCGTAGGCGACCACGGCGCCGTTGAGCACGTCCGAAGCGCCGGCGATCTCCACGAGTGCCGCAGAGAGCGCTCCTCCGGTGAGCGACTCGGCGACGGCCAGCGTCATCCCGCGCTCGCGCAGCGCATCGAGCACGGCGGCCGCGGTGCGAGACGATTCCGCGGACATCAGGACGCTGCGCCGCGATCCGCGCGGGAGCCTCGCACCTGCGCCACGATGTAGTCGATGCCGCTCAGGATCGTCAGGATGAGCGCGATCACCATCAGCACCGTGGTCGTGATCGACCACACCGGCATCCCGATCCAGACGTGCAGCGGCAGCAGCGCCCAGGACAGCGCCACGGCCTGCACGGTCGTCTTGATCTTGCCCATCCACGCCGCAGCGACGACGTGCTCCTTGACGATCATGAAGCGGTGCACCGTGATGCCCCACTCGCGGACGAGGATGACGAGCACCAGCCACCACCACACCTCGCCGAGGATCGCGAGGCCGATGAAGCCGGCTCCGGTGAGCAGCTTGTCGGCGATCGGATCCCAGAGCTTGCCGAAGTCGCTGACCAGGTCGTACTTGCGAGCGAGATAGCCGTCCACCCAGTCGGTGGAGATCGCCAGGATGAACAACCCCGCGGCTACCCAGCGCAGCGCGGGCTGCGCCATGCCGTTCGCACCCCCCATGAGCAGGAGCACGAAGAAGACGACGGCGAGAGGGATGCGGGCGATCGTGATCGCGTTCGGCAGCTGACGCGGAATGGCCATCAGTCGCGCCCCGTCAGGCCCCAGGCGTCCTCATCGGACTCCGCGTCGACCTCGGGGAGTCCGCGGTACTGCGCTTCGAGCGGATCCTCGCCGTAGCGGTCATCCGCGGCGCCGTAGGACGATGCGGCCACAGGGTCGGCGGGACGCGGCGGCACTGCGGCCGCCGGCATGGACGCGGGAGCCGCCGGCGCGGCAGGAGCGCTCGGAGCCGAGGCCGCGCGGGCAGAGGGCGGATCCTCGCCACGCAGCTTGGCCAGCACCCCGGCCAGCTGCTCGGGGGTGACCAGCACGTCGCGCGCCTTGGACCCCTCGGACGGGCCGACGATCTCGCGGGACTCGAGCAGATCCATGAGCCGCCCGGCCTTGGCGAAGCCGACGCGCAGCTTGCGCTGCAGCATCGACGTGGAGCCGAACTGCGACGAGACGATGAGCTCGGCGGCGGCGAGGAGCAGCTCGAGGTCGTCGCCGATGTCCTCGTCGACCTCCTTCTTCTTGCCCTCGACCGCTTCTGCCACATCGGGCCGGTACTCCGGACGCGCCTGACCGGTGACGTGCTTGACGACCGCTTCGATCTCGCTCTCGTCGACCCAGGCGCCCTGCAGGCGGAAAGGCTTGGAGGATCCCATCGGGGAGAACAGCGCGTCGCCCTGCCCGATCAGCTTGTCGGCGCCGGGGCTGTCCAGGATCACGCGGCTGTCGGTGACGCTGGTCACGGCGAAGGCGAGGCGTGACGGCACGTTGGCCTTGATCAGGCCGGTCACGACGTCGACGCTGGGTCGCTGGGTCGCGAGCACGAGGTGGATGCCGCTCGCGCGGGCGAGCTGCGTGATGCGGACGATCGAGTCCTCCACATCGCGCGGGGCGACCATCATGAGGTCCGCGAGCTCGTCGACCACCACCAGCAGGTAGGGGTAGGGCTTGAGCACGCGCTCGCTGCCGGGAGGAACCACGACTTCTCCCGCGCGCACGGCACGGTTGAAGTCGTCGATGTGGCGGAACCCGAACGACGCGAGGTCGTCGTACCGCATGTCCATCTCCTTCACGACCCACTGCAGCGCCTCTGCGGCCTTCTTGGCGTTCGTGATGATGGGCGTGATGAGGTGCGGGACGCCGGCGTAGCTGGTGAGCTCCACGCGCTTCGGGTCGATCAGCACCATACGCACGTCCGCGGGGCGGGCGCGCATGAGAAGGCTCGTGATCATCGAGTTCACGAAGCTCGACTTACCGGATCCGGTCGATCCCGCCACCAGGAGGTGCGGCATCTTGGCGAGGTTGGCGAGGACGAAGTTGCCGCCGACGTCCTTGCCGACGCCGATCGTCAGCGGATGCGTGCTCTTCTGCGCCGCAGCGGAGCGGAGCACATCGCCGAGCGCGACGGTCTCGCGGTCGGCGTTCGGGATCTCGATGCCGATCGCGCTCTTGCCCGGGATCGGCGAGAGGATCCGCACGTCGTTCGACGCGACCGCATAGGCGAAGTTGTTGCTCAGCTGCAGGATCTTCTCGACCTTGACGCCGTGACCGACCTCGACCTCGTACTGGGTCACTGTCGGACCGCGCGAGAAGCCGGTCACCTTCGCATCGACGTTGAACTGGGTGAGAACGTTCGTGATCTGCTCGACCACGCGATCGTTCGCCTCGGAGCGGGCGACCGCGGGCGGCCCCGCCTTGAGCGCACCCGGCGACGGGAGGATGTACGGTGCGGCCGGCGCCTGCGGGCCGCGCTCGCCGGGCCCATCGGTGCCGAAGCCGTCGAATCCGGCCAGCTCGAGCTCGCCGGTGTCGCCGTCGTCCAGCAGCGCCGTGCTCTGCTGCTCGGCGAGGGAGTCCGCGACGGCGCGCACGTCGGTGAGCACCTCGGTGGCGGCGTCGTACGGATCCTCGTCCTTGATGACGGCCTGGTCGTACGCGGTCGCCTGCGCCACGGTGGGGGTGTCGTCCTGCGCCGTGAGCAGCTCGGTGAGGTCCTGCGAGCCGATCCCGTCGTCCGGATCCTCTTCGCGTCCTGTCTTGTTGCGCCGCCACCAGGGCAGCACGTCCGGGTCGTCGACCTTGTCCGCCTCGTCGACGGCCGCGGCCTCCTCGGCGGGGGCAGCCTTCGGCGTGCGCTCCGCGTCGAACATCCACGCGTACAGGTCGCCCAGGCGCTGGCCGATGCGGTTCGGCGGCGTCTTGGTGAGGATCAGCACGCTGAGCGCCGCGAGCAGCGACAGCACGATGTAGGCCGGGACCGAGGTCAGGTAGCTGAGGGGCTGGCCCAGCAGCCAGCCGAAGAGTCCGCCGGCGGCGCTGAGAGCCACCATCCCCTGCTTCGGCTGCGGCATCCCGCCTGCGACGTGGCAGAAGCCGGCGAGGGTGACCACGAACAGTCCGAATCCGATCCCGATCCGTCCGTTGTCGTGCACGGAGGAGGGGTGGCGGAACAACCACCCGGCCAGGAGCAGCAGCAGCACCGGCATGATGAACGCGGCGCGGCCGATCAGCGCACCCACGGAGTAGGCGCTGATGTTCGTCGCGACCGTGTTGCCGATGAAGAACCACTCGTTCACGGCGCCCGCGACGGCGAGCAGCACGAGGAGGAACGGGAAGCCGTCGCGGCGCTGATCCTTCTCCAGCGTCTCCAGGCCGAAGGCCCGGAAGAGCCCGCCCACGCCGTGCGCGAGGCCCGTCCAGGCGCGCGCGATCACCGGCGGCTTGTCGGGCTCGTCGACGTACTTCCTCGGGGCGGGCGCGGCCTTGGTCGAACTGCGCGGCTTCGCCCCGGACGTGGAGCGACTGCGCGTCGAGGGCTTCTCGGCCGCGCTCTTGGTCGCATTCGAACTCCTGGGCATGCCTCCACGCTACGGCCGGACGCCGACAAAGGCCCGCAATGACGCGGCTTTCCGCGTAATTGCGGCCTCAGCGGGACTCAGGAGACCGGTCGCTCACGCCTCGATGACGAGCGGGACGATCATCGGGCGGCGACGCAGCTTCTGGTTCACCCATCGGCCGATCGTGCGGCGCACGATCTGCGAAAGCGCGTGGCTGTCGCGCACCCCGTTCCCGGCCGCCTCCTTGAGCGCCGCGACGATCTTCGGCGCCACGTCGTCGAAGACGGAGTCGTCCTCCGCGACGCCGCGGGCGTGGATCTCCGGGCCCGAGATGATGCGACCGGTCGTGGAGTCGACCACGACGATGATGGACACGAAGCCCTCCTCGCCGAGAATGCGCCGGTCCTTCAGGTCCGCGTCGGTGATCTCGCCGACCGTGGAGCCGTCGACGTACACGAAGCCGATGTCGAGCTGCCCCGCGACGCGGGCGACGCCGTCCTTGAGGTCGATCACGGTGCCGTTGGAGCCGAGGATCGTGCGCTCCTCTGGAATTCCGGTGTCCTGGGCGAGCTTCGCGTTCGCCATGAGGTGACGGTACTCGCCGTGCACGGGGAGCACGTTCTTCGGCTTCAGGATGTTGTAGCAGTACAGCAGCTCTCCGGCCGCGGCGTGGCCCGAGACGTGCACCCGCGCGTTCGCCTTGTGCACGACGTTCGCCCCGAGCTTCGTCAGCCCGTCGATCACGCGGTACACCGCGTTCTCGTTGCCGGGGATGAGGCTCGACGCCAGGATCACGGTGTCACCAGGGCCCGGCTCGATCGCGTGGTCGAGGTTCGCCATGCGGCTGAGCACGGCCATCGGCTCGCCCTGGGATCCGGTCGACATGTAGACGATCTGATCCTCGGGGAGGTCGCGCGCCTTCTTGTAGTCGATGAGCACGCCGTCCGGCACCTTGAGGTAGCCGAGCTGCTCCGCGATCGTCATGTTGCGGACCATGCTGCGTCCGAGGAACGCCACCCGGCGGCCGTGCGCGTGCGCGGCGTCGATGACCTGCTGCACGCGGTGCACGTGGCTGGAGAAGCTCGCGACGATGACACGACGCGGCGCCTTGCCGATGACCTGATCGAGCACAGGGCCGATCGAGCGCTCGGTCGGCGTGAAACCGGG
Organism: Microbacterium sp. MYb64; assembly: GCF_002979495.1. Taxonomy (NCBI): domain Bacteria; kingdom Bacillati; phylum Actinomycetota; class Actinomycetes; order Micrococcales; family Microbacteriaceae; genus Microbacterium; species Microbacterium sp. MYb64. The sequence goes on along the minus strand of NZ_PCOW01000002.1, from coordinate 253,973 downwards.
CACGTCGGCGTTGGTCGAGTCGACGAGGAACAGGTCGACGCCCTCCTCGCCGAGGCGCGAGAACGCGCGGAGGTCCGTGATGCGGCCGTCCAGCGGCAGCTGGTCCATCTTGAAGTCGCCGGTCGCGAGCACCAGGCCCGCGGGGGTGCGGATCGCGACGGCGAGCGCGTCGGGGATGGAGTGGTTGACCGCGACGAACTCGAGGTCGAACGGCCCGACCTTCTCCTGCTGACCTTCCTTCACCGTGAGGGTGAAGGGCTTGATCCGGTGCTCCTTGAGCTTGGCCTCGACGAGCGCGAGGGTGAGCCCCGATCCGATCAGCGGGATGTCTCCCTTGAGCCGCAGCAGGTAGGGCACGGCGCCGATGTGGTCTTCGTGGCCGTGCGTGAGCACGACGCCGACGATGTCGTCGAGGCGGTCCTTGATGGGCTCGAAGTCGGGCAGGATCAGGTCGACGCCGGGCTGGTGCTCCTCCGGGAAGAGCACGCCGCAGTCGACGACCAGGAGCTTGCCGTCGTACTCGAAGACGGTCATGTTGCGACCGACCTCCCCGAGCCCGCCCAGGGGCGTGACGCGGAGGGTGCCGGGCGCGAGCGCTTCGGGATCGGCGAGGGGAATGTTCATGTGGTGCCTCCTAGGCGGGACGCGCTGCGCGTCCGAGGTTCTTGTCTCCCCTGCCGACCGGGACCGGATCCGTCTGCGCGTTCCGCGCGGATCCGTCCTGTTCGGGTGCGATGCCCATCGGCCGCGCCCTCATCGGGTCGTGCCGTGCACCTTGGGGAGTGCGCCGCCGGCGGCGGCATTGCGGTCGGGGCGGAAGTCGGAGAAGTCCGCGCCCGGGATGTCCTTGACGAGCGCGAGCTCGTCCTCGATGAGGGCGGCCTCCCACTCCTCCGGCCCTACCAGAGGCAGGCGGACGCGGGGGCTGGTGATGCGGCCGAGGCCGTGCAGGATGTACTTCGCCGACACCGTGCCAGGCACGTGCGTCATCGCGGCGCGGACGAGCGGCTCGAGGCGCTTGTGCTCGGCGGTGGCGGCGGCGAGGTCACCGCGGTTCACCGCGTCGACGATCGCGCGATACGGCGCCGAGGTGATGTTCGCCGTGACGCCGATGAGCCCGGTGGCTCCGATCGAGAGGTGCGGGAGCACGTTCGAGTCGTCGCCGGAGAAGTACATCAGGTCGGTCTGGTTGAGCACCCGGCTGACCTCGGAGAAGTCGCCCTTGGCATCCTTCACCGCGAGGATGTTCGGGTGCTTGGCGAGACGCAGGATCGTCTCGTACTTGATCGGCACGCCGGTGCGACCGGGGATGTCGTAGAGGATCACCGGCAGGTCTGTGGCGTCCGCGACGAGGCGGAAGTGCGTGAGGATGCCCGCCTGGGTGGGCTTGTTGTAGTACGGCGTGACGATCATGATGCCGTCGGCGCCGGCCTTCTCGCTGGCCTTGTACAGCTCGATCGCGTGTGCGGTCTCGTTGGATCCGCCGCCCGTGATGATCTTCGCGCGCCCCGCGGCGACGTCCTTGCCGACCTCGACGAGGCGCAGCTTCTCGGCGTCGGTGAGAGTCGAGGTCTCCCCCGTCGTCCCCGTGACGACGATGCCGTCGGCACCGTCCGAGATGACGCGGTCGATGTGCTTCTCGACGGAAGGCCAGTCGACCTCGCCGTCGGCCGTCATCGGGGTGATGAGGGCGACGAGCACCTGTCCGAAGGGATTGCCCGTGTGCGTCATGGGTCCAGCGTAATGGACCCGGCGATGCTCACGCTGTCGGCGTGACGCGGATGACGTCGCCGCGGGCCAGATCCGCACTGGGCTTCAGGAGCAGACCGGCGGCGATGCCCACCGGCGCCTCGCTGGCCTTCTTGCGGAACATCTCGATGCCGGTGATCGTGCTGGCACCGGTCTGGGTGGCTCCGCGGAGCACCACCACGCGGTCACCGACGCGCATCGTGCCCGTCGTGGTCCTGCCGGTCGCAACCTGCCCGCGCCCGGTGATCGTGAAGACGTCCTCCACGACGAACTCCGAGGTCCCGATGCCGGTCGAGACCGTGCTCGCGGCCGAGGCGATGCCCGCGCTCGGAGCGATCCCGGCGGCGGCCAGGCGCTCTGCCTCCTGCGCGTTGTACTGCCGGAGCATCTCGTTCGCGTCCTGCGGATCCTTCTTCTTCCCGAACCAGCCCATGCGTTCGAGCCTAGAGGGGGCGGCCGGTTAGGCTCGCGCACATGGCCTGGCAGACGCGGGACTCGCGCATCGTCTACGACAACCGCTGGATCTCGGTGCGGGAGGATCAGGTTTCCGGACCCGCCGGCGACGGGATCTACGGCGTCGTCACCCTGAAGAACCCCGCGGTGTTCGTGGTGGCTCTGGACGAGCAGGACCGCGTGTGCCTCGTCACGATCGACCGCTACACGACCGGACGCTCGGTCGAGGTGCCCGCCGGAGGCTCCGACGGGGAGGATCCGCTCCTCGCCGCGCGCCGCGAGCTCCGCGAGGAGACAGGGCTCGAGGCGGACGAGTGGACGCCGATCGGCACGATGAACGCCCTCAACGGCGTGACCGTGGCGCCGGAGCACGTGTTCCTCGCCCGAGGCCTGCGCGAGGCCGCGGACAGTGCGGACACGCAAGCCGAGGAGGGCATCGACGAGATGGCGTGGGTGCCTTTCGCCGAGGCCCTCGCGATGATCGCCGACGGGCGGATCCGCGACGGCGAGACGATCGCCGCGCTCGCCTACGCCGGTATCCGGCTGGGCCGGTTCGCCTGAACGGGCAACGGGCGCGGTTCCGCCGGCGGCTCCATCGGCATTGGTCGGGCCCGTCTCGCCGAATGCAGGAGCGGTTCACCACGTGCAGGAGCACAGACGTTCCGTGCCCGCGGATCTCCTGCTACTCCGCGGATCCGGCGTCCCCTCCGCTCACCGATCCTGCAGTCGGGCGGCATCGTCCTGCACTTGGCGCGACTGGAGGACAGCAAGCCGCCCCTCGATCGCGGCCAGCACCAGATCCCAGCGGAAGAGGATCATCACGTAGTCGAAGCGCAGCGTCTCGTAGCCTTGTGCGGCCGCCGCCGCGTCCCGCAGCAGATCCTTGTGCCGTTTCGAGGATCTTTCGTGGTTCTCTCTCCCGTCCGCCTCGAGGATGATGCGACCAGCGAGGAGGAAGTCGACGCGTGCGACCCCGGCTATCTCCACCTGCGACTGCAGGGTGATCCCCCGCAGGTGCAATCGAAGTCGGAGCAGGGACTCCAGCCCGCTGTCGGCCTGATCCGACGCGAAGTCGACGAGCCAGCGCAGGTGTTCCGAGACACGAGAGCGCAGCGTCGCCAGGCCACCCTGCGGAATGAGCCCGAGTTGCAGCGCGGACTCCAACGCCGCGAAGAAGCCCTCCGGCGTCCCGCATACGGCGTACTGGACGAGGGCGAGCAGCACTTCGACAATCCCGAACCCGGCCGGCCGGTCACCGATCTCATGATGCGCCCTGCACCGGCACCCGGCATGCGCGTGCTGCCGTCCGGAGGGCCCCATCCACACATGCAACCGGGGCATGGGGCGGTGATCTCGGTCGTTGGCACCGCTCCGCGCGGGATGTTCATCCGAGAGGACCCAGACACCGTGGGCGCGCAGGGCCGCACCGCACGCGACCTCGCCGCCGTGTCGGGCCGCGCTGAGCACCGCCGGGTCCACCGCAGGCGTCGCGTACACGCCCTGCCGGACGCGGATCACCGCGCCGCGTGCAAGCGCATGGTCGATGTCCGGCCTGGATACGCCTCTGTCGAGGACCTGCGCGCGACGGCCGATGCCGCCGAGCTGGTCGAGCACGCGTGCGATATCTGACATGCCCGGAGAGCCTGCCGCACCGCACGGCGCTGTGCGACGCTCTCGCGGAATCGGGGGGAAATCCGGGCGCTTGCCGGATTGTGTGGACCGTTCTGGTTCAGACGGTGACGACGACTGCCCCCGCCAAATGCAGGACCGACCCTCCGCATGCAGGATCAGCCGGGGTCCCGGGCCCAATCGGCGCTCGTTGTTTCGCGGCACTCCGCGGGATCGATGGCCTTCGCCGCCGACCGATCCTGCAGTTGGCCAAGCGGTCCTGCATTCGGCGTGCACAAGGTCGGAGCCCCCGACAGTGCTCCCCCGCCGCGCGTCCTACATGCGGCCGCGGCGGGCGATGCGCGTCGTGAGCGAGCGCGGCACCAGGCGCGAACCGGCGACGACCGCCTTGTAGCGCAGCGACGGGATCACGACCGACCTGCCCTGGGCGGCGGCGCGCAGGCCCTGGCGCACGACGAAGGGCGCATCCACCCACAGGAACCGCGGCACCCCCTCCTGGCCTGCTCCGAGCCCCATCCGCGAATGGAAGGTGGTGTGCACGAAACCGGGGCAGAGCGCGGTGACCGTGACCCCGTCGGCCGCGTACTCGCCGTTCGCCCAGCGGCTGAAGCCGATGAGCCACGCCTTGCAGGCGGAGTACGTGGACCGCGAGATGAACCCGGCCACCGAGGCGACGTTGATGATCCGTCCTCCGCGCCCGCGCATGGCCCCGAGCGCGGCGTGCATGAGCCGCATCGGCGCCTCGACGTGCACGCGCAGGTGGCGCACCTCGTCCGCGATCTCGTTGTCGGCGAAGTGCAGCGGCAGCCCGAACCCGGCATTGTTCACGAGCAGGTCGATCGGGCGCCCGGCATCGGCGATCCGCTGCGCGACGCGGTCGACGTGCTGCTCCTCGGCGAGGTCGGCGACGAGCACCTCCGCCGCGACGCCATGACTCGCGCGGAGCTCCGCGGCGAGCGCCTGCAGCGCGTCCTCCGAGCGGGCGACCAGCACGAGGTCCGCGCCGCGGTCGGCGAGCTGGCGGGCGAACTCGGCGCCGAGCCCTGCGCTGGCGCCGGTGATGAGAGCGGTGGGCATGCGGATCCTCCTGTCGGGAGCGGGCGATGCGGTCAGCGCTGGTAGCCGAGGAAGCGGAAGCGGATCCCGGTCCTGCTGGTCTGCCACTCCCCCTCCGAGACGAGCCGGAAGCCCTCGCGCGACGGGGCGAAGGCGTCGCCCGGAACGTCCAGGTCGAGCTCGGTCACCTCCAGGCGCTCGGCGTCACCGATCACCTCGCGGAAGATCTCTCCCCCGCCGATCACCCATGCCTCGTCGAGGCCTTCGAGCGCATCGGTGATCGATCCCGCGGTCCGCGTGCCCTCGGCGGACCAGCCGGACTGTCGTGTGATGACGATGTTGTCGCGCCCTGGAAGCGGCCTGAACCGCTCGGGGAGCGACTCCCAGGTGCGCCGCCCCATGAGCACGGGCGCGCCCAGGGTGACCTCCTTGAAGTGCGCGAGGTCCTCCGGCACGTGCCAGGGCATCGTGCCGCCCGCGCCGATCACACCGCCGTGCGCCTCGGCCCACACCAGCCCGATCCGGGTCATACGGCGACCGCCGCCCGGATGGCCGGGTGGTGCTGGTAGTCCTCGATCGCGAAGTCCTCGTAGGCGTAGTCGAAGATCGACTCCGGCTTCCGCGTGATCTGCAGGGTCGGGTACGGGTACGGCTCGCGCGTGAGCTGCTCCCGCACCTGCTCGAGGTGGTTGTCGTAGATGTGGCAGTCGCCACCCGTCCACACGAAGTCGCCGGGCTCGAGGCCGGTCTGCTGCGCCACCATCAGGGTGAGCAGCGCGTAGGACGCGATGTTGAACGGCACGCCGAGGAACAGGTCGGCGCTGCGCTGGTAGAGCTGGCACGACAGCTTGCCGTCGGCCACATAGAACTGGAAGAGCGCATGGCAGGGGGCGAGCGCCATGTTCGGGATGTCGGCCGGGTTCCATGCGGACACGATGATGCGGCGCGAATCCGGCGAGTTGCGGATCTGGTCGATCACCTGCTGCAGCTGGTCGATGTGGCCGCCGTCGGGCGTGGGCCAGGAGCGCCATTGCACTCCGTAGACCGGACCGAGGTCGCCGTCGGCATCCGCCCACTCGTCCCAGATGGTGACGCCGTTCTCCTGCAGCCATCGCACGTTGGAGTCGCCGCGCAGGAACCAGAGCAGCTCGTACGCGATGGACTTGAAGTGCACGCGCTTGGTCGTGATGAGCGGGAACCCCTGCGACAGGTCGAAGCGGATCTGCCGGCCGAACACGCTGGTCGTTCCCGTGCCGGTGCGATCGTCCTTGTGCGTGCCGCTCGCCAGCACGTCGCGGAGCAGGTCTTCGTACGGCGTGGGGATCGCGGCGCTCATGCGTTTCAGCGTACCGGGGGCGACCGACGCGCGGGTCGTTCGACAGGCTCAGGGGGCCGAGAGCTCACCGGGAGCGCGCCCTGACTCGAACCGTCATATCCGCCCGCTCCCCCGCGGGCGGACGTAGCCTCGGACCATGTCCCTGCCGATCGCCGTCACCGTGGTCGCCGCGCTCCTCGTGGCGACCGTGCTGGTGGGCGTGCTGCTTCGGCGAAGGGACGGCCGCGCGGTGACCGTGCACGGCGACCGGCACGTGGATCCCGCCGACCTCATGCGACCGCTGGGGGCGCAGGCGACCCTGGTGCAGTTCAGCACCGAGTTCTGCGCGCGCTGCCCGCAGGTGCGGCGCATGCTCGGATCCGTCGCCGCCGAGCGCACGGGCGTCGTGCACGCCGAGGTCGATCTCACCTCACGCGCCGACCTCGCCGCGCGGTACAAGGTGCTCTCCACGCCGACGACGCTGATCGTCGATCCCGAGGGCCGGATCCGCTCCCGCTTCACCGGCGTCCCCACCAGGGCCGCCGTGCTCTCGGCGCTCGATGCCGCCGACCACATCCAGGAGGCCACCGCATGACAGCTCCCGCCGGCATCGATCCCCGCGGTCCGCGTTTCGCCGCGTGGATCACTTCCGCCCTGCTCCTCGTGGCCACCGTGCTCGGGCTGGTGAGTCCGCCGTTCAATCAGCCCGCGTTCATCCTCACGTTCGTGATCGCGCTGCTCTTCCTCTGGGGCGTGCTCTCGCCGCGCACCCAGCCGTGGAGTCTGCTGTTCCGCGCCCTCGTGCGCCCGCGGCTCGCGCCGCCCCGCGAGCTGGAGGACCCGCGTCCGCCGCGCTTCGCCCAGGGCGTCGGGCTGCTCGTCGTGACCGTCGGACTCGTCCTGCATCTGCTCGGCGTGCCGTGGGCGCTGCCGATCGCGACCGCGATGGCGTTCGTCGCCGCCTTCCTGAACGCCGCGTTCGGGCTGTGCCTGGGCTGCCAGCTGTATCTGCTGCTGCAACGTGCCGGGATCCTGGGACGGGCCCCGCGACTTCCCTGAGAAGTACGGATCCGTCCCGATCCGGTCGCTAGGCTGGCACCCTCACCCATCCCGATCGGAGGACCCCCATGTCGGTCACGAGCGAAGCCGCTGCCACCTGGACCGGAAGTCTCATCGAGGGCGAGGGATCCGTCTCCCTCTCCTCCTCCCGCCTGGGCACGTTCCCCCTGAACTGGAAGGCGCGGTCGGAGGGGTCCGACACCACGACCACGCCCGAGGAGCTCATCGCCGCTGCGCACTCCTCGTGCTTCAGCATGGCGCTCTCGCACGCGCTGGCCGGCAACGGCACCCCCGCGGAGCGCGTCGACACGACCGCGTCGGTCACGTTCAAGCCGGGCGTCGGCATCACCGGCAGCCACCTCAACGTGAACGCCTCGGTTCCGGGCCTCGATGCCGAGACCTTCCAGCGCCTCGCGCAGGAGGCCAAGGTCGGCTGCCCTGTCTCCGCCGCGCTCTCCGGCATCGAGATCACGCTCGAGGCGACTCTGGCCTGACGCTCGTCGTCTCGCAGAACGGCCGTGTCCCCCGGGATGCGGCCGTTCGCATATCCGGCCGCGTCAGGGGCGCGCCAGGGCTACTTGGCCAGGCGGATCGCGGCACGGATCGCCGCCCGCGCGTCCTTGCGGTGGCCCGCCGCGTCGTGCACCACGCCCAGGCGGTACTGCGCCCGCCAGTCCTCAGGTTCCGCGGCCGCGGCCGATCCGTACTCCGACACCAGCCGGTCGGCGTCCTCGGGCAGCAGCCGACCGTTCGGACGCAGGTTCTCCGGCGCCTCGGGCATCCCGCCCTCGTCGTTCAGCGTGCGGCCGAGGCGATCCGCGGCGAAGCCGAACTGCAGCTCGCGCACAAGCGCCCAGGCGCCGATCAGCGGCATCACGAGCAGAGCGATGCCCATCGTGATCCCGAGCGCCTGTCCCGAGCCGAGCAGCACCACCGCTCGCCAGCCGACGAGCGCGATGTACAGCACGAGAAGCGCGGCCATGACGACGACGCCGATGCGGGAACCCATCCCTCCATCCTAGATCGGCGCACTCGGCACGACCCGCGACGGCAGGCGTCCGTCGCCGTCCCGGAAAGCGTGCGACAGCGGGACGACAGTGCTCCGACAGCGGGGCGGCGGATGCTCTGAGCATGACGAATCCCACCACCGACTGGGCCCTCGAGGCCGACGGACTCGTGAAGGTGTTCGGTGAGAACCGCGCGGTCGACGGCGTCGACCTGCGCGTGCGCACCGGCACCGTCTACGGCGTCCTCGGCCCGAACGGCGCCGGCAAGACCACCACCATCAACATGCTCGCGACCCTCATGCGCCCCGACGGCGGATCCGGTCGCGTCTTCGGCCATGACGTCGTGCGCGAGGCGCACGTCGTGCGCCAGCTCATCGGCGTCACCGGGCAGTTCGCCTCGGTCGACGAGACCCTGTCCGCCACCGAGAACCTCATGATCTTCGCACGGCTGCTGGGCCTCGGTCGCAGCGAGGCGAAGGCGAAGTCCGCCGATCTGCTGGAGCGCTTCGGCCTCACCGAGGCCGCGCGTCGTCCGCTGAAGCAGTTCTCCGGCGGCATGCGCCGACGGCTCGACCTGGCCGCGTCCCTGCTCGCGCAGCCCCCGCTGATCTTCCTCGACGAGCCCACCACCGGACTGGATCCGCGCACCCGCGGCCAGATGTGGGACACGATCCGCGAGCTCGTGAACACAGGCTCCACCGTGCTCCTCACGACGCAGTACCTCGATGAGGCCGATCAGCTGGCCGACCGCATCGCCGTGATCGACCACGGCAGGGTCGTGGCGGAGGGCACCCCGGACGACCTCAAGGCGTCCGTCGGCACCTCGTCGTTGCAACTGCGCGTGCGCGACGCCGCCGACACGGCCGACGCGTTGCTCGCGATCGAGCAGGCGCTCGGCGTCCGCGGCGTCCTCTCTCCCGAGGCATCCCGGATCACGGCTCCCCTCGCGGATCCGGATCGGGTCGCCGAGCTGCTGATCACGCTCCGAGAGGCCGGCATCGGCCTCTCCGAGGTGAGCGTGCAGAAGCCCACCCTCGACGAGGTGTTCCTCACCCTCACCGGCCACCCGGCCGACGAGGAATCCGCAGACGACTCCACCACCGCACAGATCCAGGAGGTCAGCGCATGACCACCCTCGCCCCCACCGCCGGGCGCATCATCCCGGCCGCCGAGCGCCGGCTGAGCCCGCGCGCGAGCCTGTCCCTGACCCTGCGCAACACCCTCACGATGGCGGCGCGAGGTCTCATCAAGATCCGGCGCACGCCGGAGCAGCTCGTCGACGTGACGGTGCAGCCGATCCTGTTCACCCTGATGTTCACCTACATCTTCGGCGGCGCGATCTCCGGCAACGTCACGAACTACCTGCCCGTGATCATCCCCGGCATCCTCGTGCAGACGGTCATCACCACCTCGGTCGTGACCGGCGTACAGCTGCGCGAGGACATGGACAAGGGCGTGTTCGACCGGTTCCGCTCACTGCCGATCGCGCGCATCGCCCCGCTGTCCGGCGCGCTCCTCGCCGACACGATCCGCTACGGCATCGCGACCGTGCTCACCTTCGCGATGGGCTTCGTGATGGGCTTCCGCCCCGCGGGCGGGCTCGGCGCCGTGATCGGCGCGGGCCTCCTCGTGATCGTGTGCTCCTGGGCGATCAGCTGGATCTTCGCCTTCGCCGGCGTGATCGCGCGGACCGCGTCGAGCGTGCAGGGGATCTCGATGATGATCCTCTTCCCGCTCACCTTCCTGTCCAACGCGTTCGTCCCGGTGAACACGATGCCGGGCTGGCTGCAGTGGTTCGTGAACGTGAATCCGGTCTCGCATCTGGTGACGGCCGTGCGCGACCTCGCCAACCTGGGCACCTTCGGCGTCGACGCCTGGGTCTCGTTGCTCGGCGCCGCCGTGATCGTGGCGGTCTTCGCCCCGCTCACCGTGCGCGCGTACATGCGCAAGGCCTGAACCGTCCGGCAAGGGGCGTCCTCGACGAGGGCGCCCCTTCGTCGTGCCCGGCGCGAGCTGCGCTCAGCGAGATCCCAGCACGGCGAGGCCTCGCGCCACGCGGTCCGCAGGATCCAGCATGGCCGCATCCCTCCTCGCCACGGCGACGGCCTCGGATCCGGCGATCCGCTCCGCATCCGCGAAGTGCGTCGCGAGGTCGAGGCTGGGCATGTTCTGCCGTCCGCCGAGCACCTCGGCGAGCGCGATCGCCTCCGTACCCCGCGCGACCAGCTCCGGCCGCCGCAGCGCCCAGGCCGACCAGCCGATCAGCGCCGTGCCGAGGACGGGCCTGTCCACGCCCTCTCGCCTTTGCCGGCATGCGGCGATCGTGCGCGTGCGCAGGCGCCGCTCCCAGACGGCGAGCTCCGCCTCGGGCACCGCGAGCTCCCGCGCGGCCGCGGAGACGTAGCCGGACAGCGCCATCAGATACCAGGGCGAGCGGCGGTGCACCGGATCGGCGAACGCTGCCATCGCGCGTCCGAACGCCTCGGTCGCCCCCGCCACGTGCCCGTCCAGGAGCTCCGCCTCCGCGAGGCCGTACAGCCCGATCGACCCGAGTTCCACGCCGTCCTGGCTGAGGCCGCCCTCCTCGATGAGCCGCGTGAACAGAGCCCGTGCCTCGCGGCCGCGGCCCAGGCAGAGAAGCGCGCCGCCGCGCACCCACTCCTGATGATTCATCTGATCCTGCGCGTCGAACTCCTCGAACACGACGGTCGCACGCTGGATCCAGGTCATCGCCTCGGCCGGGCGCGCCGACTGCGCGGCCAGCTGCGCCGCGAGATCGGCGGCCATGCCCTCGGCCCAGCGCTCGTCGAGGCTGCGCGCCCGATGCCAGGCGCTGCGGGCGGCCTCCATCGCGACCTCGGCCTCGCCATCGTTCTCCGCCCGGTGCGAGCGCAGCACATCCGCCGTCAGCTGCGCCCGCGGATCCGTTCCTCGTTCGAGCTCCGACACCGACCCCATCGGCCCGCCCCGGCCGACCGCGAGCAGGGAGTCCGCCAGCAATTGCCAGGACGGCGCGAGCGCGTCACCGGCGGCGCGCACGGCGCGGGTGACGAAGGCCAGTCCGCGCGCGGCGAGCGGATCCCCGCTGATCATGCAGCCGAGCGACGCCATCACGACCGCCATGACCTGCAGATCGGGCTCGATGTCGTCGGCCGGCAGCGCATCCACGATCTCGATCATCGGTCCGGCATAGCCGATGAACTCGGTGAAGGATCCGCGGATGAACCACGATTGCCCGAGGACGGTGAACAGGCGCACCGCATCGGCGCCGCGGCCCGCGGCCACCAGGTGCCTGAGCACATGCACGAGGTTGTCGTGCTCGCGCGTGATCGCGAGGTGGGCGTGCGCGGTCAGCCCCGAGGGGAACGCCCTGGCCCTCGCGCCGTGCTCGGCGACGAAGGCGAGCGCCCAGGTGACCACGGCCTCCCAGGCGTCGTCCTCCGCGCCGGTCTCGGCGAGGCGGTCGTGCCCGAACTCGCGCACGGTCTCCAGCATGCGGAAGCGCACGGCGCCGTCGGCGACCTCGATGACGTTCAGCAGCGACTGCGAGACGAGGCCCTCCAGGACATCGTCCGAGGCCTCGGACAACACGGCATCCGCGGTCTCCGCGGAGAAGCCGCCAGGGAGCACGGACAGCTGCGCGAGCGCCTGCCGCGCGTCCGGCGAGAGCAGGTCCCAGCTCCACTCGATCACGGCCTCGAGCGTGCGATGACGCTCTGGGGCCGCGCGGTCTCCCGAGGTGAGCAGCGCGAAGCGGTTCTCCAGGCGCTTCTCGATCTGCTCCGGCGTCATCGTGCGCACGCGCGCGGCCGCGAGCTCGATCGCGAGCGGGAGCCCATCCAGGCGCGCGCACAACCGCGCGACGACCTCGAGATCGAGCGTCGCGCCGGGGCGCGCGGCATGGGCGCGCTCCGCGAAGAGACGAACGGCGGGAGCCGCGGGCGTCGCCTCGATCTCCAGCGGTTCCAGCGGCAGCACGCGTTCCGCGGCGATCGCGAGCGGCGTGCGGCTCGTGGTCAGGATCCGCAGGGAGGGCACCGCGGCCAGCAGATCCGCGGTCCACCGTGCGACGCCGTCGATGACCTGCTCGCAGTTGTCCAGCACCAGCAGCGTCGTCCGGTCGCCGAGGGCAGCCACGATGCGCGCGCCGAGGTCGGGGCGCGGTCGCTGCTCGGAGAGCCTGCCGCCGGGGACGTTCTCGCTGATCCCCAGGGCGGCGGCGATCGCCAGCGGCACGCCCGTGTCCGCGCGCACGCCCGCGAGCGGGACAACGACCACTGCAGGGGCCATTGACTCGGCCGCCAGCGCCTGCGCGAGCCGCGTCTTGCCCAGGCCGCCGGCGCCCATGATGGTCACCAGCCGTGCCGAACGCAGCAGAGCACGCGCGCTCGTGACGGCGTCATCGCGGCCGATGAGCTCGTTCGGGGCGGCCTGCACGCCGATCCGGACCCGCGGACCGTCATCCTGTCCGCGCAGCAGCTGTGCGTTGAGTTCGACGAGAGCAGCGCTGGGCGAGCTGCCCAGGGCATCGGCGAGCGTGCCGCGCAGCCGGGCGAAGACGCCGAGAGCCTCGGGCGCTCGGCCGTCCTCGGCGAGGGCCGTCATCAGCGCGGCGTGCGCTGTTTCGTCGAGCGGGTGCGTTGCCGCGAGCTCCTCGAGGATGCCGATGCCCTCGGCCGCCTGGCCTGAGGCGACGAGCGCCGCGGCGAGGCAGCCGCGGAGAGCGGCGCGCAGCTCCTGCGCCTCGGTCGCGAGGTCCTCCGCGATCGGAGCCCCGGCCAGGTCGACACCGGGTTCGCCCCGCCAGAGAGCGATCGCCGCGCGCAGCAGCCGGATGCGGTCCGGATCCCCGTCGTCGAGCGTCTCCGCCTCGGCGCGCAGCCGGCGTGCGTTGTGCAGATCGGTATCGTCGGTGCCGAGCGCATAGCCGCCCGGCGCGCTCGCGATCGCGTCGGATCCGGCGAGCGCCCTGGCCCGCGACACGAGCGTCTGCAGCGCGGCCTTCGGGTTCTGCGGCTGATCCTCGCCCCAGACCTCGTCGGCGAGCGCCGGCACCGAGCGCGTCGTGCCGGTGCCGGCGAGGACGAGCGCGGCCAGCAGCGCGCGCATGGACGTGCCGCCGGCGTCGCGATCCGCGATCCGCACCGGGCCGAGCACGCCGATGCGCGCGGTCATGCGCGCGGCCGGATCCCCAGGTCGATCACGTTCTCCAGGCCGACGACCACACCGCGCAGGTCCCGCGCGTACGGCAGGGCGAGGCGGATCCCGGGGGCGTAGGCCGCAGCCGACTGCACGGTGTCGTGCACGATCGACAGCGACTCCCCGGGACCGGAGAGGATGACCTCCTGCTTCGCGATGACGCCGGGGCGCCGCAGCGAATGCACCGGCACGCTCGCCACCTGCTGTCCGCGGGCGCGCTGGTCGACGTGCGGTGCGTCCACGGGCCCCTGCTCGGCGCGCGCTGCGGCGATGAGCTCGGCCGTGCGCACGGCGGTGCCGCTGGGCGAATCGATCTTGGTGTGCTGGTGCGCCTCGATGATCTCCACGGATCCGAAGAACGGCGCGGCAAGGGCGGCGAGGGCCGTGCCGAGCACGGATCCCAGCGAGAAGTTCGGCACGAACAGGGCGCCCGTGCCGGCGGCCTCGATCGCCGGGCGGACCTGCGCGATGCGGTCGGAGGACCATCCGGAGGTGGCGACGAGGAGGTTGATGCCCCGGTCGGTGGCGGCACGCACGATCTCGACGCTGGACGCCGGTGTAGTCGCGTCGACGACGAGGTCCGCGCCGTCGAGCTCGTCCATGGTGCTGGCGGATCCGAGCACCGCCCCGATCTCGAATCCGTCGAGACGGGCGATCACGTCCGCAATGATGGTGCCGAGCTTGCCGGAGGCGCCCACCAGGGCCACGCGCGTCGTCATGCCCTCAGTCTATTCAGCGCCTCCGACGCGGTCGCCGCCTGGCGCCGCGGCTCTCGATGCGCCACGTCGTCGGGGGCCACGCGCGTCCGAACCGCAGACCCGCGGCATCGATTACCGTCGGATCATGCCCACGTTCCGCATCGCGTCCCCCGAGGACTCCGACGCCCACGCCGTGCTCGTCGATTACTTCACGCTGCGCGCGGCGGAGTTCCCCGGGGGCAACTACTCCCCCACGTATCCGACCGCCGCGGCGTTCCAGGCCCCGGACGGCGTCTTCCTCCTGCTCGAGGACGAGGGCGCGATCGTCGGCTGCGGCGGGATCCGCCGTGTGGGCATGCCCGAGGGCGAGACAGACGTGTTCGAGATCAAGCACGTCTTCCTGCGCCCGCGGACCCGCGGCCGCGGCTGGGGCCGCCTGCTGCTGGACGAACTGGAGCGTCGCGCTCGCGACTTCGGGGCCGGCGCCCTCGTGCTCGACACCCATCACACGCTCGAGGCGGCGGGCCATCTGTACCGCAACAGCGGCTTCGCCGAGATCCCGCGCTACAACGACAATCCGAACGCGACAGTTTGGCTACGTAAGGAACTCGGATGACGGATAGCGAACGTGTGACTCAGCAACGTATGCGAAATCGCTTGATGGACTACCTAGAACTCGCGGGGTCGTTCGATGCACAGCGGACTTACGACTCACACCGAGTTGTCAACGTCGCGTACGAGGTAATCAATCAGTGGGAGGACTGCGTTCCCGTCAAGCCATGGGAAGACCAGTCGATCAACACAGGCTACAGCTGGGATGAAATCGAAGCGATGAAGGTGTTCGATCGGGTGTGGACGCGGGCCGCTACCGCAGTTCCGAACGACTACCCTGACCTGGCCGACGTGCAGGCTCTCCCCGAATGGTTGGAGCTACGAGTTCAGGCGCAACGAGCTCTAGCAGTGTTCCTCACACGCGGCAGAATGCCCGAAGATCACGCAATCTCATGAGCCCCACCAACCACAACCCGAACGCTTCAGTTTGGTTACGTAAGGAACTCGCTCATGACCGATGACTCGCTGCCGACTGTCCTGACCACGGAAGAGGCTTTTCGCGCCGCCTATTTCATGATCCAGATCTACGGCGATGTTGAGGATTGGCGATCGGAGGACCTGGTTCTCCTAGCCCAATACATGCGCTCAGACCCGGCCCGCGCATCGGACTGGAAGAACGCGGTGCAAATGGCCCTCGAACAACCGAATGCAGTGTCATCGGAACGGGACTCATGAGCACGAGCAACGACAACCCGAACGCCACTGTTTGGTTACGTAAGCCCGTTGAGTGGGCTACGTCCAGAGCGATAGGCACCTAGGCTACGAGCCTTCTACCACCCACTGCCTTGCTTCTGGGAGTCCTCTGGATCCTGTGTCACAACACCCCGGCAGGGAGGCGCGCATGTCCCTGCTGAGGACCCGATAGATTCTGGGCATGGGCAGATCACCAGCGGATCACGCGGAAGACGAGGCTTTCGAACAAGAGGTCGTGCGCATCGCGCGCGCTATCTACTCCCCGACACGCCCGTACCAAGGCGCGACCGTTATCGGAGGACGCGAACGGGATGCAGTGATCGAAGGTGACGAGGTAGTGGTCGCAATCGAAGCGACAACATCCCGCACGGTCGAAAAGGCTAGCAAGGACGGTACCAAGCTCAAGGAGCTTTGCGACCGTCTCGCTACTCGGCATAAGTTCAAGGCCATCAAGGGCTTCTTTGTCACGCGGGATGACACAACTGCCCAGCAACGCGACGTGATTAGAGGGGTCGGAGGACCGATCACAGCATGTAGTCTCGCCCAGTTCCGGGCGCAGCTCATCGACTCCCGAGACTACCTAGAGTGCAGGCAGATGTACCCCTTCGGTAGCGCGCGCAACCCTGATACGGGCAGCGCAACCGAACTAGAACGCTATGTGCCACTCGGCTTCAGCGCTGTACAAAATTCACAGTCGCCGCGCGCCACCCTAGGTCTCGCAGACATCGTCGAGCGCATCGCTGAAGGAGATGCCACCCTGCTTCTCGGCGACTTTGGTGCTGGCAAGAGCATGACGTTGCGGGAAGTACACCGAGAACTTGCGAAACGCCACTTCAAGGATGCACTCGCCCCCTTTCCAGTGACTCTGAACCTTCGCGACCATCAAGGACAGAAAGACACCGACGAGGCGCTAAGGAGGCATGCCGCGCGGATAGGGTTCGAATCGGCAACGAAGCTAGTACGCGCCTGGCGCGCGGGTCAGGTACACGTCCTGCTTGACGGGTTTGACGAGATTGCGGCGAGTGGGTGGCGCGGGCGAACACCCGATCTCCCGCTAATCCGACGCGGTTCGGTGGAGTTGGTTCGCCGCTTCACGGAAGAGACACCCCCCAGCGCTGGCCTCCTCATCTCGGGGCGTCGTCACTTCTTCGACTCGGACGCTGAGATGACGGCATCACTGGGTGTACGCGATCGACGTCCCATTGTGCTGCATACCGATGACTTCAACGACGATCAGGTGCGGGCCTATCTTTCCGAACGCTCGTGGACCGGCCAACTACCCGACTGGTTGCCGAGCCATCCGCTGCTTCTTGGACACCTTGCAAGTGCGGGCGCGCTTGGCGCGCTGACTGAAGGCGCGCTGCCGGAACCAGCTCCCGGATGGGAGTACCTTCTGGACCGGATCTGCGAGCGCGAAGCAAAAATTGAGCAAGGGCTCGACGGACGCACCATCCGCCGAGTGCTGGAGCGGCTGGCAACGATCGCGCGCGGTCGGGGTGGCGGACAGGGACCGGTTCTTCCAAGTGACTTGTCTCAAGCCTTCGAGGAGATAGCGGGCTACCCGCCTGATGAAGGGTCCTTCCAGGTACTTCAACGCCTCCCCGGCTTAGGAGTCCAGGATGCAACCGATGGAGCGCGTGCATTCATCGATGCTTCGCTCCTCGACGCAGCAAGAGCAGGGGACGTGGTGCGCTACGCGGCGGGGCAGGACGACTCGCTCGGTAACATTTCTGTTGCCTCGGTCCCCCTTAGCCGGCTCGGTGTCCTCGTCGCAACGCTTCAGGCGGAGCGACTAAGTGTGACGCCCGGGCAATGCAATGCGTCAGCAAAGAAGTTGCAGACGCGAGGCGATGTTGACGCGTTCGTTCTCGATCTCGTGCGCATCGGTGCGGAGTTGGGTCCGTCAAAGCCTGGGGTTCTTGAATTCTCGTTTCTCGAGATCGAGAGTCTGGAGATGCAGGATACCGAAACCGACTTCGGCTCGCTTACCTTCCGAGAGTGCATCGTCACAACGCTTGACCTCACCGAGTACGACGGCGAAGCACCACTTCCGCATTTTGATCACTGCCACATTGGAACTGTCCTGGGCGCGGCATCCGCTACGGGGCTTCCATCGGGGAGATTCACCGATTGCACGTTCGACGCATTCGACCCCTCGTCGAAGACGACACGAGGCATCCTGGGGATGCCCGGTCTACGACCGGGTCAGAAGGTGATCCTTACTGTGCTGAAGAAGGTCTACCTTCAAGCAGGAGGCGGTCGTAAGGAAGAAGCATTGGCGCGAGGCCTTTCTCCCCACTTCCGCGACCTTGTTCCCGATGCGATTGCGTACCTGGTCGGCAATAACCTGCTGATCGAGTCGCGTGCCGGGGCGAGAAAGATCTACTTGCCCGTGCGAGGACAGCGAGGACGAGTCCGCGCGCTCTTGGAATCGGCCACGGCGAGCTCTGATCCAGTTCTTCGAACCTACTAGGGCGGCAGCGCAGACACACTCAACGACAAGGCGAACGACAACCCGAACGCGAGCCGCTGGTACCGCAAGGAGCTGCGATGAGTCAGGACGAGAACCCTGTCGTCGGCTCGCCGGTCCCGCCGCCCGCCGCGCGACACGAACCGGTCGACCTGACGCAGTTCGGCGATTTCGACATCACTCGGGCGACCGAGTATCAGGGCGAGGCCAATCGGCGGAGCATCAGCCTGGTCGTCTGGAAAGCAGGACTGTTCCTGTTCGTCGGTGTCGTCATGCTCGTTGCCGCTCTTTTCACGCGAGCACCGTGGTGGGCCTATCTGATGATTGGGCTTTACATCCTGATCCCCTCCGTCGGCATCTTCTACTGGCAGCGCATCTACCGCAGGACGGATCCCTCTCGCCCGAATCACGCTGGTCAAGGCAGAGACGACGAGTCGGCGAGGGAGACCCGCGCATGAGGCTGTGGTCGGTTCATCCGCAGCACTACGACCGGCAGGCGCTGACGGCGTGCTGGCGCGAAGGGCTGCTCGCACAGGCCGTCATCGCCGATCCGACGCGCCGGGGCTATGCGCACCATCCGCAGCTCCAGCGCTTCCGCGAGACGCGCGACCCCCTCGCCGCGATCGGCGACTATCTTGCGGCCGTCGTCGACGAGGCCGACGCCCGTGGCTACCGCTTCGCGAGGGAGAAGATCCTCAAGACCGGTCTGGCCGAACGCATCCCGGTGGCCCGGGGCCAGCTCGAGTACGAGTGGGGGCATCTGCTCCGCAAGATGGAGGTGCGCACTCCGGACCTCTGGGAGCGCTGTCGCGCGGTCCCCCTCCCGGCTCCGCATCCTCTGTTCACCGTCGTGGATGGCCCGATCGCCGACTGGGAACGGGTCGGCTGAGCGGCCCCACGATCACAGAAGGCCCTGGCTCGGCTCCTGCTGTTGCAACCGATGCTGCTTGTCGTCCTCCCTGCGCGCCGCGCGAGCGGTGAGGAGCGCTGCGGCGATCGCCGCGACCAGTGCGAACGCCCCGCAGAGAGGCAGCCAGATCTCCCACGACACGAACGCTCCGTACGTGCGCAGGCCAATGCCGACCCAGACCAGCGCCGCTCCACCCGCCGCTCCGACCGCTGCGACCCAGGCTCTCGACGCCACCGTGCGTTCCGCGTACCAGGTCCACGGCCCGAGCAGGGCGAGGACTCCGAATCCCGCTACGAGTCCTGTCACGGCCCCGCCGGCAGCACCCGCGTATGCCAGCGCTACCCGCACGAAGAGGCTGTCTTCGCCGTCGTCCGGCGGCAGCACCATCGGCTCTGCGACCATCAGAAGCAGACCTATGACGGCGCCGAGGACGGTCAGCCATCCCAGCACCTGCCGGTACGCCACCCAGAACATGGTCAGACCAGGAGCGGATCCGGCAGGCCTGTGCGCAGCTCCATCGGGAGGTGGCTCAGGTCGTTGTGCGCGACCAGGCTCCACGGGCGTCCCTGCTTCTGCGAGATCACCGTGAGGCCGCAGTTGGCCTGGTTCAGCGTCATCCAGCGCCACTCCGGGGCTTCCAGCACCTCGCGCACGAACCAGCTGATCACGAAGTTGTGCGTGATGAGCACCTCGTGCACGTCGCCCGGCTTGCGCACCAGGAACTCGTTCACGGCGTCGCCCATCTGCGCGCTGCCCGCCTCGATCTCCGCGTCGGTGATGGATCCGAAGAACGGCTCGAAGACGGCGGGCGTCTCCTCCGTCATGCCGGTGGGCACGCAGTCGAACAGCAGGGCGGACGGCTCCGCCTCGACAGCGGGGATCCGCTCCGAGATCGCACGGGCCGTCTCGGCGGCGCGCAGCAGCGGAGAGTGCCAGATCGCGTCGAGCGGCAGGCCGGACAGGCGATCGGCCAGCAGCGCGGCCTGCCGGCGTCCGCGCGGCGAGAGGGGTCCGTCAGCGAGACCGTGCTCGGCGTCCTGATGCTCGCCGTGCCGGACCAGATAGATGTAATGCGTCACAACCCGCTCGCCTCGTCTCCGGCGCCGTGGCCGGGGTGCTTCCAGCCTATGTCACAGATCGGACACGGCGAATGACCGGTCGGGTCAGCTCGCGGCCCGCGTGAGCTCGGCCAGCTGTGCGCGACCGAGGGCGACGCCCGCGCCCTGCATCAGTTCGTCGACCTGGTCGGTGGCGAACGCGTTGACGATGGGTGCCGTGATCGTGCGCTGCGCGAGCAGCCAGCCGATCGCGACGGCGGCGACGGGCACTTGCAGCTCGGAAGCGGCGATGTCGAGCGCCCGCAGCACCTTGATGCCGCGGCGGTTGATGTTGCCGCGCAGCTGCATGCCGCGCACGCCCTGCAGCGACTGCTTGGTGCGGTGCCGGCCGGAGAGGAATCCGTGTTCGAGCGCGTGCGACGGGGTGACGGCCAGCCCCTGCGCTGCGGCGACGAGCCGGAGGTCGCCCTCGAAGCCCGTCCGGCGGAGGAGGTTGTACGGCTCGTCGAGCACCTCGATGCGCGGGTAACCGGCCGATGCCAGGATGCGCGCCTCGACGAGGCGCTCCGCGGTGAAGCCGAAGGCGCCGAGCGCCCGGACCTTGCCGGTCTCGACCAGCCACTCGGCGGTGGCCAGGGTGTCCTCGAGGGCGCTGCCGTCGTCGACCGTGCCGTCGAGGTAGAGCACATCGATGCGCTCGACGCCGAGGCGGGTCAACGAGGCCTCGGCCGCGCGCACCAGGTTCACCGACCCGATGCCCGGGTTGTCGGGGTGTCCGCCGACGCGCACGCTCAGGACGATGTCGTCGCGGTTGCGGCGCGTCGCGAGCCAGCGGCCGATGATGTGCTCGCTGCGCCCCGCGGCGAAGCTGTCGGCCGTGTGCACCGCGTTGCCGCCGAAATCGGCGTAGCGGTCGAGGATGCGCAGCGCCGTGTCGGCGTCGGTGTTCCAGCCGAACTCTGCGCCGCCGAGGATGAGCGGGAAGGTGCGGATGCCGGTCTCCGCGAGCGGCACGCGCAGGCTGGTCCCTATGCCGGGCCCGACCACGGGGATCGGCGCAGAGGGATGGGGCGTGACCACGGCGGACGCGCCGGTCGCCGCGGGTGCGGCATGGCCGATGGCGGACCCTGCTGTGGATCCGACGCTGAAGAGACGCATGCGATCACCCCCGTGCCTGCTGCGTTTTGTGTTCTGTGGCGCACCCCCCGGTGCGTCCCTTCGAGAGTAAGCGAGGCCTCGGACAGTTCCGTTCATTGAGTCGTCCAGGAGGCGAACAACTCGTAACGTTTCGGTCACGAAGACGACGAAAGGCCCGTCCTGTCCCCCTTTCGGTGGACAGAACGGGCCTTTTCGTGCGAAGGCTTAGACCTCGGCGGTCTCAGCGACCGGCTCGGCGCCCTCCGCCGGAGCCTCGTCGATGACGGGCTCGAGCGAGAGCTTGCCGCGGTCGTCGATCTTCGTGATCTTCACGAGGATCTTCTGGCCGACGGAGAGGACGTCGTCGACGTTCTCCACGCGCTTGCCACCGGCGAGCTTGCGCACCTCGGTGACGTGCAGCAGGCCATCCTTGCCTGGGAGCAGGGAGACGAACGCACCGAAGGTCGCGATCTTGACGACCGTGCCCAGGAACTGCTCGCCGACCTCCGGGTTGGTGGGGTTGGCGATCGCGTTGACCTGAGCGCGGGCGGCCTCGGCCGAGGGGCCGTCGGTCGCGCCGATGTAGACGGTGCCGTCCTCCTCGATGGAGATCTGCGCGCCGGTCTCGTCCTGGATCGCGTTGATCGTCTTGCCCTTCGGGCCGATCAGCTCGCCGATCTTGTCGACCGGGATCTGCACGCTGATCACGCGCGGCGCGGTCGGCGCCATCTCGTCCGGGCTGTCGATCGCGGCGTTCAGCACGTTGAGGATCGTGAGGCGCGCCTCCTTGGCCTGGGTCAGCGCGCCGGCGAGCACCTCGGAGGGGATGCCGTCGAGCTTCGTGTCCAGCTGGATCGCGGTGACGAACTCGCTCGTTCCTGCGACCTTGAAGTCCATGTCGCCGAGGGCGTCCTCGGCACCCAGGATGTCGGTGAGCGCCGCGTAGCGGGTCTCGCCGTCGACCTGGTCGGACACCAGCCCCATCGCGATGCCGGCGACCGGTGCGCGCAGCGGCACACCCGCGTTCAGCAGCGACAGGGTCGAGGCGCAGACGGAGCCCATCGAGGTGGATCCGTTGGAGCTGAGCGCCTCGGACACCTGACGGATCGCGTACGGGAACTCCTCGCGCGTCGGCAGCACCGGCACGAGGGCGCGCTCGGCGAGGAAGCCGTGCCCGATCTCGCGACGCTTCGGCGAACCCACGCGGCCGGTCTCGCCGGTCGAGTAGGGCGGGAAGTTGTAGTGGTGCATGTAGCGCTTGCTCGTCGTCGGGGACAGCGAGTCGATCTGCTGCTCCATCTTGAGCATGTTCAGCGTGGTGACGCCCAGGATCTGGGTCTCACCGCGCTGGAAGATCGCGGAGCCGTGCACGCGCGGGATGACCTGCACCTCGGCGTCGAGCGGACGGATGTCCGCCAGGCCACGACCATCGATGCGGACGCCCTCGGTGAGGATCCGGCCGCGCACGATCTTCTTCGTGACCGACTTGTAGGCGCCGGAGAACTCGGCGAGTGCGGCCTCGGGCTGCTCCCCCGCCTCGACGGCGGCGACGAGCTCGGCCTTGACGCGGTCCTTGATCGCGTCGTCGGCGTTCTGGCGCTCCTGCTTGTCGGCGATCTGGTAGACGTCGACGAGCTCGGCGTAGGCGCGCTCTGCCACGAAGTCGTACGTGCCCTCGCTGTACGGCAGGAAGACGGGGTAGACGCCCGGCTCCTTCGACGCCTGCGCGGCGAGCTCGGCCTGAGCCTTGACCAGCTGCGAGATGAACGGCTTGGCAGCCTCGAGGCCCTGCGCGACGATGTCCTCGCTGGGCTTGGTGGCGCCGGCCTTGATCAGGTTCCAGCTGCCCTCGGTGGCCTCGGCCTCGACCATCATGATCGCGACGTCCTCGGTGCCGTCACCCTTGGTGACGACGCGACCCGCGACGACGAGATCGAAGACGGCCTGCTCGACCTGCTCCGCGTTCGGGAACGCGACCCACTGGTCGGCGTGCTCGCCGTGACCCGGGATGAACGCGAGGCGCACACCGGCGATCGGGCCGGAGAACGGCAGACCCGAGATCTGGGTCGAGGCGGACGCCGCGTTGATGGCGAGCGCGTCGTAGTACTCGCCCGGAGCGATGCTCAGGACGGTGATCACGATCTGCACCTCGTTGCGCAGGCCGTCGACGAACGACGGGCGCAGCGGGCGGTCGATCAGACGGCAGACGAGGATCGCCTCGGTGGAGGGACGGCCCTCGCGACGGAAGAACGAGCCGGGGATCTTGCCGGCCGCGTAGGAGCGCTCCTCCACGTCGACGGTCAGCGGGAAGAAGTCGAAGCCCTCACGGGGCGACTTGCTGGCGCTCGTCGCCGAGAGCAGCATCGTCTCCTCGTCGAGGTAAGCGGCGACCGCGCCCTGCGCCTGCTGCGCGAGACGACCCGTCTCGAAGCGGACGGTGCGGGTGCCGAAGCGGCCGTTGTCGAGAACGGCCTCGGTGGCGGTGATTTCAGGACCTTCCAAGAGGTCTCTCCTTCTTTGTTTAGGCTCGCTCTCCCGTGTGGAGCGCGAGCATGGACGGATGCGCACAGAGGCATCCTGTTCGATCCTATCAGTGCGGCGCGCCTGAGTCCGCGACGTCAGACCTCGCTGGGCTCTCGCACCCCGCGCTCCCGGCCGAGGCGCACGTAGTCGTGGTGCTTCGCGCTGCGTCCATCGCCCGCGGCGCGGCCGTGCAGGCGGCGCCAGACCCACGGCAGCGCGTGCCGGCGCCACCACACGCCGGCTCCGGTGCGCTCGGCCGCGTGCAGGGCCTCGTCGAGCGCCCCGAGCTCGTCGGCGAGGGGCACGCCGAGCGCGACGCCGGCCCGGTAGGCGAGGAAGCGGTGCCCACGGCTGGAGAGGTGCACGAGGTCCTCCCCCCAGTTCGGCCGCTCGGCGAGCTGCGGGTGGAGGTCGGTGTCGAGCAGGATCGCGCCCTGACGCCGGGCGATGCCCGCGAGCGCCGTGGCCCAGGCGGAGAACCGGCGGACGTAGACGCGGGCGGCAGGGTTCCCCGGCAGGAACGCCGTCACGAGGAGCACATCGGCGCCCGCTTCGCGCAGCTGCCGCACGGTGTCCTCGAGACGGACCGCGAGGAGCGGGATCGAGACCCGCTGCTTCACGAGGTCGTTGGCTCCGACCAGGATCGACACGAGGTCGGGGCGCAGCTGCAGCGCGCGGTCCAGCTGGGATCCGCACACGTCGTCGACGCGCTTGGAGCGGATCGCGAGGTTCGCGTAGTCGAGAGGCTCCCGCGCGGCCAGGAGCAGCGCGAGCCGGTCCGCCCAGCCGCGCAGCTCGCCCTCCGGGCCCGGATCGCACAGGCCCTCGGTGAGGGAGTCCCCGAGCGCGACGTAGCGGCGCCAGTGCTTGCGCTCCCCCGCCGGCGTCGGCTCCGGCCGGACGGCGCGAGGCGCGCGCAGCCCTGCGTCGGCCCTGTGCAGCTCCTGCGCCTCGACGAAGTGGCCGAGGAGCTGGTCGCACACCGCGCTCCAGCTGCGTCCCTCCACCGCCTCGCGCCCCGCGCGGCCGAAAGCCTGTCGCTTGCGCACGTCGCCGGCGAGATCCCGCACCCGCTCGCGCAGATCCTCCAGGTCGCCCGGGCGGTAGAGCCAGCCGTCGATGCCCTGGCGCACCAGATCGAGCGGGCCTCCCCTGCCCGTCGCGACCACCGGGATCCCGCTCGCGTGCGCCTCCTGCAGGGTCTGCCCGAATGTCTCGCTCTCGCCGGGATGCACGAAGACGTCGAACGACGCCATGGCCTGCGCGAGCTCCGGACCGCTGAGATGACCGAGGAACACCGCGTCCGGCAGCAGCGACTCGAGCCGAGGACGGGAGGGGCCGTCGCCGACGATCACGAGCCGGACTCCCGGCAGATCCGCGAGTGCGCGCAGGTCCTCGACCTGCTTCTCCGGGGCGAGGCGTCCCACGTAGCCCACGACGGCCTCGGCGTCGGCGCGGTGCTCCCATGCGCCGAGGCGGCGGTCCGGGTGGAAGCGCTCGGCATCGACGCCCCGGCCCCAGCGGCGCACCCGGTCGACGCCGAGCCGGGCGAGCTGCTCCTCCGATTCGGACGAGGGGGCGAGGGTGAGCGTGGCGCGCCGGTGCAGCCGCGCGATGTGGGCCTCGGCGAGCGCCGTCGTCAGCGAGACCCCGTAGCGCGCGGCGTAGGCGGCGACGTCGGTCTGATAGGCGGCGACCGCGGGCACCCCGATCCGCTCCGCGGCGAGCGCGCCGCGCCAGCCCAGGGCGAACGGCGAAGCGAGGTGCACGACATCCGGTGCGAAGCGTGCCAGCGACGCCGACAGCCGATGCGTGCTGGACGTCCCGACGCGCACGGTGCGATAACCGGGCAGCGCGACGGACGGGATGGCCTCGACTCTGGCGTGCCCGATCATGCGCGGCATGTCCGCGGCGGCAGGGGCGTACACCCTGGCCTCGTGGCCGTGTCGCTCGAGGTGGCGAAGGATCTGCAGGACGCTCCCTGTCACACCGTTCATGTGCGGGAGGAAGGATTCCGTCACGATCGCTGCTCTCACGCGATCAGGATCCCGCCCGTTTCCGCCTCCCATCGCCGGAAACGGCCGCCAACACGGAGTGTTCACCGGATGCACCGCGATCGGTCACCCCGTGTCCGCCGCCGCGCCCCCTGCCCGTCCCGCCGCGTTCTTCCAGGACTCCTGGACGCCCCCGGCGCTAGGCTGACGCCCATGAGTACCGACGACACCGCCGCCGCGGACATGAAGCGCAAGTTCAAGGAGGCGCTCGAGAAGAAGAACGCCCAGCAGCACCAGGGCGAGGCGCACCTGAACGGCGACTCCGCCGTGCACGGCACGCACGGGGCGCAGACCCGGCGCGAGTTCCGCCGCAAGAGCGGCTGATCCCGTATCCACCGCGAAGGGCGTCGACGAGGGATCGTCGGCGCCCTTCGTCGTCCGCGCATCCGCGGAAAGGGGTGGGAATCCACAGCGAGCGGGGTTAGCGTCGAATGGTGATCGTTTCTTCCGCCCCTGCCGCACCGGTGCGCAGAGCCCGCACGACCCGCCCTGTTATGGCGCTCGTGGCCGGCGTGCTGCTGATGGTGCCGCTCGCGGTGGCCGCACCCGCGTATGCGGACGACTATCCGTCGTGGCAGGACGTGCAGAACGCGCAGGGGAACGAGCAGGCGACGCAGGACCAGATCACCCGGATCAATGATGCACTCGCCACCGCACAGCAGAAGTCCGCGGACGCCTCGACCGCGGCGATGAAGGCCAATCAGGCTGCGGATGCGGCCAGGGCCGATGCCCATACCGCCGCGCAACGCGCAGACGAGCTGGGCGTGCAGGCCGCCGCCGCCGCGCAAGCCGTGCAGCAGACGCACGCGCAGGTCGGCGCTGTCGTGGCAGGCCGCGCCCGCGTCGAGTCCGCGGCTCCCCTCACGGCGCGACTGTTCACGTCTACGGACCCGGACCAGCTGCTCACGCGCCTTGGCGTGCTGCAGCAGCTCGACTCGACCTGGGCGAAGCTCGGCGAGCGCGCTCTCGAGGCGCAGAGCGTCGCGACGTCACTGGAGGATCAAGCCCAGACCGCCCGCGCGGCCCGGGATACACTCGCGACCGCCGCAGAGGACGCGGCCCAGAAGGCGAAGACCGCTGCGGACGCCGAAGCCGCCGCGGTCGCCGACCTGCAGGGTCACGTCACCACGCTGTACGCGCAGCTGGCCACACTGAAGAACACCACGGCCGACGTTGAGCGGCGCTACCGAATCGGCCAGCAGGTCGCCGAGCAGGAGCGAGCCGCGGCTGCAGCGGCAGATGCTGCGGCGGCCGCATCCTCGAGCGGATCCGGCGGCGGCTCGGGCGGCGGCGACCTCGGCGGAGGCGGCGTGAACGTCGATCCCGCCGGCGCCCAGGCCTACGCCGCCGGCCAGCTCGGCAACTACGGCTGGGGCCAGGACCAGTTCTCGTGTCTGTACCGGCTGTGGATGCAGGAATCGAGCTGGCGCGCGGACGCCCTGAACCCCGACAGCGACGCCTACGGGATCCCCCAGGCGCTGCCCGCCGACAAGATGGCGGCGGCCGGGCCGGACTGGCGCACCAACGGCGACACCCAGATCGACTGGGGCCTCAGCTACATCCAGGACCGCTACGGATCCCCCTGCGGCGCCTGGGCCCACGAGGTCGCCAACAACTGGTACTGAGCGCGCGCGGGCTCAGCTCTCCGCGAGCGCCGCACGGGCGGCATCGAGCACGACCGGATCCGCACAGCCGCGCGCGAAGCCCGCGATCCTTCGACGGATCTCCCGCCCCAGGACCACCGTGCCGATCCGTTCCGCGAGCGGTGCGAGCCACACGGGGCGACAGGTGAAGCTGTACTTCCAGACGGCGCGGGTGCCGCCGTCGACGGCCTCGAAGCGCCAGCCCGCGCCGAGCGTGCGGAGGAACCACGGCCCCTTCTCCATCACCATCCCCACGGTGGTCGGCGGCGCATAGGAGACGTAGTGGGTGATCATCGACAGCCCGAACCGCTGCCGGGTGAACGTGCGCACACCCTTCGCCGGCGCCATCGCCCCGTCCAGGAAGTGCTGCGCGTGGATGAAGCCGTCCCAGCGTCGGCGGACCTCGCCCGTCGTCTGCGACACCGCGTACGCGAGCGCGGGCGGGATCGGGACGACGACGGCGGCCTGGACGACGGGCATGACCCGACGCTATCGCTCCTGCGCGCGACGAGGGGACGCGACGGCCGTCGGGCCGGGGCGGAGAGCCGTCATCGGCATTCCCGCTCCGGCCCGACGGCGGATCCGGATCAGCTGCGGCCGGCGCGAGCGCGGGCCCGCTCCTGCTTCGCGGCCATCTCCTCGACCGCGGCGCGCCCGAGGGTCTCGGTGCTGACCGGCTCCGCCGCGGCCGTGTTCTGCGCGGCGGGGAGCGCCTCGTGCCCCACGCCGTCCAGGGTCGACTCGTCGAACGGACGCGCACCGGAGAGCACCTGACGCACCTGCTCCGTGTCGATCTGCTTCGTCCAGGTGCCGATGAGGATCGTCGCGACCGCATTGCCGGTGAAGTTGGTCAGCGCGCGTCCCTCCGACATGAAGCGGTCGATGCCCACGATCACGCCGACGCCGTTCACGAGGTCGGGACGATAGGCCTGCAGGCCGCCGGCCAGCGTCGCGAGCCCGGCGCCGGTGACACCCGCGGCGCCCTTGCTCGCGATGATCATGAAGACGAGCAGACCGATCTGCTCGGGGATCGACATCGGCTGGCCCAGGCCCGTCGCGATGAAGAGCGACGCCATCGTCAGGTAGATCGCGGTGCCGTCGAGGTTGAACGAGTATCCCGTCGGCACCGTGATGCCCACCACGGGCTTCGCCACCCCCAGATGCTCCATCTTGGCGATCAGCCGGGGCAGCGCGGATTCGGACGACGAGGTGCCGACGATCAGCAGGTACTCGCGTGCCAGGTACTTCATCAGCTGGAAGATGTTCACGCGGGCCACGAGCAGCAGCACTCCGCCGAGCACCACGACGATGAACACGATGCAGGTGAGGTAGAACGCCCCGAGAAGGATCCCCAGGCTCCAGATCGCGGCGACGCCCGTCTTGCCGACCACGGCGGCGATCGCGCCGAATGCGCCGAGCGGCGCGAGCCACAGGATCATCCCGAGCACGCGGAACACGAGCGTCTGCAGCTGCTTGATCGCCCCCATGATGGGGGCACCGCGCTCCCCCAGGCCCTGCAGCGCGAACCCGACGAGCAGCGCGATGAAGAGGACCTGCAGCACGCTCTCACCGGTGAAGGCACCGAAGAACGTGGCCGGGATGATGCCGAGGATGAAGTCCTGCGTGGTCTTCGCCTCGGTCGCGGCCGCCTGGTAGGTCGCGCCCGCCATGTGCAGCCCCTCACCGGGGTGGATGATGTTGCCCACGACCAGGCCGATCGCGAGCGCGAACGTCGACATCACCATGAAGTAGAGGAGCGCGAGTCCGCCGATCTTGCCGACCGTCGCCGCCTTGGCGATGGATCCGACGCCGATCACGATCGTGCAGAAGATGATCGGCGCGATCATCATCTTGATGAGGCTCACGAATCCCTTGCCGATGGGTTCGAGGCCCTGCGCGAACTGCGGGAACACGAGGCCCACCGCGATCCCGAGGCCCACCGCGATGAGCACGGACACATAGAGCCAGGTGTGCTTGTCCCAGGAGTTCTTGCCGCGGCGCCAATCGTGCCGCGGGAGAGTGAAACCTTCGGTGAGAGCCATCGTCGCCTCCGCTGAGTGAACCGGACACCGCACCACAGTGGGCGGGCCGTGTCGACCATCGTGCGGACCGGCCGCGCCGCGCGGCGAGTTCTGGTCGTATTGAAACCGGCGCGGATCCGGTGCAGGCCGCCGCGCGCGGCACGACCTCGCGCATACTGGCTGAGGAGGTCGGATCGGCGATGGCGACGAAAAGACGCGGCGGAGTGCGCAGTGCCGCATCGCGCGTGTTCGCGCTGCTGATCGCATCCGTCCTGCTGATCGGCGCGGCGATCGGGGTGTTCCTCACCTGGGAGGCGCAGACCTCGGCGCGGCAGGAGGCCGAGCATGTCACCGCGGCGATCGCGCACGCGCTCTCCGCGGCACCCGCGATCGAAGCCGCCGTGACCGCGACCGACCGCCCCTCCGCAGAGGGCGCGCTGCGCGCGTACGTCGAGTCCGTCCGCACCGGAGCCGGGCTGGACTTCATCACCGTCATGGACCGTGACGGCGTGCGCCTCACGCATCCGGATCCCGCACGCATCGGCGAGAAGTACCTGGGTACGATCCCCGCCGACGGCCGCACGCTGACCGAGCAGTACACGGGCACGCTCGGCCCGTCGGTGCGCACGATCGCCCCCGTCCACGACGCCGGCGGTGCGATCGTCGGCTGGGTGTCGGCGGGCGTGACCGTGGAGTCGCTGGCCGGGGCCCTGCTGCGACGCCTGCCCGTGATCGTGCTGCTGACCCTCGCGGTCGTGGCGCTGGGCGCGATCGGAGCGGTGCTCGCGCGACTCGCGACGCGGCGCATCACCGGCGATCTCGAAGCGCGAGACGTGCGCGAGGCCGTCGCCGGCTACGAGTCGGTGCGCACCCTCGGGGAGGCGCTGCGCGCGCAGACGCACGAGCACGGCAACCGCCTGCACACCGCGCTTTCGCTGCTGGAGCTCGATCGCCGCGACGAGGCGATCGCCCTGCTGTCCGAATCGTCCCTGCAGAGCCAGTCCGTGATCGACCAGATGACTTTGCGCGACGGGGATCCGACGCTCGGCGCGCTGCTGCTGGGCAAGGCCTCGCAGGCGAAGGAGCGCGGCGTGCGCTGGCAGGTGCACGTGGATCCTGCCGCTCCCCGCGTGGATCTGACGCCCGTCGATGCGGTCGCTGTGGTGGGGAACCTCATCGACAACGCGCTCGACGCCGCCCCTCAGGCAGAGTCGGGCGGCGACCGCTGGGTGCGGGTCGACGTGACCGCGGCGGGCGGTGGAGCTGTCGCGATCACGGTCTCGGACGGCGGCCCCGGAATCCCCTCGAACCTCCGCGAGCGGATCTTCGAGCACGGCTTCTCCACCAAGCCGAGCGACCGCTCCGGCCGCGGCGTGGGACTCGCCCTCGTGCGTGACATCGTGGCGGCCGCGGGCGGGAGCGTGGAGCTCTCCGCCGCGCCGACGTCGTTCCGGGTGACGCTGCCCGGCGTCCCGACGGAGAGGAGCACCGGATGATCGGCGTCCTGCTCGTGGACGACGACCCGCTCACGCTCGAACTCCATGCGGCGTACATCGCGCGGCTCGAGGGGTTCGAGGTCGTGGGCGAGTGCACCGGCGTCCGCGCCGCGCTGAACGCGCTCACCGCCGATGCGGAGCGGATCGATCTGGTGCTGCTGGATCTCACCATGCCCGACGGCTCCGGCATCGACGTGCTGCGGCGCATCCGCGGCGCGGGCAGCGCGATCGACGTGATCGCGGTGACCAGCGTGCGCGACGTCGAGGCCGTACGACGGATGTCGGCCTTGGGCGTCGCCCAGTACCTGCTCAAGCCGTTCCCGTTCGCCGTCTTCCGCGATCGCCTGATGCAGTTCCGCGACCGCCACGAACGCGCGGTCGCGCTGGCGGGCGCCGCCAGCCAGGAGGAGATCGACGCCCTGATCGGGGGGCCTGCGACCGGCGCCATCGCCCTGCCGAAGGGCCTCGCCGCCGACACCCTGCAGGTGGTGACGGCGGTGCTGCGCGCGCACGGCGACCTCTCGGCCGCGGAGGCGGCGCCTCTCGTCGGCGTCTCCCGGGTCACCGCACGCCGCTACCTGGAGCACCTCGTCGCGCAGCAGGTCGCGATCCGCGCCCCGCGCTACGGCACCCCGGGCCGGCCTGAGACGGCCTACCGCCTGGCCGGATCGGCCGCGCCGCCGCGCTGACGGCCCGAGCCGGGCAGCGGCACCGTGGTCGGGCCGCCCGCGGCGCGGTGATAGCGTCGTCCTGTCCTCAGGGCGGGGTGAAAGTCCCCACCGGCGGTGTCGCGGCATGGTCCGCGCGAGCCCGCGAACGGTCCCCATGGTGGGGACCGCCGATCCGGTGCGATTCCGGAGCCGACGGTCACAGTCCGGATGAGAGAGGACAGAAGGAGCAGTCCACCATGCCCAGAATCGCCATCGTCGCCGCGCAGTGGCACGCCGAGATCGTCGAGCAGGCCGTTTCCGCCTTCATCGAGCGTCTCGCCGAGCTCGGCATCGACCAGGTCGACGTGTACCGCGTTCCCGGCGCGTTCGAGATTCCGCTGCACGCGCAGCGCCTCGCGCGCACCGGCCGTTACGCGGCCATCGCGACGAGTGCGCTCGTCGTGGACGGCGGGATCTACCGGCACGACTTCGTCGCCGGATCCGTCGTCGACGCGCTCATGCGCGTTCAGCTGGACACCGACGTGCCGGTGTTCTCCGCCGTGCTCACGCCGCACCACTTCCACGAGCACGACGAGCACCAGGACTACTTCCGGCGTCACTTCGCCGTGAAGGGCCGGGAGCTCGCCGAGGCCGTGTCGGCCACGGTGCAGAGCCTCGCCGCGATCGGCTGACCGACCCGCGAGGCCCTGCCCCCGGCACGTCCGCCGCGCTGAGTACGCCTTCGAGGCGGACTCAGCGCGGCAGGCGTCCTTCGTGGAGCACGCCGTCGGGATCGGCGCTCGCGCGCACCGCACGCAGCCGGTCGATGTCGGACGCCGTGGCGCACTGCTCGAGCGACTGCCCTGGCGTGAGGAACGTCGGGACCGTCCGCTCGGCGGCGACCGGGGCGAGCAGCTCGCGGAGCCCCGCGATGCTGGCGTCGCCGGGTTCGGCCGGCGCACCGGGGAAGTTCGGCACGAGCGCGTGCAGGAGCCAGCCCGCCGACGCAAGGGATGCGAAGCCCGAACGGCGCGGAGCGTCGAGTGCTCCGCCCAGCATCCGCAGGTCGATTCCGATGATCGTCGACTGGGCAGGTGCCTGACGGAAGTCGACCAGCGCGTCGATCATGGCGTCGTCGAGCCGGTCGAGAGCGGCGGAGGCGCCCCGGCCCGGCGTCGGATCGGTCGGCTCCCCCGAGGCGGCGGCGAGCGCGGCGAGCGAGGTCGGTCCCGCGGTCTCGCGCTGCACGGTGCCGGCGCGCCGCACCCCGTCGAGGAGAGCTTCGGCGGCGCCGTCGGAGGACAGCGCCTGGACCGTCAGGTAGCTCTTGCCGCGGATCGCCTCCGGCAGCATCGGCGCGTCGGGCATCCGCATGGAGCTCGTGAACACGTTGAGCGTCGACGGCGCGACAGCGGCGAGATCCCGCACGGCGCGGATCACCGCGGCGGAGTCGGCCGCGTCGAAGGTCAGCGAGGCGCCCCACTGCGCCGGGGCACGGACGAGATCGATCTCGAGCGCGGTGACGACGCCCACGACGCCGCCCGCTCCGCGCAGCGCCCACATCGCCTCACCGTCGCTGTCGTCGTCGATCCGCTCATGCGTGCCGTCGGGTCGCAGCACCCACGCGGCGCGCAGGTTGTCGGACCCGAGACCCGCCGTGCGGCTGAACCAGGAGTGACCGCCGCCGAGCGTGTACCCCGCGACCGATACGACGGGGCTCGTGCCTGCGGGAGCCGCCCACCCGGTGCCTTCGAGCGCGTCGACGACGGCGCCCCAGCGCACACCGCTGCCGACGACGACCACGCCGGCCGCGAGGTCGATGTCGAGCCGGTCGAACGCCGCCGTCCGGACGATCACGGCCCCTGCCAGGTCGCCGGAGGCGCCGTGGCCGCTCGGCTGCACGGCGATCGGCGTCCCGGCCTCGCGGGCGGCCGCGAGGATCAGACGAAGATCGTCGAGCCCCGCGGGCGCCGCGACCGCGGCGGGGAGCTGGTCGATCGAGAGATTCCACGGGCGGCGAGCGGCGTCGAATCCGTCGTCGGAGGGGAGCAGAAGGGTTCCGTCCAGCGCACGGTCGAGAGTGTCGAATGCAGAGAGAAGGGGCATGACGCCACCCTAGGATGCCCCACGGACATTCCCGGTGACGTCACGCCCCTTGTGCCTGTGCAGGCCTATTCCCCTGCGAGACCGCCCAGCAGGTGCCCGAACGAGCGTCCTTCGCCGAGGTAGTTGCCCGGGTGGAAGGGATCCTTGTCGGCTGCGGGCTCGCGTCGGGCCATGGCCTCGGCGAGCTCCCGCGCTCCGCGCTCGACCCGCGTGCTGAGCGGCGCCACCTCGTCGGCGTTCGCCCCCCAGTCGCTGGATGCCGCGAAGACGCCCGTGGGGACGGGCTCTGCGTGCAGGTAGGTGAACAGCGGGCGGATCGCGTAGTCGATCGCGAGCGAGTGCCGCGCGGTTCCGGCGTTCGCGCCGATCAGGACGGGCTTGCCGGCCAGCGCGTCCGGGTCGAGCACGTCGATGAACGACTTGAACAGGCCGGAGTAGCTCGTGGAGAAGATCGGCGTGACGGCGATCAGGCCGTCGGCCGAGATCACCGTGTTGATCGCCGAGTCCAGCGCGGGCGGGGCGAACCCGGTGAGCAGGTTGTTCGTGATGTCGTGCGCGAGGTCGCGCAGCTCGATCACGTCGACGCCGACCTCGGAGCCGAGCTCGGTGAGCCGGCGCGCGGTCTCCGCCGCGAGGCGGTCGGCGAGCATGCGCGTCGAGGACGGGTTGCTGAGCCCTGCGGAGATCACCGCGATGCGACGGGCGCCCATCTCAGTTCGCCCCCTTCGTGGCCGCGGTCCCGAACGAGGACCCTTCGACATGCTCAGGGACCGGGGCGGCCGGAATCGCGCCGCCGTCCTGGTAGGGCGAGCCCGCGGTGAGGTTGTCTCCGCGGTTCGCGCCGGGGCGCGCCTCGCGCGCCGGGCCGTCGCCGTACACGGCCTTGACACGGGCTGCGTGGGTCGGGGCATCCGGCACGGTCTCCGGGCGGTTCTGCGCGAGCTCCTTGCGGAGCACCGGCACGACCTCGCCGCCGAGCAGGTCGATCTGCTCGAGCACGGTCTTCAGCGGCAGGCCGGCGTGGTCCATGAGGAACAGCTGACGCTGGTAGTCGCCGTAGTGGTCGCGCATCGCGGCGTAGCGGTCGATGACCTGCTGCGGGGATCCCACCGTGAGCGGGGTCATCTCCGTGAAGTCCTCCATCGACGGGCCGTGGCCGTAGACCGGGGCGTTGTCGAAGTAGGGGCGGAACTCGTTCACCGCGTCCTGAGAGTTCGGGCGGATGAACGCCTGGCCGCCGAGCCCGACGATCGCCTGCTCCGCGGTGCCGTGGCCGTAGTGCGCGAAGCGCTGCCGGTACAGCTCGATCAGCCGCTGGTAGTGCTCCTTCGGCCAGAAGATGTTGTTCGCGAAGAATCCGTCGCCGTAGTAGGCGGCCTGCTCGGCGATCTCGGGCGTGCGGATGGAGCCGTGCCACACGAACGGCGCGATGCCGTCGAGCGGGCGAGGGGTGGACGTGAAGCCCTGCAGCGAGGTGCGGAACTTGCCCTCCCAGTCCACGACGTCGTTCGTCCACAGCTCGTGCAGGAGCGCGTAGTTCTCGATCGCGAGCGGCAGGCCCTGACGGATGTCCTTGCCGAACCAGGGGTACACGGGGCCGGTGTTGCCGCGGCCCATCATGAGGTCCATGCGCCCGCCGGACACATGCTGCAGCATCGCGTAGTCCTCGGCGATCTTCACCGGGTCGTTCGTGGTGATGAGCGTCGTGGAGGTCGAGACGATCAGACGCTCGGTCTGCGCGGCGAGCGCGGCGAGGAACGTCGTCGGGCTGGACGACCAGAACGGCGGGTTGTGGTGCTCGCCGATCGCGAAGACGTCGAGGCCGACCTCTTCCGCGTGCTTCGCGATCGTGAGGGTGTTCTGGATCCGCTCGCGCTCGCTCGGGGTCTCCCCCGTGACCGGGTTGCGGGTGATGTCGCTGACCGACATGAGGCCGAACTGCATGCCCGACCAGGTGCTCGACTCGCTCACTGCTGTCTCCTTCAGATTTCTATTCACTTGAATGTATCTGATGAAACATCCTTCTCCCAGGAGTATTCCCGGGATCCACGACATCGGCCAGGGGCGCGCGGACGAGGGAACGCCCGCCTGGGGCGCAGACGGGCGTTCGCGATGGAGCCCAGGCGGGCTCCGCGGGTCAGGCGAACAGCGCCGCGCCGACGTAGGAGCCCTGCCGCGCGCCGGGCGGAACGGCCCAGATGCCGGATCCGATGTGCTTGATGTACTCGCTCATGAGATCGGTCGACAGCCGCTTCTGCAGCGTCACGAACTGCTCCGGCGAGCGCTGGTAGGAGAGGAAGAACAGGCCGGCGTCGAGGCGGCCCAGCTCGTTGTTGCCGTCGACGTAGTTGTAGCCGCGGCGGAGGATCCGGATGCCGTCGTTGATCTTCGGGTGCGCGAGGCGCACGTGCGAGTTCTCGTCGATCGCCGAGCCGGAGAACACCGGCTCCGTCATCTCGCCGCCGCCCGAGAGGGGCGCTCCGCTGCCCTTGACCCGGCCGATGGTGCGATCCTGCTCGGCGAGGCGCAGCCGATCCCAGGTCTCGACGAGCATCGCGATCTTGCGCGCGACGAGATACGACCCGCCGGACATCCACGCGGGCTCGTCCTTCTCCCCCACCCAGACGTGCTCGTCGAGGGCTTGCGCGTCGTCGGCGAGGATGTTCGCGGTGCCGTCCTTGTAGCCGAAGAGGTTGCGCGGGGTCTGCTGATCGGCGGCGGTGCGCGAGGTGCGCCCGAATCCGAGCTGAGACCAGCGCAGCCTGGCGCGACCGAACGCGATCCGGCTGAGGTTGCGCACGGCGTGCACCGCGACCTGCGGGTCGTCGGCGCAGGCCTGGATGCAGAGGTCGCCGCCCGTGTAGCCGGCGTCCAGGGCGTCGCCGAGGAACCCGGGCAGATCGGCGAGCGCGGACGGCCGTCGGTCCGCGATGCCGAACCGGTCACCTTCCGCGAGGAAGAGCGACGGGCCGAGCCCGAAAGTGATCGTGAGACCCGCTGCGGTGAGACCCTGCGCCTCGCCGGTGTCGTCCGGCGGCGCCTCCGGAGAGCCTCCGACGGCGCCCGAGGCGCTCACGTCGAGGCCCTTCGTGAGCCGCGATGCCGCGTAGCTCCAGTCCTGCAGGAGCGAGACGAGGTCGTCACGACTCGCGCGCGGCATCATGTCGAAGCTCGCGAAATGCAGGTGTTCCTGCACGCGCGTGGTGATCCCGGCCTGATGGGCGCCTTCGAAGGCGTACTGGTCTGCGGGCGCGGATCCGCCCAGCACCCCGGTCGCGGCGACGGCGGCCGCACCCCCGGCTCCGACGGCGATGCCCGCGACACCGCTGCCGAGCGCCCAGCCGATCAGGCCGCGCCGGCTGATGCCGGTGCGCGATGCCGTGCCCTCCGGCACCGCGCCCTCGGGAGACGCGGCACGCGCGTCGGCGGTCGACGACCCTTCCGGCGCCGCCGCGGAGGGCCGGTCGGGTCCTCCCTCGGACTCAGGCACCGTCATGTCAGCCGAGGATCGTGCTGGTGAGCTTCGAGAGCGGCTCGGCGAGCGCGTTCAGCAGGTCGGTGAGGTCGCGCTTCTGGGTCTCGGTGACGGTCGAGTACGCCGCGAAGCCGTCCTTCAGCGAACCGTGCACCGCGAGCTCGGCCTCCAGGGCGGAGAATCCGCGATCGATCTGCTCCACGAGCTTCTTGCCCTCTGCGCCCTTGCTCTCGGCGAACTCGCGCACGACGGAGAAGGCCATCTTGGATCCCTCGACGTTCGCCGCGAAGTCGGAGAGATCCGTACCGGACCACCAGTCCTCCTCGCCCGTGATCTTGCCGTTGGCGACCTCGTCGAGGAGCGAGATGGATCCGTTGGAGATCCCGGCGATGCCCTTGGACTCGAGATCCTTCACGAACGCGTCGGAGTGGACGTGGTCGTACAGCTCCTGCAGATCGGCGAGGAGCTTGTCGGCGAACGTGCCGCGCTCGGCGGGCGTCGACGGCGCCCAGTCCAGGTTCGCCGGAGTGGTGCCGTCGGAGTTCATCGCGCCGGCGGCCGGGGCCCACAGGTCCTTCTCGATGCGGTGGAAGCCGGTCCAGTCGATGCCCTCGGCCTTGGCGTCGAGCTCGCGGAAGTCCAGCCGAGGGTCGAGCGTTCCCAGCTGCTCCGCGATCGGCTCGATGCGCTCGTAGTAGGCGCGCACGGTCGAGAACTGGGCCTTGGCGGCCGCGTCGTCGCCGCCGCGGTAGGCGTCGGCGAAGGTCTTCGCGGCGGGGAGCAGCTGGTCGACCTGGTCCTTGACGTACGAGGCGTACTGCGTGAGGGCCTTCTGCTTCTGCGCCGCGTCGCCCCCGGTCTCGGCGACCTTCTCGCCGCTCACGGCGAACGAGGTCTTGCCGACCCCGGCGCCGAGCATCCCCGGCTTGCACACGGTGAAGTACTTGCCCGGCTGCGCCACGACGGTGAGGGTGCGCGAGGCTCCGGGAGCCACGTTCTCGACCTCGCCGACGATGCGCACGCCGTCCTCGGCGAGCAGGTAGAACTCGGTCACCTCGTCGCCCTTGTTGTTCACGTCGAACGCGAGCGTGCCGCTGGTCGCGGTGGCGGCGGAGACGCTGCACGCATCGGCCGTGGAAGAGACGGTCAGACGTCCGGCTGCGGAGACGTCGGACTTGGCGACGCACCCGGTGAGGGCGAGGCCGAGGGCGGCGACGGCGCCGAGGACGGCGATCGGTCGGCGGGCGATGGTCATGAGGCTCCTTCAGGAGAGGGCGAGACGGTCGATGCGGCACGGGTGGCCGCCGACTCGGTCGTGACGGGCGTCGCGGAGGAAGCGGGAACAGAGGAAGAAGGCGTCGCGCGCGGTGTCGTGCGGCGCAGTCCGCGCACGAACAGGGTGCCGACGATCGCGATGTACAGCACCCAGGCGATCACCTGGAGCCAGCTCATCCGCGGCATGAATCCGACGGTGGCCTGCAGCAGCACGGCGAGTGCACTGTCGGGGCGGATCACCGCGGTCACGTCGAACGCCCACCCGAAGGGCAGGCCGGCCCAGCCGACCAGCACGGAACCGGCGGCGTCGAGCGGCGCCGCGGCGGTGAACGGTCCAGGCACGACGCCGGCCTCCTGCAGGTCGCTGAGCGCGTAGGCGAGCACGCCGGCCGCGATGACCACGAGGAAGCCGCCCGTCCAGGTGAAGAAGCGGGAGAGGTCGAGCCTGACGGCGCCCCGGGCGAGCAGCCATCCGGCCAGCACGGCCACCACGAGGCCCAGCGCCGCCCCGAGGATCGCCGACGGCGCGTCGCCGAAGGACTGCACCATCGACCAGAGCAGGAGCGTGGTCTCGACGCCCTCGC
Organism: Microbacterium sp. MYb64; assembly: GCF_002979495.1. NCBI lineage: Bacteria > Bacillati > Actinomycetota > Actinomycetes > Micrococcales > Microbacteriaceae > Microbacterium > Microbacterium sp. MYb64. The sequence continues at coordinate 215,101 of NZ_PCOW01000002.1, read as the reverse complement.
GGGCCACCGAGACGAAGCCGACCAGCACGAGCGCCCAGACGGTGCCCGCCTCCAGCGCCCGGTCGACGCCCCCCTGCAGCGTGGCCTTCATGGTGCGTCCGGCCTTGCGCATCCAGAAGATCATCCAGGTGACCATGCCGACCGTGACGAGCGAGAGCGTGCCGCCGATGATCTCCTGCCCCTGGAAGGTCAGGGCGTAGGCGCCGAAGGTCAGCACGGCGCCGATCGCGAGCGCCAGGAGGATGGCGGCGCCGACGCCGGTCCACAGCCGTGGCAGGACGTCCTTGCGATCGAGCCGCTTCAGGTAGGCGACGAGGATGCCGACGACGAGCGCGGCTTCGAGGCCTTCACGGAGGCCGATGAGGAAAGTGGCGAGCACGAGGAGCTGTTCCTGGAGAAGTTATGAGGTAAGGCATCCCTTACCTCGAAGACTCTAGCATCCGCGCTCCCGTCCGTCGGACGCACGTTCGGCGGAGGGATCCGTCCGCGGTAATCCTCGGCAACAAACGGCCGACCCTTGCAGCGCCCGTCCTAGCCTCGCCTCATGGCCGAACTGAACCTCCCGATCCTTGACCTGTCCCAGCTCGACGCGGGCCCCGAGGCCGCCGCGGCGTTCCGCGACGACCTGCGCGCCGCGACCCACGACGTCGGATTCTTCTACCTCACCGGCACCGGCGTGACCCCCGAGCTCGAACGCCGCCTGCACCAGGCGGCGTTGGACTTCTTCGCGCTGCCCGAGGGCGACAAGCTCGCGATCGAGAACGTCAAGAGCCCGCACTTCCGCGGCTACACCCGCATCGGCGGCGAGCGCACGCAGGGCGCCGTGGACTGGCGCGAGCAGATCGACATCGGGCCGGAGCGCGAGGCCGTCGGCGGCGGGGCCGCCTACAACCGCCTGATCGGCCCGAACCTGTGGCCCGACGCCCAGCCCGAGCTGCGCGAGGTCGTCGCGGAATGGCATGCGCAGCTCTCCGGTGTCGCCCGCAAGCTGCTGCGCGCCTGGGCGCTCGCACTCGGCGCCGAGGAGACCTACTTCGAGCAGAACTTCGGCGACCCCTCGACCCTGATCAAGATCGTCCGCTATCCGGGCACCCACGAACCGGAGCCGCAGCAGGGCGTCGGCGCACACAAGGACTCCGGCGTGCTGACCCTGCTCTGGGTCGAGCCGGGCAAGGGCGGCCTCCAGGTGGAGCGCGACGGATCCTGGGTCGACGCTCCCCCGGTCGACGGCGCGTTCGTCGTCAACATCGGCGAGCTGCTCGAGTACGCGACGGACGGCTACCTCAAGGCCACCAACCACCGGGTGGTCTCCCCGCAGGCGCCGGACGAGCGGATCTCGATCCCGTTCTTCTTCAACCCCGCCCTCGACGCGCGTCTGCCGCTCATCGACCTGCCGGCGGATCTGGCGGTGCAGGCACGGGGCGTCACCAAGGATCCCTCGAACCCCATCCATGCCCTCTACGGCGAGAACGCCCTGAAGTCGCGCCTGCGTGCGCACCCCGACGTCGCGGCGATCCACCACGCGGACCTGGTCGGCGCCTCCGCCTGAGCGAGGGACGGCTCAGCTCTCGAGCACACCGTCCAGCTGCGACAGCACGGGCTCGCGGCTCATCTCGATGTGCGCGTACATCTGCGCGGAGGCGAGCGCGCCGCGGCCGTGCGCGATCGATTCGACGAGCTCGACATGCTCGTCCGTCTGCTCGCTGTCCCTCGTCTCGCGCGTGAGCCGGAACACCCACTCCATCCGCCCGACCAGCGGCCCGAGGCTGCGCAGCAGCAGTCGGCTTCCGCTGAGCCGCACGATCTCGGAGTGGAAGTCGAGGCTCGCGGCCCGCGCCGCCTCCGCGTCGACGACCGACGCGTCCTCGTGCAGCGCGCGAAGCCGGTCGATGGTCTCGATGCCCTCGTGCACGCGCTCGGCAGCCCGCTGCGCCGCGAAGGGCTCGAAGCACAGCCGGGTGTCGAAGAGGTCGTGGATGTCGGCACGGGTGAGCGGCGTGACGTTGGCGCCGCGGTGCCGCGAGGTCACCACGAACCCCTCGGCCTCCAGCCGCTGGAGCGCCTGGCGCACCGGGATGCGCGAGACCGCGAAGCGCTCGGAGAGCTCGCGCTCCTTCAGCCACGCACCGGGCGCGACGTCACCGTCGATGATCGCGCGGAGCAGATCACGGTAGACGCGATCGGCGAGCGCGATGGCGGTGCCGTCGGATTCAGTGCCGGTCTCCATCTGCCGCTCTCCTCTCCCCCGCGAGCGGGAACACGGGCGGGAACAACCCACCGGCGCCGCCCCGGTGATCGCGCTCGTCGTAGCCGGCGCGCATGATGTCGAACAGGGCCTGCGCATCCTCGCGAACGGCCCGCAGGTCGATCCCGTCGATCGCGCCATCGCGCATCACGACCCTGCCCGCGACCATCGTAAGGCACGCGTCCCTGGCGCTCCCGGACAGAACGAGGTTGCGCAGCGGGTCCTCGATCGGACCGAATCGCACATCCGAGAGGCGGAACGCCGTGAGGTCGGCGGCGGCCCCCTCCGCGATGCGCCCGAGATCGGGCCGGTGCAGCGCGCGTGCTCCGCCGAGGGTCGCCGCCTCCACATAGCCGGCGAGATCTCCGGCCGCGAGCGAACGGTTCTGCACCTTCGCGACGGAGACGCCGGTGTCGATGCCGCGGATCAGATCCGGCGGGAACGAGTCGGTGCCCAGCGAGATGTTCAGCCCCGCATCCCGGTAGCGGGCGAACGTCTCCAGCTCGGATCCGTAGCGCGCATTCGTGAGCGGGCAGTGGACGATCGACACCCCCGCCTCGACGAGCGCGGCGAGATCCCCCCTGTCCTCGCCCCACACGCGAGGGTTGACGTCCAGGAAGACGCCGTGCGGGATGATCAGGCGGTCATCGAGCAGGCCCTGCCGGCGGATCAGCTCGAGCGGTGTGCATCCGTGCTGCTCCAGGATCCAGTCGCGCTCGAAATCCCCCTGCAGCGCGTGCAAGCGCACGAGGGCGCCGCGCTCCCTTGCCGCGTCCGCAGTGGCCGCGAGGAGCTCAGGGGTCAGCGTCTCGATGCGGCAGGGCAGGAACACGGGGGTGAGCAGCGGATCCGCCCAGGCGCGCAGCGTGTCGTGGAACCGGATCGCGTCGGCGAGACCGGCCTCGCCCTCCGCCTCGTCGAAGAGGACGACGCGCTCATCGCCCTGCACGACGTTGACCCCGGAGCGGTAGGAGGGCCCGAGGAAGCCGCGCAGCCCGAGCGACCGGGAGAACTCCGCCATGGCGAGGAAGTCGTCGGCCGACTCCGCCCAGGCGGAGTGCACTTCGGAGGCGATCGGCATGTAGCTCGTGATGCCGTGCAGGGCGAGCTGCACGAGCGCGATCTCCCTGATGCGCCGGCGCTGGCCCGCACTGAACACATGCTGCCGGCGGGAGAACCAGTCCGCCGACCACTGCAGGCGGCGGGCATGCTCCGGCGCCGACCAGGAGTCGAGGATCAGGTGGTCGATGTCGGTGAGCGCGTCCAGGTCGATCAGCCCCGGCATCAGCAGGCTCTCGCCGAGCTCCACCGTGCGATCGGCGTCCTGAGGTGCTTCGGCGCGCGGCCCCACGAAGGCGATGCGGTCGTCGTCCACCAGCACGGCGCCGTCGCGCAACTCCGTATTCGATGTGCCGTCGAAGGCAAGGACGTGATCAGCGGTGATCAGGGTACGCACGGGGGCACTCCTCAAGGCGGGACGATTGGTATCCAAAACCTATCGACCCTCGAGCATCGCAACAACGTCTGCGCACAAGTTTCAGGAAGTCAGTGGGATTTGGTATACATATCCTCTCAGGCTGGTATACAATTCCAGCAACCCCCGTTCCTGACCATCAAGGAAGATCGTGACGGAAACGCTGACGACGGTCCCGACCACCGAGGCCTTCACCACCCCGAAGATCGCCACAGGACGTTCGCTCCTCGGCACCGCCTGGCTGCGCATCAGACGCAGCCGCATCGCACTGGCGTCCTTCGCCGTGGTGATCGCGATCGTGCTCTTCGCGATCCTGGCACCGCTGCTCACCGCGATCGAAGGGCAGGATCCGTTCACGACGCACACCGGCCCCGACACGCTGGACAACTTCGACACCCCCGGCCTGCCGCTGCCGCAGTTCCTCTATCCGTCGGCAGGGCACTGGCTCGGCCTCGAGCCCGGGCTCGGCCGCGACCTCTTCGCCCGCCTCGCCTACGGCGCGCAGGTCTCGCTCACGATCGCGCTGCTGGCGACCCTCGTCTCGGTCGTCCTCGGCACGATCATGGGTGCGGCCGCCGGCTTCTTCGGCGGCAAGGTCGACATGGTCATCAGCCGCCTGATCGACCTCTTCCTGGCGTTCCCGCACCTCCTGCTCGTGCTCTCGCTCACGCCGATCCTGCAGTCCCGGCTGCGGGGCACCGCGCTCGGCCAGGGCAGCTTCGTGCCCATCGCATCGCTCGTGATCATCCTCGGCTTCTTCGGCTGGGCATACCTCGCCCGCGTCGTCCGCGGCCAGGTGCTCAGCATCCGCGAGCAGGAGTACATCGAGGCCGCGCGCTCCTACGGCGCGTCCAAGCGGACGATCCTGTTCACGCAGGTGATCCCGAACGTGTCGGGCGTGGTGCTGGTCTACGCAACCATGATGATCCCGACCAACATCTCGGCGGAGGCCGCACTCTCCTTCCTGGGCGTCGGCGTCAAGGATCCGACCCCGTCGTGGGGGCAGATGCTCAACGCGGCGCAGTCCGGCAACTGGTACCTCGTCGACCCCTGGTTCCTGATCGTGCCCGGCACCGCGCTCGTCATCACGGTCCTCGCCTTCAACCTGCTCGGCGACGCGGTCCGCGACGCCCTCGATCCCAAGGCCTCGCGCAGCTGAACCCCGCACGCACGTCCCGCGCGCGGCCACGCCCGCCCGCGCCCTCCGTCCGTCCTTTCCATCCCCATCCCGAGAAGAGAAGAACCATGAGACACAGCCGTCCCCTGTTCGCCGCCTCCGTCGTGGCCGTCGCGCTCGCCGTGACCGGCTGCTCGGCAGGATCCGCCTCCGGCGGCACCGCCACCGCAGGCGCCGGAGCGAACAACCCGTACGCGCCGCACGTCGTCAACGAGGGTTTCAGCACCAAGGGCGGCAACGTCAACGTGCTGATGTCGAGCGACTTCCAGACGCTCGACCCCGGCAACAGCAATTACGTCCAGACCGCCAACGTCGGCCAGCTCTACTACCGCACGCTGACCATGGCGAAGGAGACCGCAGGCCAGCCGCCCAAGATCGTGCCCGACCTCGCGACCGATCTCGGCAAGGCGTCCTCGGACGGCCTCACCTGGACGTACACGCTCAAGGACGACCTCAAGTACGAGGACGGCTCCCCGATCACGTCCGCCGACATCAAGTACGGCATCGAGCGCACCTTCGCCCGCGACGTCTACACGCAGGCCCCGCAGGAGCTCAACGCCGTCCTCGCCGCCGACACGTACAAGGGCCCGTACTCGGGCGGAGACCTCGCCGCCGTGGAGACCCCCGACGCGAAGACGATCATCTTCCACCTCAAGCAGCCGTACCCCGACTTCCCGGCCCTGGCCTCGCGTTCGAACAGCGCCCCCGTGCCGCAGGCCAAGGACACCAAGCTCGACTACACGAACCACCCGATCTCCTCCGGTCCCTACATGATCGCCGGCTACGACCGCGGGCGGGAGCTCAAGCTGGTCCGCAACCCGAACTGGGATCCGAAGACCGACGAGAACCGGACCGCCCTGCCCGACACGTTCTCGTTCTCGCTCTCGACCGCCCAGGCGACGATCAGCCAGCAGCTGCTGAGCGACTCCGACCCGACCGCGATCACGCTGGACTCGAACGGCGCGCTGCAGGCCTCGGACGCGGCACGCCTCAGCGACCAGACCATCAAGCCCCGCACAGCCGGCGGCCTCCTCGGCTGCACCGACGTGCTGAACTTCAACACCACCACGATCACCGACCCCGACGTGCGCCACGCCCTGGCGCTCGCGATGGACCGCGCGTCGATCCAGGTGCAGTACGGCGGCCCCCGCTTCGGCAAGCTCACCAACTCGTACCTGAACGACGCGCAGGTGGGCTGGATCGCGCCGACGCTCGACCTCGACGCGGCCGGCAAGCCGAAGCTGGACGAGGCGAAGAAGCTGCTGCAGGGCAAGACCGTCCCGAAGACGCTCACCTACGGCTACTCGAACGCCACCGAGCGGTACAAGAACCTCGGCACGGTGCTGCAGCAGGACTTCAAGGAGCTCGGCATCGACCTGCAGATGGTCGCGATCCCCGCCCCGAACTACTACACGACGCTCGCCGGCGACCAGATGCCCGACATCGCCCGTGCCGGCTGGTGCGGCGGCGCGGCCTCCGGATCCACCCGCACGACGGTCGACCCGAACCTGGGCCCGAGCCTGGATGGCTCGTCCTTCGGCTTCAGCAACATCTCGCGCTTCTTCGACCCGACGATCTCGGGTGAGATGTACAAGCTGCGCGACACCAACGGCTCGTCCGAAGAGCTCAACACGAAGTGGACCGAGCTCTACAACAAGGCCATGGAGACCTACCCGATCGTGCCGCTGTTCCGCACGTACACCTCGAGCGTCGTGGGATCCAAGATCCAGAACGCTCAGGTCGGGTACTTCTTCGGAAGCATCGACCTGTCCACCGTCGGCGTCAAGAACTGACGCCTCCGCACTCCTGAAAGGACGGGGCCGGCCCTCCGCGGCCGGCCCCGCACGGGACAGCAATGTTCGGATTCCTCATCCGCCGGGTGGCCGGCCTCGTCATCCTCCTCCTCGTCGTGAGCTTCGTCACGTTCGCCCTCTTCCAGATCGGTCCGTCCGACCCCGCGGCCGCCGCGTGCGGCCAGGAGTGCACGCCGGAGCGCATCGAGCAGGCCCGCGTCGCGCTGGGCATGGACAAGCCCTTCTTCATCCAGTACTTCGCGTACCTGTCCGGCTTCTTCGGGCCGCGCATGATCGGCGCGCCAGGGGCCGAGCAGGTCTGCGCCTGGCCGTGCCTGGGCAAGTCCTTCCAGACCAACGAGAACGTCACGGACGTGCTCGCCCGCGCCCTCCCTTACACGCTCTCGATCGCCGTCGGCGCGGTCGTGCTGTGGACGATCGTCGGTGTCGGCCTCGGCCTCCTCGCGGCCCTCCGCAAGGGAAGGGCGACCGACAAGTTCATCGTCGGCGCGGCCTCGGTCGGCGTCTCGCTGCCGATCCCGGTGACCGGACTGCTGCTCCTGCTGGTCTTCGTGAGCACGCTGCACTGGCTGCCGTTCACGAGCAATCAGATCAGTAGTCCGTTCGGATCCGCCGGCCCCGCCGCCTGGTTCCTCAACTACCTGCTGCCGTGGGTGGCGATCGCGGTCCTCTTCAGCGCGCAGTACATCCGCATCACTCGCAACAACATGATCGAGACGTTCGGCGAGGACTTCATGCGCACCGCCAGGGCCAAGGGCCTCGGTCGCCGCGAGATCGTGTTCCGGCACGGCGTGCGCGCCGGAATCACCCCGATCGTGACCATGCTGGGCCTCGACATCGGCGCCCTGCTCGGCGGCGCCGTGCTCACCGAGCAGATCTTCTCCGTCCCCGGCCTCGGCTTCACGGCCGTGCACGCCGCCGTCGCCGGAGATCTGCCGGTCACCATGGCGATCACCATGCTCGCCGCGTTCTTCATCATCACCGCGAACGTCGTCGTCGACCTCGCCTACGCCGGCATCGACCCGAGAGTGAGGGTCAGCTGATGGCCACCCCGTTCCTCGACATCCGCGACCTGCGGGTCGACTTCCCCACCGACGACGGCGTCGTGCACGCGGTGAACGGCATGGATCTGCGCCTCGAGCGCGGCGACACGATCGGCATCGTCGGCGAGTCCGGATCCGGGAAGACCGTCACCAGCCAGACCCTGATGGGCCTGCTCAAGGGCTCGAGCGCCCGGGTCACCGGCCAGATCCTGTTCGAGGGGACGGACCTCGTGCCGCTCACCGAGAATGAGATGCGGCCGTACCGCGGGCGCAAGATCGGCATGATCTTCCAGGATCCGCTCTCCGCGATGCATCCGTACTACACCGTCGGCACGCAGATCGCCGAGGCGTACCGGGTGCACAACAGGGTGAGCGCGAAGGCCGCCAAGGCGCAGGCGATCGACATGCTGGCGCGCGTGGGGATCCCGGATCCGGTGTCCCGCTACGACGCCCACCCGCACGAGTTCTCCGGCGGAATGCGCCAGCGCGCGATGATCGCGATGGCGCTGATCTGCGAGCCGGAACTGCTCATCGCCGACGAGCCGACGACCGCGCTCGACGTCACGGTGCAGGCGCAGATCCTCGACCTGATCTCGTCCCTGCAGCAGGAGACCGGATCCGCCGTCGTGTACGTGACGCACGACCTCGGCGTCGTCGCCGAGGTCTGCCAGCGGGTCGTCGTCATGTACGGCGGACAGTGCGTCGAGCAGGCCGAGATGGAGGACGCCTTCCTGCGCACCGCGCACCCGTACACGAAGGGCCTGCTGGCATCGATGCCGTCCATGGCGGACGAGGCAGGCCGGCTCACCCCGATCCCCGGCTTCCCGCCGTCGCTGCTGGATCTGCCGCAGGGCTGCCTGTTCGCCGACCGCTGCCCCGTGGCGCACCTCGTGCCGGAGAACCGCTGCCGCACCGAGCGGCCTGTGCTGCACGGCGCGGGATCGCACCGATCCCGGTGCCATCTGTCCGAGGACCTCGGCGCGTCCGAGTCGATCACGATGGAGGCCGCGCGATGAACGCACCCCTGCTGCAGGTCGAAGGGCTCGCCAAGCACTTCCCCGTCTCCCAGGGCATGTTCAAGCCGAAGAGCATCGTCAAGGCGGTCGACGGCGTGTCGTTCACGCTCGAGCGCGGCAAGACCCTGGGTCTCGTGGGCGAGTCGGGCTGCGGGAAGTCGACGACCGGCCGGCTGCTCATGAGCCTGCTCACGCCGACGTCGGGCAGCATCCGCCTGGACGGCGCCGACGTCGCGGGGCTCGCCGGATCCGAGCTGCAGGACTTCCGCCGCCGCGTGCAGATGGTGTTCCAGAACCCCGCCTCGTCGCTCAACCCGCGACAGACCGTGGGGGCCGCGATCGCCGCGCCCCTGCGCGCCCAGGGCATCGCCCCGAAGGAGGGGATGAAGCCCCGCGTGCAATCCCTCATGGACCGCGTGGGACTTCGCCCGGAGCACTACAACCGCTTCCCCCACGAGTTCTCCGGCGGCCAGAAGCAGCGCGTCGGCATCGCCAGGGCGCTGGCTCTGGAACCCGAGGTGGTGATCTGCGACGAACCCGTCTCGGCGCTCGACGTCTCGGTGCAGGCGCAGGTGATCAACCTGCTGCAGGACATCCAGGCCGACACGGGCATCTCCTACGTCTTCATCGCGCACGACCTCTCGGTGGTCAAGCACTTCGCGCACGACGTGGCCGTGATGTACCTCGGCAAGGTCATGGAGCTGGGCACCAGGGACGAGGTCTTCGACGCCCCCCGGCATCCCTACACGCAGTCGCTGCTGTCGTCGGTGCCCTCCCCTGATCCGCACGCGGATCGCAGCGGGCGGATCCGGCTGACCGGCGATCTGCCGCATCCGTCCAACCCGCCGAGCGGCTGCGTGTTCCGAACGCGCTGCCCTGTGTTCGCGCTGCTGGACGAAGAGAAGAAGAAGATGTGCGTGGAGCACGTGCCGTCCGGTGCGGTCGCCTGCCACCATCCGGCCGAGGCCGCCGCGTTCGCGGCGCGCACCCCCGAAGAGAGGAAGATCCTTGCTGATTCGTGACGTCCGCCCCTGGGGCGGTCCCGCATCCGATGTCGTCATCGAGGAAGGGCGCATCGCCGCCATCCGCCCGCACGACGAGTCCGTCCCGCTCGGGGCCGGGGATGTGGAGGGTCGGGGCCGGCTGCTGCTGCCGTCGTTCAGCGACGTGCACGTGCACCTGGACTCCTCGCGCATCGGCCTGCCGTTCCGCGAGCACACCGGCTCCCCCGGCGTGTGGGGAATGATGATGAACGACCGCCGCAACTGGCGCAGCACCGATGTGCCGCACGCCGACATCGTCGCCGGCACGCTGGAGCGGATGATCGCACGCGGGACCACGAGGGTACGCTCGTACGCGCAGGTCGACGTGGACTGCAAGCTCGAGAAGTTCGACTCGGTGATGGCCGCGAAGGAGAAGTTCGCAGGTCGGGCCGAGGTGCAGATCATGACCTTCCCGCAGGCGGGCATCCTCCTGGAAGAGGGCACGGTCGACTACCTCGAGGAGTCGCTCAAGCAGGGCGCCGACGTGATGGGCGGCATCGACCCCTCGCAGCTGGACCGCGATCCCGTCAAGCACCTCGACATCGTGTTCGGCCTCGCCGAGAAGTACCAGGTCGAGATCGACATCCACCTGCACGAGCCCGGCAACCTCGGCGTCTTCAGCACCGAGCTCGTCCTCGAGCGGGTGCGCGCCCTCGGGATGCAGGGCAAGGTCACGATGTCGCACGCCTATGAGCTGGGCGGGGTGAACGAGGCCACCAGCCGCCGGCTGATCGACGAGTTCGCCGAACTCGACATCGCCATGGCGAGCGTCGCCCCGGCAGCCCGCAACCAGCTCTCGCTCGTCGACCTCGTCTCCTCCGGCGTGCGCTTCGGCCTCGGCGAGGACGGCCAGCGCGACTACTGGAGCCCCTACGGCAACTGCGACCTGCTGGATCGCACCTGGCAGCTGGCGTTCACGAACAACTTCCGCAGGGACGAGCACATCGAGATGTGCCTGGCCATCGCGACCATGGGCGGCGCCAGCATCATGTCGCACTCGTCCCCGCGCCTGACCGGCGTGCAGGATCGTCCCGGCACCGCGGTCGGCGACCGGGCCGATCTGCTGCTCGTGGACGGCGAGACACCGACCAGCGCCGTGATGGACCGCGGCACGGACCGCACCGTCCTCCATGACGGGCGCGTCGTCGCCGATGGGCTTCGTGTCCTCGCGCACTGATCGGGGGGATGGCGCTGCCGGCGGCGCCGTCCCGGCCGGACGCACGGCGGACCGTGCCCGGCTCGCGCCGACCGGGAGCGCCGCCCGAGCCCTCGCGCTCGGGGCCGCGCTCCTGGTCGGCGTCAATCTGCGCCCCGCGATCACCTCGGTCTCCGCACTGCTGGATCAGGCGACGAGCGAGTTCGGCCTCGGCGGCGTCGGGCGCAGCCTCCTCGCGACGCTTCCGGTGATCGCGTTCGGGCTCACGGCGATGCTCGGCCCTCTCCTGGCGCGGCGCATCGGCACGACCCGCGCGATCCTCGTCGCGATGGCGGTGCTCGCGGCAGGTCTCCTGCTGCGCGTCCTGAACGGCTGGATGCTGCTGCCCGGAACGTTCCTCGCGGGCGCGGCGATCATGGTCGCGGCGACCCTGCTGCCGCCCTACCTCAAGGCGCTCGGCGCGAGCGGACTCTGGGTGGGGCTCAGCAGCATGTCGTTCGGAATCGGTGCCGCGCTCGGCGCGAGCCTGGCGGTGCCGCTCGACGAGGCGCTCGGCCTCCGTCCGGCGCTGGCCGCGTGGGCGGCGCTCGCGATGCTGGCCGCGCTCGCGATGCTGGCCGCCGGCCGCGGCGCGGCTCCCACCGCTCCGTCCAGGGCTCCGATCGCGCTGCCGGCGGGCTCCCGGAGCACGGTGGCGCTCATGACGACGGTGTTCGCCCTGCAGGCGCTGCTCTACTTCGCCGTGACCACCTGGCTTCCGCTGATCCTGTCCTCGCACGGTGAGACGCGCGCGGCTGCGGGAGGCCTGCTCGGGTGGTTCAGCGTGATCGGCCTCGTCCCCACGCTGCTCGCACCGATCATCGCGCGCCGCCGCCGGATCCTGACCTGGTTCGGTCCGGGACTCGGGATCGTCATGGCGGCCGGGTTCGCCTGGCTCGCCCTCGACGGCGGCCACGACCCCGTGGTGGTGTCCGTGCTCGGCATCGCCCAGAACGCGGGATTCGGGCTCGCCATGGGGCTGCTCGTGAGCCTGTCCGCGGACGAGGCCTCCGCCGGGATCCTCTCCGCGATCGCGCAGGGCGTCGGCTACGCCGTCGCCGGTGGCGGCAGCCTGCTCCTCGGGATCGTGCACGACATGAGCAGCACCTGGACCGCGAGCCTGCTGATCATGGCCCTCTGCGCGGTGCTGCTCGCGGTGTCCGTGACGCTCGTGATCCGCCGCCATCCGGTGTCGCTGATCCGGAGCTGACGCCGGGCCGCGCGCGGCCCGCGCCGGGCGCGCCCGCGACCGGTTGCGCCCGTGAGACACCACTTCCTGCATGAAACACCGTGCCTGACGTGTTGCCTCACGCGGATTCTGGTTTCTCGCGCGGATTCCCGCCTCCTACGGAGCTGGATCCGACGACGGCACAGGATCCTGCCGAGCGGACGGACCCTCGACGCGATCAGGCCGTGCGTTCGGCAGGATCCCGTGCACTCGACGCTGGCGGGCGCGGACGCAGCGCAGCGCCCCCGGACAAAGGTCGAGGCCCGCCCCACACCGTGGGACGGGCCTCGCAAGAATGTTCTGCGCGATTGTGCGCTGGCTGCTTAGCGGCGCAGTCCGAGACGCTCGATCAACGACCGGTAACGGTTGATGTCGACGTCCTGGAGGTAGCCGAGCAGACGACGGCGCTGACCGACGAGCAGGAACAGGCCACGACGCGAGTGGTGGTCGTGCTTGTGCTCCTTGAGGTGCTCGGTGAGGTCCTTGATGCGCTGCGTCAGCATTGCAACCTGCACCTCGGGGGATCCGGTGTCACCGGGGTGCGTCGCGTACTCTTCGATGATCGCCTTCTTGACGTCTGCTTCCAGTGCCATAGGTGATCCCCTTCCTCTTTGCTGCGCGGTGCCCGACGCCGAATGCGTGGGCTCTCTTTATCCGCGGCCGATCGAACGGCAACCGCCCAAGTCTATCAGCACAGGGCAGCCCGGCGCGCCGAGTCGGATCCACGGCCCTCGGAGCGCCGATACGCTCGACGAGTGAGTCATCTGATCGATCTGAGCCCGTTCCGGCAGAGCCCGGCGTTCGCCCGGATGTGGATCGGATCCACCCTCAGCGGCATCGGCGGGCAACTCACGATCGTGACCGTCATGCTGCACGTGTTCGCGCTCACGCAGAGCACCTTCGCCGTCTCCATGATCGCCGTCGCGGGGCTCGTGCCGATGATCCTCGCAGGCCTCTACGGAGGGATGCTCGCCGACGCCTTCGACCGCCGGCGGGTCGCGCTCATCGCCGCGGTCATCACGTTCGCCGCGACCGCGCTGCTCGCCACCCTCACCTGGGCGCACGCGGAGACCATCTGGTGGCTCTACGCCCTGAGCATGATCATCGCCGCCGCGAACTCGGTCGGGATGGCCACGCGCACCGCGATCATCCCTCGACTGCTCTCCCGCGACATGCTCGCCCCCGCCTCCGCGCTGAACGGCGTGGCCTTCGGCATGACGGTCATGGCCGGCCCCGCGCTCGCCGGACTCCTCGTGGCGCTCACCGGCTACGGCTGGACCTACACGATCGACGTGATCCTCATGCTGTCGATGTTCCTGGGGCTCTGGACGCTGCCGAAGCTGCTGCCCGAGGGCGAGATCGTGCGCCCGGGGCTCGCCTCCCTCGTCGACGGCTTGCGCTTCCTGCGACGCGCCGGCAACATCCGGATGCAGTACGTCCTCGACATTTGCGCCATGACGTTCGGCCAGCCCCTCGCGCTCTTCCCCGCACTGGGCACCGTGATCCTGGGCGGCGGTGCGGTGACCACGGGCCTGCTGACCGCGGCGGTCGCGGTCGGGACGTTCCTGTCGAGCCTGTTCTCCGGGCGCATCGTGCACTACCGCTGGCACGGCCGCGGCATCGCCAGGGCTGTGCAGGCGTACGGCGCGACGATCGCACTGTTCGGCGTCGTCCTGCTCGTCGGCGCGCTGCTCCCCGCAGGACACGCCACCGCATCCTCTCCGAACGTGCTGCTGATCGCGCTCGCCTGCGTCGCCCTGGCGTTCTCGGGCGCGGCGGACAACGTCAGCTCCATCTATCGCAACACCATGATGCAGGCCGCGGTCCCCGACACGATGCGCGGCCGCCTGCAGGGCGTGTTCATCATCGTGGTCGCGGGCGGACCGCGTCTCGGCGCCCTGTACGCCGGGGCGCTGGCCTCGCTCACCGCCCTGTGGTTCCCGCCGCTCCTGGGCGGGCTGCTCGTGATCGGCGTCGTCGCGCTGTTCGTCCGGCTCAGCCCGCGGTTCCGCGCGTACGACGCCGAGGATCCGCAGCCCTGACCCGCTGTCGAGGGCCGCGGATCCCGGCGGACGTCAGCGCTGCCCTGCCGGCTGGCGGATCGCGACGTTGATGCGGTTCCACACGTTGATCGCGCTGATCGCCAGGATCAGGGCGGACAGCTGGCGCCGATCGAACTGCGCCGATACCTCGTCCCACAGCTCGTCGGACACCGGATCGACCGTGTCCGCGATGCGGGTGAGCGCCTCGGTGAGCGCGAGCGCGGCCCGCTCCCTCGGGGTGAAGAACGGGGCTTCGCGCCAGGCCGCCACGCCGAACACCCGCTCGTCGCCCGCCCCGTCCGCGCGCATCTCCTTGGAGTGCTCGATCGTGCACCAGCTGCAGCCGTTGATCTGGCTGGCCCGCAGGTGAACCATGTGCAGCAGCTCCTGAGGCAGATCGGTCGAGGCCGCCACACCGCTCAGCGCGGCGATCGCGTCGAAGCCGCCCTCGAGCAGGAACGCGGGGTGCGGCATGCGCGCCTTGATCGCGACGGCGGCCGTGGTGTCGATGGTCTGGTCGATGGTCATGTCAGACTCTTCCCGTTCTCTTGTCAGAAGCCGCCCGATCCGGACGGTCACTCTGATGACACGCGGGCCGGAGGAGATGTGACATGACGGATCAGGAATCTCTCGCCGACCGCTTCGAGGAGCAGCGACCGCGGCTGCGCCGGCTCGCGCAGCGCATGCTCGGGTCCACCGCCGAGGCCGACGACGTCGTGCAGGACGTATGGCTGCGGGCCTCTGCGGCCGGAGCCGACGACGTGCAGAACTTCGGCGGCTGGCTGACCACGATCGCCTCCCGCGCCTGCCTCAACGTGCTGCGCTCGCGCGCCTCACGGGGAGAGATCCCGCTCGACGACGACGGCACGGGGCCGGTCATCGAGGCGGATGTGCGGGCGCCGGATCCCCTGGAGGCGGCGCAGCAGGCCGAGGCCGTCGGCGCCGCACTGACCCTGGTGCACGAGCGCCTCTCCCCCGCCGAGCGCGTGGCATTCGTGCTGCACGACTCGTTCGACGTGCCTTTCGAGCAGATCGCAGACCTGCTCGAACGCTCCCCCGATGCGGTGCGGCAGTTGGCCAGCCGCGCGCGCCGAAGAGTGCGTTCGGGGGATGTCGCCGCCACCAGGGCCGCCCGCGACCGGCGTCCGATCGTGGATGCGTTCTTCGCGGCGGCCCGCGCAGGCGACTTCGACCGGCTCGTGTCGCTCCTCTCCCCCGAGGTCGAACTGCGGATCGAGCAGGGGCTTTCGGCGACGGCGCTCGTACGCGGCGGCGGCGCGGTCGCGGGCCGGGCGCTCATGTTCGCCATCCCCGACGCGGTGCTCCGGCCCGTGCTCGTGGACGGCCTCCCCGGCGTCGTCGTCCTGGTCGGAACGCGCGCCGTCTCGGTCATGGCGTTCGACGTCGACGGCGAGCGGATCGCGGCCATCGACGCGTTCGCCGGTCCTGCCGCGATCGCCGCGCTGTCGCTGCCGCGGTGACGCCGGCGGCAGCGGCAATGAGACGCCCGACGCCCGAGAGAATGTCGGTGCCCTGGCGCAGACTGACGGCATGAGCGCCACCACCCGCACCACCACGCTGCCCCTCGCCGGGGCCTACGACCTCCGCGAGGTCGCCCTCATGGGATTCGGCCATCGCGACGAGTCCGCCTTCGACGGCGTCATGCGGCTGGCGTTCTGCACCGATGCGCTCGATTCCCAGGTCGGCGTCGAGGTGCGCCAGCACGACGGCGCGCTCGCCCTGACCGTGCACGGAGAAGGGGATCTCGACGCGATCGCCCGGCAGGCGGCCCGCGTCGTCTCGTCCGACCACGACGGCGACGCCTGGGCGTCCGTCTGCGCCGCGGATCCCGTGCTCGCCCGCGTGCACGCGGCGGCGCCGGGCTTCCGCCCGTCGAACTTCTACAGCCCGTACGAAGCGGCGGTGTGGGCCGTGCTGTCAGCCCGTCGCGCGCGGAGGCAGGGCATCGCCCTGCGCCGGCGTCTGTCCGAACAGCACGGCAGGGTGTTCACGCTCGCCGGACGACCAGAACCCGCCCTGCCGCTGCCCGAGCAGTTGCTCGCACTCGAGGAGTTCCCCGGGCTGCCCGCGGACCGGATCCCGCGGCTGCACGCGATCGCACGCGCGGCACTGGACGGGCAGCTCGACGTGCGGCGGCTCGCCGGCATGACGCCTGCGGAGGCGATGCTCGACGTGCAGCGTCTCCCCGGCATCGGTCCGTTCTACAGCGCGCTCATCGTCATCAGGGCCTGCGGGCTCACCGATGTGCTGTCGACGCAGGAGGATCACACTCGCGCCGCCGTGCAGGCCCTGTACGACCTCGATCACGCCCCCGACGATGCCGAGCTGGAGCGGATCGCCGAGGCGTGGCGCCCGTTCCGCACCTGGGCCGCCGTGTCGTTGCGAGCGATCGGATCCCGGCTCCTCGATCAGCCGGCGGCCTGAGACCCGCGCGAGACGACGAGAGGGCGGGGGTCGCTGTGCGCGACACCCGCCCTCTCGGACGATGCTCCGATTACGCCTGCAGGGCGCCCTGCAGGTCGAGCGTGATCGTGACGTCCTTGCCGACGAGCACGCCACCGGTCTCCAGCGCGGCGTTCCAGGTGAGGCCGAAGTCCTCGCGGTTGATGACGGCCTTCGCGGAGGCACCGGCCTTGTAGTTGCCGTAGGGGTCGGAGCCGAAGCCGCCGAAGTCCAGCTCGAACGTGACCGGCTTGGTGACGCCGTGGATCGTGAGGTCGCCGTCGACGAAGAGGTCGCCGCCTTCGACGCGGGCGCCGGTCGAGGCGAAGTCCATGGTCGGGTACTTCTCGACGTCGAAGAAGTCGGCAGACATCAGGTGGCCGTTGCGACCGGCGTCGCCGGTGTCGAGGGACGTGACGTCGACGCTCGCCTCGACGCGCGCCTCGAGCGGGTTCTCCGGGGCGACCAGGGTCGCGCTCTTGACGCCGAAGGTGCCGCGCACCTTCGAGATCATCATGTGGCGGACGCTGAAGGTGACCTCGCTGTGGGCGGGGTCCAGGGTCCAGGTGCCGCTGCGGTAGCCGGGGATGTCGATGCTCATGGGTGCTCCTCATCGGAAGGTCTGCGGTCGCTGCTGCTGCGGCGACATCAGGGTCCAACTTACATTCAGGTGAATGCATTCCCGATTCGCCGAACTTTTTTCGAGAACCCCCGCCGGCACGACGAAGGCCCCGTCCGAGGACGGGGCCTTCGTCGTGCGCGATCGTCAGCCGACGGCGACGAGGTCGATGATGAAGATGAGGGTCTTGCCTCCGAGGAAGTGACCGGATCCGGCGGGTCCGTAGGCGAGGTGCGGCGGGATGACCAGCTCGCGGCGTCCGCCGACCTTCATGCCGGGGATGCCCTCCTGCCAGCCCTGGATCAGGCCGCGCAGCGGGAACTGGATGGTCTCTCCGCGGCCCCAGGAGGAGTCGAACTCCTCGCCGGAGTCGTGCTCGACACCGGCGTAGTGCACGGTGACGGTGTCGCCGGGCTTCGCCTCGTCACCGGTTCCTTCGATGATGTCGCGGATCACGAGCTCCGTGGGGGCGGGTCCGGTGGGGGCGTCGAACTCGGGCTTGGTGCGCTCAGTCATGCCTCCATCCAACCCGACACTGTCCGGCCCGGTCAACGCGGGACACTGCGCCGATGGCGAACAGCGCCCCGGCGCGTTCCGACGAGGAGACGGGGACGCGGCCCGCCGAACCTTGACATCCCCGCGCCGCGGGTGCAACCTGTTTTCAGATCAACTCAGCGCCCGGAGGACTTGCAGGCATCGCCGCAGCACCGGGCGCTGAGTCTTGCTGTGGGGAGGTCACGGCCGCGAAACGGAGCGAGTCGAAACCTTCCCGCCTCAGACCGACAGCAGCGCGTCGCGCGCCGCGTGCGTGCGCTGCAGCAGGACCTGCTCGTCCTGGGTCGCCAGCGGATCCCGTCCGGTGATGATGCGCTGGCGCACGGATGCGAGCGTGGTCGCGTCCTTGATGAACCGCCGCATGATCGGACGCCGGTCGCCGCGCAGCCCCGACGCCCACCGCAGGCCGACGCGGCGGCCCGCGGGAGTCGCGAGCATCGACACCTCCTGCGGCGTGAACCAGCCCGCGGTGGCGTAGTCGCTGAGCCGGGCATAGGTGAGCCGGGACTCCTCCTTGCGCAGCAGGATGATCACCACGATGAAGCCGACGAACAGCGGCACCTGCAGCACGATGTACAGCACGAAGAAGTTGCCGATCATCGAGGATCCGTTCCACAGCGCGTGCAGTGCCATGGCGCCGAGGAGCCCCACGGCGCCGAAGCCCAGTGCGCGGGCGGCCGAGGCGCCGCGACGCGCGGCCAGCCCGATCGCGAATCCGGTCACGGAGGTGAACATCGCGTGGGCGAACGGCGACATGAGCCCGCGCAGCACGAACGTGACGGTCAGGTCAGGCGCCCCGCCCTCGATGAGGCTGACCGCGAAGTACTGGATGTTCTCGGTGAAGGCGAAGCCGGCGCCCACCAGCGCGCCGTAGACGACGCCGTCGATCGGGCCGTCGAAGCTGCGGCGCGCCATGAGGAAGATCAGGAAGACGCCGAGGCCCTTCGCCGTCTCCTCGACCAGCGGCGCCTGGAGCACGGCGGTCAGATCGTCGTTGCGCTGCCCGAGCAGCAGCGTCAGTAGGAGGTCGACGACGAGCGCGAGCCCCACCGAGGCGATCGCGCCCCACGCGATCGCGAAAGCCACCAGCGACTTCGGCTCCGGCTCCCAGCGGTCGATGAAGAAGACGCCGAAGAAGACGATCGTCAGGGGCACCAGCGCGAGCACCATGCCGATCATGGAGGCTGCGGGCCCGAGCGCCCACACGAAGTAGGCGATGAGGCCGAGGAGGACGAATCCGAGCGCACCGAACGCCCACACCGAGGCGTGCCGCCCCTTCGCGGAGGGGACGGGCAGCGCCGGCACCGCCTGAACGGGAGCGGGCGGGGTGTAGGCGTCGTAGGCGACGGCGCCGTGATGCTCGGGGCGCTGCGCCAGCACCGAGCCGTACACCGGCGCGATCGGCGTCGAGGCGGTCTGCGGGTAGCTCTGCGGCTGGACGTACTGCGGCTGCTGCAGGTACTGAGGCTGTGCGTACTGCGGCTGCGCGTATGCGGGCTGCGTGTAGGGAGGCTGGGCCGCCGGCGCGGGGGGCGACGGCTGCGGCTGATAAGGCGCGGACGGCCCCTGGTCCGCCGACGCCTGAGGCTGCCCGGCCGCGGGCGGCTGATACGGCGACGGCGCGGGGGGCGACGGGCGCGAGGCCGGGCGCTGCTCGGCGGGATCGCCGTGTCCTCCAAAGGTCATGCCCAAAGCCTAGAGGCTCTCCGCGCCGGGGCAGCGGGCGCGCCCGGTAGCGTGGAGGGCATGCGGTTCGCTCATCTGCGCCGTCCCGAATCCGACATTCCCGCGCTCGCCGTCATCGACGGCTCCGGCGCGACGCTCGTCGCAGATCTCGTGGATCCGGCCCCTGCCACCCTCCAGCAGCTCATCGAAGGCGGCGACGTCCTTCTCGACGCCGTCCGCGAGGCGCACGCCCGCGGCGAGGCCCCCGTGCACGCGCTCGACGGCTTCGCGTACAGCGCCGCGGTGCTCGCCCCTCCCGTCGTGCTCGCGGTGGGCCTGAACTACGCGGCGCACTCGACCGAGCTCGGGCTGAAGACCGACACCGCACCCACGGTCTTCACGCTGTGGCCGAACTCCCTCGCCGGGCACGAGCAGACCACGACGTGGCCGCGTGCGCTGTCCGAGTCGGTGGACTACGAGGCCGAGCTCGGCGTCGTGATCGGCGCCGCCGCGAAGGACGTGTCCGCCGAGGACGCCCTCGGCCACGTCTGGGGCTACACCGTGGTCAACGACATCACCGCCCGGGACATCCAGTTCGCCGAGGCGCAGTGGTCGCGCTGCAAATCGTTCGACGGCTTCTCCCCCACCGGCCCCGTGGTCGTGACTGCAGACGAGATCGCGGATCCGCAGGACCTGCACATCTGGACCGTCGTCGACGGCCACATGGTGCAGGACGCCTCCACCGGACAGATGGTGCGGCCGGTGTCGGCCCTCATCTCGCACCTCTCGCGCTCCCTCACGCTGCGCCCGGGGACGCTGATCTCCACCGGCAGCCCCGGCGGCGCCGGCTACTCCCGGGATCCGCAGATCTTCCTGCGCGACCGCTCCACCGTGACGGTCGGCATCGACGGGATCGGCGAGCTCACGACGCACTGCCGGATCCTGGACTGACGATCCGCCCCGCGCGGGGCGTCGACGGCTCCTCAGCAGCCGCAGCTGCCCCCGACGCGGAGATCCGTCGCCAGTCGCACGGTGCGCGCCGGCTCGCTCCCGTCGCCGGGATCGGTCAGCAGCAGGTGGGCGGCGATGCGCCCCATCAGCTCCATCGGCTGGCGCACCGTGGTGAGGGTCGGCGTGGACATCCGGCCCGCCAGGATGCCGTCGAAGCCGGTCACCAGGACGTCCTCGGGGACGCGCACCCCCTCGCCGCGGAGGACGTCCATCACCCGCAGCGCCGTCTGATCGCTGCCGCACACGAGCGCATCGGGCAGGGCGCCCGCCGCGGCGCGCTCGCGCAGCACGGGATAGGCGGGCGTCCGCTCCAGATCGGTGTCGTCGAGGGCCTCTCCGTGCGCGCCGGGGATCTCTGCGACGGCGGAGAGGAACCCCTCGCGCCGCTCGTCGAGGTCGTCCTCCCCGATCGCGCCCACCCAGCCGAACGACCGGGTGCCGTGCGCCTCGTGCAGGTGCCGCACGATCATCCGCATGCCCCCGGCGTTGTCCACCGTGACCCGATGCCCGATGCCCGCACGCTTGCTCAGCTGGACGACCGGGACGCGTGCGGCCACGGCCTCGATCGCCGCGGTCGTGGAACGGCCGGGCAGGATCGCGAGGCCGTCGACCCTTCCCGCCGTGTCGGCGAGGTCGGACACGCCCACGCCGCCGCTGCTGAGCAGAACCGCCGTGCCGTTGCGTTTGCATTCCAGCACGAAGCCGCGCTGGACCTCGTCGACGTAGAGCGGGAACGTCCTCGGATCGCTCTCGCGCTCATCCGCCGCGGCATCCCAGCTCACGGGCTCGACGTCCAGGTCGAGCTCGTCCAGGTCGATCCGGGCTCCCCCGCGGGCCGACGGCGACGCCTCCGGCTCCTCGTCGAGCAGCATGTCGAAGAGGTGCAGGCCGAGCACGCCGGTGCGTCCGCGCGCGAGACTGCGGGCGGATCCGCTCGGCACGTAGCCGATCTCCCGCGCCGCTTCGAGCACGACGCGGCGGGTGTCCTCGCGCACGCGCTCCGGCCGGCGGAACGCGAAGGAGACCGTGGCGATCGACACGCCGGCGCGCTGCGCCACGTCGTAGACGGTGGGTCGGCTCGACGCCATGAGCACCTCGCTTTCGGAGCGATTCTACTGAGCGCGGGGTCGGTCGATCGTCAGCCCTGCGCCGCGGCGGAACACCGGATCCTCGGTTCCGTCCGGCACGTCCGCGAAAGCCGCCCGCACGGCATCCATCGAGCGCGGGATGTCGACGGGGAGCACCCCGCGCGGCGGAGTACGTCCGGAGAGCGCCGCGAGCACTGCAGCATCGGAGCTGCCGAACTCCACCGCGATCGCGGCCGCGAACGGGACGAAGGGCGTGAGGATGGCAGGGCGATCGAGGTTCACGACGATCACGAGCGGGCAGTGCGCGGCGATCCGGCGCAGCCGCGCGACGAGTCCCGGCGGGAAGTCGAGCGACCCCTGGTGGAACCACGCCTCGAGGAACAGGTCGTCCCTCGGCTCGAAGGGGGCCCCGATCCGCACGAGCGCGACATCGGCGTCCTCGGGCGCGGCCACGGGGTCGGCGTAGGCGGCGAGCGCCTCCGCCGCGACGCCCTCGGCGTAGACCTTCGGACGCGCCCCCTGGAACAGCGGCAGCGTGCGGTCGCGGTTCTGCAGCACGGTGACCGAGGCGGCCTGAGCGCGTTCCCCCTCGGCGCGGAACTCCGCGGCTCCGACGATCCGCTCGGCCTCGTCCTCGTCCACATAGGGATCGTCGAAGAGCCCCAGACGGAACTTCACCCGCAGGATCCGCCGCGCCGAGCGGTCGATCCGCTCCTCGGCGACCGCCCCCTCCGCGACGAGCTCGAGGAGCAGCTCGACGCATTCCTCCCCGCCGAACTGGTCGACGCCCGCATCGAGCAGCCGCAGCATCCGCTCCCGCGGCGTCAGGTCCTCCACACCCCAGGCCCGCGCCGGCAGCACCTGATCCCCGACGTGGTTGTCGTTGATCAGCTCCCAGTCGCTGAGCACGACCCCGTCATAGCCCAGCTCCTCCCGCAGCAGCTCTGTGACGATCTGCCGGCTGTAGCTGAACCCGACCTCCTCGATCGGCTCCCCGTGACGCACCAGTCCCACCGGCATCCCGTAGTACGGCATGATCCCCGCGGTGTCTCGGCGGATCGCCTCGACGAACGGCCGCAGGTGCTCCTCGAAACGCCCGCCCGGATAGACCTGCTCGCGACCGTACGGGAAGTGCGCGTCTTCGCCGTCCAACTGCGGCCCTCCGCCCGGGAAGTGCTTGGTGATGCACGCGACGCTCTCGGGGCCCAGCTCCGCGCCCTGGAATCCCTCGAGATACGCACCCGTCATCGCCGTCACCCGGTCGGCGTCGTAGCCGAGCGTCTGCGCCTGACGCCCCCAGCGCGCCTCGGTCGGCAGATCCACCTGGGGGTGAAGCGCCATCCGGATGCCGACCGCCCGGTACTCGCGCCCCGCGATCCGGGCGAACCGCCGCACCTGTTCGACGTCATCGAGGGCGGCGAGCCCCAGCGGCTCCGGCCACTGCGAGAACGGGCCTGCCGCGAAGGCGACGCCCGAGTTCTCCACGAACGCATGACGCGGATCCGTGCTGATCGTGACCGGGATCCCGTGGGGTGTGCCGGCCGCGAGCTCCTGGAGCCGGTTGTTCCAGCGGGCGCCCTCCCGTGCGGTCCTCATCCCGTGCACGTTGAAGTGCGTGAGGTGCTTCTCCCGGACGACCTGCGAGGTCGGAGACTTCGAGATGGCACCGGGCTCCTCGCGCAGCTCTCCCCCCTCGCCGATTTCGATGACCGTGTGGAACAGCAGGCCCGCCTTCTCCTCGATCGACAGGCGGGAGAGCAGGTCGTCGACGCGCTCCTCCGTGCCGAGCCGTGGATCCTCGTACGGATCCATGACTCCGTTGCCGTTGAGGTCGCGGAAGGGCAGGCCCTCCTCCGTCGTCCGGTCTTCGGCTCTCATACGTGGGTTCCTCCTGGTCGATGCGGTCATTTCAGGCCTGTGGTCGCGACGCCCCGGATGAACCAGCGCTGCAGGAACACGAACAGCAGCAGGATCGGAGCGATCACGAGCACGGATCCCGCGAGCAGCAGCCCGTAGTCGGTCGCGTTCTGCCCCGTGGAGTACAGCGACAGCGCGACCGGCAGCGTGTACATGTCCTCCGTCTGGGCCGAGACGAGCGGCCACAGGAAGTTGTTCCAGGACCCGAGGAAGGTGAGGATCCCGAGCGTCGCCAGGGGCGGTCCGCACAGCGGCATCACGACACCGCGGAAGATCCGCCACTCCCCTGCACCGTCCAGGCGGGCGGCCTCGAGCAGCGCATCCGGGATGCCCGTCATGAACTGGCGCATGAGGAACACGCCGAGAGGCGCCGTCACGAACGGGAGGATCAGGGCCGGATAGGTGTTCACCAGCCCGAGCTTGGAGACCATCACGAACAGGGGCACGAAGGTCACCACGCCGGGAACCATGAGCGTGATCATGACCGCGCCGAAGAGCACCCGCTTGCCCGGGAACTCCATCTTGGCGAGCGCGTAGCCGACCATCGAGCAGAACACGAGGTTGCCGAGCACGGTGACGAGCGCCACGATCAGGCTGTTGCCGAAGAAGTGCCAGAAATCGAGCGGGCCGAACCACTGCGCATAGTTCGCCGCGGTCGGGGCCTCCGGCCACCAGGTCGGCGGGCGACGCAGGATCTCGCCCTGCGTCTTGACGGATCCGAGGACCATCCAGATGAAGGGGACCAGCCAGACCACGAGGCCGATCGTGAGGACGGCATAGGAGACCGCCCTCCCGCTGAGCCGTCGAGGACGGGATCTGCGCACCGGAGGTGCTGTCCGTGTGAGAGTCATGGCGTCAGTCCTTCGATCGCAGCAGCCGGAACTGCAGCAGGCTCACGAGGGCGATCACGAGGAACAGCACGTAGCTGGCCGCGGACGCGAGCCCGTACTCGCCGAAGCCGAACTGCTGGTACGTGTAGTAGGCGACCGACAGGGTCGAATCGAGCGGCCCGCCCTTGGTCATCACGAACGCCTCCTCGAAGAACTGCAGATAGCCGACCGAGATGAGCACGGCGCCGAGCAGCAGTGTGGGCCGCAGCAGCGGCAGCGTGACGGAGACGAGCCGCCGCCACGGCGAGGCGCCGTCCATGATCGCCGCCTCCGTGACGTCCTCCGGCACCGCCTGCAGGCCCGCGAGGAAGATCACCATGAGAGTTCCGACGTTGCGCCACACCGCCATCAGGATCAGCGAAGGCAGCGCGAAGGCGGGATCGTTCAGCCAGTTGGGCCCATGGATGCCGAACAACGCGAGTGCGGTGTTGAGCAGGCCGTCCGGCTGCAGGATGTAGCGCCAGACCACGGCGACGGCGACGATGCTCGTGACCACGGGCGCATAGAACCCGACCCGGAAGAACGACACCAGCCGCCCCTTGCCGCTGTTCAGCGCGAGGGCGAGCGCCAGTGCGACGACCATCGTCACGGGGATCCCGACCACGACGAAGACGCCCGTGACGCCGAGCGAGGTGAGGAACCGGGGATCACCGAAGAGCGTGACGTACTGCTGAAGACCGACCGCGTCGACGGCGAACGGAGAGACGATGTCGCGCGCGGTGAAGTCGGTGAACGACATCGCGAACGAGCCCACGATCGGCACGACCATGAACACCGCGAACACGAGCACGAACGGCAGGGCGAACCCCCACGCGATGAGCGCGCGCCGGCGACGGGCGGCGGCGAACGTGCCGGCGCCGCGCCGGTCGCCCCCGCCACCGGAGCCCGTGCGGGTTCCGGTGGCGGGCAGGAGAGTGGCCGTCATCTCACTTCAACCCGATCGTGTCGGCGTCGGACTGCAGGGTCTTCAGGGCGTCCGCGACCGAGGTTCCGCCTCGACGGATCGACTCGAGCGCCTGGTCCCCCTTCGCGGCCACCTGCACCCAGGAGGTCGAGACGGGCGGGGCCTTCGCCGTCTCCAGCTGGGTGCCGAAGGTCGTGAGGCTCGCGTCCGCGGAGACGGCCTTCTCATCCCAGGCCGCCTTGGCCGCGGGCAGATCGCCCGTCGCGGTGTAGAACTCGGCCTGGACCTCGGGCTGGGAGAGCCAGCGGGCGAGCTTCCACGCCGAGGCGGCGTTCTTGCTGCCGTTGAAGACGACGAGGTTCGCGCCACCGCTGAACGAGACCGAGCCCTTGTCCGCCGGCAGCACCGCGGTCGCGTACTTGCTCGCGAAGTCGGCGCCGCCGACCGATGCCAGCTGCCCGCGCAGGAACGGCCCCTCCACGACCATCGGCGTGGTGCCGGCGACGAACTCGGATTCGACCGCGCCCGGCGAGGTGTCGACGTTCGGATCGGAGAGCTTCTTGTCGAAGAAGCTCTTGTAGTACTCGATGCCCTTGGTCATCTCGGGGGTGTCGAGCGTCCACTTCTTACCGGCGGAGACCTCGGCGCCGGCGGACCACGGCATCCAGAGCGCTCCCTGGAACGAGTCGTTCCCCGCGGGCATGCGGATGCCCCACTTCGCGCCGCCCTTGGACTGCATGTCCGCAGCCATCTGCTGCAGCTCGTCCCAGGACTTCGGCGCCGCGGTCCATCCGGCCTTGGCGGCGATGTCGGTGCGGTAGTAGAGCACCCGGGTGTCGACGTACCAGGGGATCCCGGCGGCGCGGTCGCCCACCTTGGTCGAGCTGACAGCCCCGTCGAAGAAGCCCGAGGTGTCGATCCCCGAGGGCACGCTTCCGAAGGCATCGCCGAAGTCCGCCATCCAGGTGGTGCCCATCATCGCGATGTCCGGGGTGTTGCCGCCGGCGATCGCGGTCTGGATCTTGTTGTGCGCGGCGTCCCACGGGATCGCGGTGACCTTGACGGTGACCCCGGGGTTCGCCTTCTCGAAGGCCTTGACGAAGTCCGGCAGGGCCTCTCCCTCGGCCCCCATCGCCCACATCGTGATCGTTCCGGTGGCCGGTGCGTCATCGAGCTGCACCGCGGATGCCGCGGGCGCCGAGGATCCCCCGTCCGCCCGACCGCACCCGGTGAGTGCGAGGCCGATCGCGGCGAGAGCGGCGATGCCGGCCAGAGCTGTCCTGCTTTTCACGTCTTCCTCCTTGAAGCGTCCTGTTGCCAGGATCTAAGCGCATAGATTCTTGCTCTTCGTCGATCTAAGCGCATAGATCGTCTCGCCGCAAGACCCGCTCCGGAGACGGCGAACGGCCCGCCGCTCCGGAGAGCGACGGGCCGTTGTACGTGCGGGCGATCAGGCGCCGGCGTCGACGTCCTTCGACGGGATCACGGGGATCGCCGCGGTGATCGTCTCGAGGCCCGACAGGCGCGCGGGCGACAGCTGCTTGGCGACCTCCTCGCGCGACATCAGCCCCGCCTCGACCACGAGGTCGGCGACGTTGCGGTTGGTCAGCAGCGCGGTCTTGGCGAGCGCGGCCGAGGCGGCGTAGCCGATGAACGGGGTGAGCGCCGTGATGACGCCGACCGAGGATCCGACCATCGCGCCCAGGCGGTCGCGGTTCGCGGTGATGCCGTCCACGCAGTTCACGCGCAGGGTCCACATCGCCTGGCGCATCCAGGTGATCGACTGGAAGATCGAGTGCGCGATCACGGGCTCGAAGGCGTTCAGCTGCAGCTGACCGGCCTCGGCGGCCATCGTCACCGTCATGTCGGATCCGGCGACGGCGAACGCCACCTGGTTCACGACCTCGGGGATCACCGGGTTGACCTTGCCGGGCATGATGCTGGAACCGGCCTGCATCGCGGGCAGGTTGATCTCGCCGAGACCGGCCTGCGGGCCCGAGGAGAGCAGACGCAGGTCGTTGCAGATCTTGGAGAGCTTCATCGCGTTGCGCTTGAGCGACGAGGAGAACGACATGAAGGATCCGGTGTCGCTGGTGGCCTCGACGAGGTCGCTCGCGGTCGCGAGGTCCAGGCCCGAGATCTCGCGCAGGTGCTTCAGCACGGACGGGGCGTAGGCCGGGTGCGTCGTGATGCCCGTGCCGATCGCGGTCGCGCCCATGTTGATCTCGTACATGAGCCAGGCGTTCTCGGTGAGGCGCGTGTGGTCGTAGCCGAGCGTCGAGGCGAAGCCGTGGAACTCCTGGCCGAGGGTCATCGGCACCGCGTCCTGCAGCTGGGTGCGGCCGACCTTGAGCACGTCGTGGAACTCGCGCGCCTTGTTGAGGAACGACACGCGCAGCAGGTCGAGCTCATCCAGCAGCGAGCGCAGGTTGAGCGACAGGCCGATCTTGATCGCCGTCGGGTAGACGTCGTTCGTGGACTGGCTGCGGTTGGTGTGGTCGATCGGCGAGAGGAAGGCGTAGTCGCCCTTCTCGCGGCCGGCCAGCTCGAGCGCGATGTTGGTGATGACCTCGTTCGCGTTCATGTTGGTCGAGGTGCCGGCCCCGCCCTGGATGACGCCGACGATGAACTGGTCGTGGAACTCGCCGTTGATGACCTTCTGCGAGGCAGCGTCGATGAGGTCGGCCTTCTCGGCGTCGAGCGCGCCGATCTCCTTGTTCGCACGCGCGCTGGCCTGCTTGACCATCGCGAGCGCCTCGATCAGCTCCGGGTAAACGGAGATCGGGCGCTTCGTGATCGGGAAGTTCTCTGCGGCGCGGAGCGTATGGATCCCCCAATACGCGTCAGCAGGGATCTCCTTGCTTCCCAGGGAGTCGGTTTCGGTACGGGTGGCAGGCGCAACGGCGGCCATGGACACATCCTCGTGGGTGATGGCGAACAGGGAAGGGGGATGCGTCCATCCTACCCGTCCGCGATCACCGGCCCGGCTTGCGCGAGAACGCCTCCAGCCGCTGCTCTGGCGTGAGCCGGGCCATCCGCTCGACCCATTCCGGACTGAACGTGTCGACCGGTGTCGCCTCGACCACGGGGACCACGGTGTGCGTGATGGTCTCCGGGCGCACGTGCACGAGCTGGAACGACTGCGCGGCGTCCATGCCGTTGACCCGATCCGCGGGGCTCGCGACGTCCATCGTGTAGCAGGTGGCGCTCGCGACGCTCACCGGGGCGCCGGCGAACGTGGCGTGCAGCGAGTAGTGCAGGTGGCCCGCGAGGATCCCGCGGACGTCGGAACCTCGCAGCACCTCGGCGAGTTCGTCCTGGTGGCGCAGTTCGAGGATGTCGAAGAACGGGATGTGACTCGGCACCGGCGGGTGGTGCATGGCGAGCAGCGTGCCGTGCGGGGCGGGCGTGCGCAGCTGCTCAGTTAGCCAGGCGCGCTGCTCGGCGTCGATGTCGCCGTGGTGCCAGCCGGGGACCGTGGAGTCCAGCGCGATCACGCGCAAGCCGTTCAGATCCCAGACGCCCGTGATCGGATCCTCGGCGGGCGGGACGTCGAGCAGGTGCTCGCGCATGGCCGGGCGCTCGTCGTGGTTGCCGGCGACCCAGATCACGGGAGCGCCGAGGCGCTCCGACACCGGCTCCACCATCGACCGCAGCCGACGGTATGCATCGGGTTCACCGAGGTCGGCGAGGTCTCCCGTGACGACGATCGCGTCCGGCCGGTCGGTCGCGCTCTCGATCGCGGCGAGCGTGCGCGCCAGGGTGCTGTCCACGTCGAAGTGTCCGCCGAGGGCTGCTCCCCCGGCGAGGAGGTGCGGGTCGCTCACGTGCACCAGGGTGTGCGTGGGCGGGGCGTAGCGGCCGAACTGCGCAGTCATGGTCCTCAGGCTAGCGCCGAGACGACGGCGTTCCGGGGCGGCGACTCTCGGACCGCCCTACCGGCTGCTCGACGACTACTTCACGACGATGAGCAGGATGCCGCCGAGCACCGCCGCCGCGCAGACGGCGAAGCACGCGTAGGCCGCGATCTGGGCGAGCGCCTTCTGTCCGTCGGTGAGCGGGCTCTTACGGGCGGCCTTCGCGGCGGCCTTCGCTGCGCGCTTGGCCTCCTTCTCGCTGATCACGGTGATCGCGTCGGTGAACTCGGCGGGCGTGACCACCGGAACCCTGCCCGCGCGCACGAGCAGCCGCAGGCCGAGAGCGTAGAAGCCCACGACGACGAGGGTGCCGACGAGTGCGGCGCCGAGCACCTGGAAGAACGCCTCCCAGTGGATGACGACGGTCATCGTCCCGCCCCCTTCTCCTTGGCCTTCGCGCGTTCGCGGGCGCGCTGCGCCCTGGCCTGCCGCGGGGTGAGCGGCGGCTCCTCCGGCACCTCGATGGCGAGGCCGGAGTCGGCGACCTCGCTGAACGCGTTGTTCGCCGTGACGGCGTTGCGCCGAGAGCGCAGGAACAGGGCGATGATCACGGCGAGCGCGAGGATCGCGTCGATCAGCACACCCCAGCCGCCGCCGACGACCACGATGAACGCCGCGACCGCCCCGACGAGCCCGGCCGCGGGAAGCGTGAGCACCCAGCCGATCGCGATGCGGCCGGCCGTGCGCCAGCGCACGGCCGAGCCGCGCCGGCCGAGTCCGGATCCGATCACGGAACCGGAGGCGACCTGCGTGGTGGACAGCGCGAAGCCGAGCGCGCTGGAGGCGAGGATGGTCGCCGCGGTGGAGGTCTCCGCGGCGAAGCCCTGTGCGGGCTTGACATCGGTGAGGCCCTTGCCGAGCGTGCGGATGATGCGCCAGCCGCCCAGGTAGGTGCCCAGCGCGATCGTGAACGCGCACGCGACGATCACGTAGATGTGCGGCTGGTGGTCGCCCTGCGCCTGCCAGCCGACCGAGATCAGTGCCAGCGTGATCACGCCCATGGTCTTCTGCGCGTCGTTCGTACCGTGCGCGAGAGCGACGAGTGACGACGTGAAGATCTGTCCCCAGCGGAAGCCGCTTCTGCCGTCCGGCTTGCCGTCGTAGCGCCGTGTGGTCAGATACGCGAGTTTGGTGGCGAGGAAGGCGATCAGCCCGGCCGTGAGGGGCGCGATGAGCGCCGGGAGCACGACCTTGGACAGCACGACGCCGAAGTTGATGCCGCTGAGTCCGACGCCGACCAGCGTGGCGCCGATGAGCCCGCCGAACAGGGCATGCGAGGAACTGGACGGCAGTCCGAGCAACCAGGTCAGCATGTTCCAGGTGATC
Source organism: Microbacterium sp. MYb64 (assembly GCF_002979495.1). NCBI lineage: Bacteria > Bacillati > Actinomycetota > Actinomycetes > Micrococcales > Microbacteriaceae > Microbacterium > Microbacterium sp. MYb64. Next base: position 184,469 of record NZ_PCOW01000002.1, on the reverse strand, counting down.
GCACCGATGAGGCCGGCGAAGATGAGCGACGGCATGAGGTGCGCCGTGCTCGAATCCTCCTGGATGATGCCGCCGGAGACCGTCGCGGCGACCTCGGTGGAGAGGAACGCCCCGACGAGGTTCAGTCCTGCGGCGAGCATGACCGCGGTCCGCGGTTTGAGCGCGCCGGTCGCGATCGGGGTCGCCATGGCGTTCGCCGTGTCATGGAACCCGTTGGTGAAGTCGAAGAAGAGTGCCAGCAGGATCACCAGCACGACGATGAGGGCTGCGGTTTCCACCGTTCGCTTTCGTGAAGTGGAGGGAAGTGACGAACGAAGAGTTCACCGGGGATTCAGCATCCGTTAACGGGCCGGTTGCATCCTCCCACCCCGGCCCAGGACGGTCAACTCGACGCCCCCGCCGTCGAGTCCCGCCTTCGCCCTCGCGGCCTCGACTAGCGTTGATGCGTGACCTCCGTCTCCGAGACCGCTCCTGTCCCCTCCCCCGTTCCCCCGCGCGCGGCGCGCCGCTCGCTGATCCGCACCCACCACGGCGACGTGTTCGACGACCCGTACGACTGGCTGCGCGTGAAGGAGGATCCCGAGGTGATCGCGCACCTCGAGGCCGAGAACGCCTACACGGATGCGCGTCTCGCGCACCTCGAGCCGCTCCGCGAGACCCTGTTCCAGGAGATCAAGGGACGCGTGCAGGAGTCGGATCTGTCCGTGCCCACCCGCCGAGGAGACTGGTGGTACTACGGCCGCACGGTCGAGGGCAGCCAGTACGGCCTGCAGTGCCGCGCGGCGGTCTCCTCCGCCGACGACTGGACGCCGCCCGTCCTGGACGCCGCGATCCCCGTTCCCGGTGAGCAGATCCTGCTCGACGGCAATGTCGAGGCCGAGGGGCACGAGTTCTTCGCGATGGGCGCGTTCGACGTCTCGGACGACGCCACCCGACTGCTCTGGTCGACCGACTTCGAGGGCGACGAGCGGTACACCGTGCACGTCCGCGATCTGCTGACAGGCGAGACGCTGCCCGACGAGATCCCCGGCACGTCCGGCGCGTTCTTCACGCCGGACGGCGCCGCCGTGATCTACACGACCGTCGACGACTCCTGGCGCCCTGACACGCTGTGGCTGCACCGGATCGGCACGCCGGTCTCCGACGACGTGCAGCTCTTCCACGAGCCGGACGAGCGGTTCTGGCTCGGCGCGGGGATCACCCGCAGCCGCCGCTATCTCGTGATCGGCGTCGGATCCAGCATCACGAGCGAGGAGCACCTCGTCGACCTCGACGACCTCACCGCGCCCCCGCGCGTGGTCTGGCCGCGGCGCGAAGGCGTCGAGTACTCCGTCGAGCACGCCGTGGTCGACGGCCGGGACGAGCTGCTCATCCTGCACAACGACGAAGCGCTGGACTTCGAGCTCGTCGCGGTCTCCGCATCCGACCCCCAGGGCGAGCGCCGCGTGGTCCTTCCGCACACGCCAGGACGCCGCCTGCTGGACGTGGACGCGTTCCGCGACACCACGGTCGTCGCGTACCGGTTCGAGGGCCTGGAGCGCATCGCGCTGATGGATCCGGCCACGGGGGCTCTGGATGAGCTCGGCTTCGACGAACCGCTGTACTCGGCGGGCTTCGGCGGCAACCCCGAGTGGTCCGCACCGTTCCTGCGTCTGGGCTACGGCTCGTTCGTGACGCCCTCGACGGTCTACGATCTGGAACTCGCGACCCGCACGCTGCACCTGCGCAAGCGCCAGCCGGTGCTCGGCGGCTACGACCCGGCCGACTACGGGCAGCGCCGCGACTGGGCTGTCGCCCCGGACGGCGCCCGCATCCCCGTCTCCCTGGTGTGGAAGCGCTCGTTCGGCGAGCCCGGAGCCGAGCCCCGTGCCGTGCACCTGTACGGCTACGGATCCTACGAGCACTCGATCGACCCCGGCTTCTCGGTCATGCGCCTGTCGGCGCTGGACCGCGGCGTGGTCTTCGCGGTCGCGCACGTGCGCGGCGGCGGCGAGATGGGCCGGCAGTGGTACGAGGACGGCAAGCTCGGGCAGAAGGCGAACTCGTTCACCGACTTCGTCGCGTGCGCGCGCCACCTGGTGGACGCCGGCATCACCAGCCCGGACCGGATGGTCGCGGAGGGCGGCAGCGCGGGCGGTCTGCTGATGGGCGCCGTCGCGAACCTCGCCCCCGAGCTGTTCCGCGGCATCCTCGCCTCCGTCCCCTTCGTGGACGCGCTGACGACGATCCTGGATCCGTCCCTCCCGCTCACCGTGATCGAGTGGGACGAGTGGGGCGACCCGCTGCACGATGCCGAGGTGTACGCCTACATGAAGTCGTACACGCCGTACGAGAACGTGCGCGACGGCGTCGCCTACCCGTCGATCCTCGCCGTCACCTCGCTCAACGACACGCGTGTGCTGTACGTGGAGCCGGCGAAGTGGGTGTCCCGCCTGCGCGACGCCGGCGCGGACGACGTCCTGCTCAAGTGCGAGATGGTGGCCGGCCACGGCGGTGTGAGCGGCCGGTACAACTCCTGGCGCGAGCGCGCCTTCGAGCTGGCCTGGATCCTGGACCGCCTGGGCGTCGCCGCGGTCTGACCCTGCCTTTCCAAGGCCGAGCCTTTCTAGGACGTATGCAACTCTGCAGGACAGGATCCGGGATCCTGTCCTGCAGAGTTGCGTTCGTCCTGTCGAGTCGACCTGCTCCTCACCCGAACAGGGCGGCGGCCTCCTCGTAGCGCTGCAGCGGAACGGTGTTCAGCTCGCCGAGCGCCTCGGCGAACGGGACGCGCACGATGTCGGTGCCGCGCAGCGCCACCATCTGGCCCCAGGAGCCGTCCACGAGGGCGTCGGCGGCGTGCAGGCCGAGGCGGGTCGCGAGCACGCGGTCGAACGCGGAGGGCGAACCGCCGCGCTGGATGTGACCGAGCACCGTGGAACGCGTCTCGATGCCGGTGCGCTTCTCGATCTCCGGCGCGAGGATCTCGCTGATGCCGCCGAGGCGCGGACGGTTGAACGCGTCGAGGCCCTTGTCGCTGAAGGCCTGATCCATGCCCTTGAGCTTGAAGCCCTCCGAGACCACGACCAGCGGCGCACGACCGCGGTCGCTCGCGCGGGTGACGAGGTCGCAGATCTCCTCGATCGACATCGGCACTTCGGGGATGCAGATCACGTGCGCGCCCGCGGCCATGCCCGCGTGCAGGGCGATCCAGCCGACGTGGCGGCCCATGACCTCGGCGATCATGCAGCGCTGGTGCGAGTCGCCGGTGGTGCGCAGCCGGTCCATGGCGTCGGTCGCGATGTTCACCGCAGTGTCGAAGCCGAACGAGTAGTCGGTCGCCCGCAGGTCGTTGTCGATGGTCTTCGGCACGCCCAGCACCGGGATGCCGTCGTTCGAGAGGCGGTCCGCCGCCGCCAGGGTCCCCTCGCCGCCGATCGCAACGATGCCGTCGATCCCGTGCTTGGCGAGGGTCTTCGCGACGTTCTCCGCGCCTCCCCTGGATCCCTCGTACGGGTTGGTGCGGCTCGTTCCGAGGATCGTGCCGCCGACCTTGCTCAGGCCCTTCACCTCGTGCCGGGTGAGCGGGAAGAAGTCGCCGTCGACGACCCCGCGCCAGCCGTCGCGGATGCCGACGAACTCGAGCTCGTACGTGGTGGTGCCCTTGAGCACGATGCCGCGGATGACCGCGTTCAGGCCGGGGCAGTCGCCACCGCTGGTCAGGATGCCGATCTTCATGGGTCGTCCTCGGGAAGGGGAAGGGGGATGGAAGCGCGGCACCGTTGCCTCGTTCGACCCTAGTGCCGATCGACTCCCGCGCGCCATTCCGCGACGCCGAAAAGCGGAGTTCTTACACGTCTCCTCACGGAGTTCTCGCCTTCTTGACGAAGAACGGCGCCTCGGCCCCCGAAAGCAGGAGAAGAAGCGCCGTTCTTGACGAGCAGATGACGGGATGTGGTCAGTCGCCGCCGAGCGCCACGCGCAGCAGGTGCATGAGCGCCGCCAGCTGCACCGGCTCGCTCGCGCCCTCTTCCACGGCCTCGCCGTCGAGTGCCCGCGCCGCAAGACCCTGCTTCTGGTCGATGAGTTCGGCGATCTTCGTGTCGAGCGTGTGCGCGGCGATGATCCGCCATGCCGTGACCGGCTCGTCCTGACCGATGCGGTGCACGCGGTCGATCGCCTGCGTCTGCTCCGCCGCGGTCCAGCTGAGCTCGGCGAGCACCACGTTCGATGCCGTCTGCAGGTTGACGCCGACGCCGGCCGCGGTGAGCGAGCACACGGCGATCCCGACCTCGGGGTCGCCGTTGAAGGCGTCGACCGCCTGCTGCCGTGCGATCGCGGTCTGGTCGCCGCGGAGCGACACGGAACGGATCCCTGCCGCGGCGAAGTGCGCCTCGGCCTGATCCATCACGTCGACGTGCTTGGCGAAGAACACCACCTTGCCGACCGAGCGCTGCAGCTGCGCGGCATAGTCCGCGGCGAGCTGCGCCTTGGCCTGACCGATCTTGCGCACCATGGTGAAGACGTTGTCTCCCCCGGTGCCCGCCGCCTTCGACTCCTCGAGTTCGCTGTGCGCGACGAGCCGGACGATGTCCTCGTCGATCTCGCCGTGGGCCAGGCCCCGGTCTCCGCGCGCCTCGATGATCCGACGGTACTTCGCCGCCATCCGCGCGCCCAGCTCGGCCTCGGCCTGCCGGATCCCGCGACCGAACTCGTCGTCGAGCTGCACCGGCAGATCCGCGATGAGCTTGTCCGGCAGGTCCGCGGCCACGTCCTTCTTCTTGCGGCGCACGATGCCCATCGAGATGACCGCGTCCCTGGCCTCGCCGTAGAACGCCTTGTCCGCGGGCGTGAGGCCGATCGCGTCGAGTCTGTCCGCGAGCTCCGCGGAGGGCCGCTCGCCGTTGGTCCAGCCGAGGAAGCGCCAGATCGCGTCGAAGTCCTCGACGTCGTTGATCAGCGGGGTTCCGGTGAGCGCCATGAGCAGCGGGTTCGAGCCCGCCGCCTGCTCCCTGATCCGCGACGCCAGTGCGAGCACGTTCTGCGAGCGCTGCGACGAGAGGTTCTTGATGAAGTGGGCCTCGTCGACGACCATGCCGCGCAGGCCGATCTCACCGAGCCAGGACAGGTGCCTGTCGAGGATCTCGTAGTTGACGATGAACACGTCGGCGAACGCGTCGACGTCCTGACCGTCGCCTTGGATCACCGCGGCACGGCGCTGCGGGGTCCACCGCTCCACCTCGCGCGCCCAGTTCATCTTCACGACGTTGGGAACGACCACGAGCAGCGGGTACGCGTGGGCGATCGACGCGGCGAGCACCGACTGCGCGGTCTTGCCGAGGCCGGGCTCGTCGGCGAGCAGGAACGAGCGATGCCCGGCTCTGACCGACTCGAGGAAGCGCGACTGGTGCACCATGACCTCGAGGCCCTTGGGCGAGAGGTGGTCGTACTCGGGCAGCGGCGGCAGCTCCATCGAGGCCGCGGTGCCGCCGGCACCCGACTCGAACGCCTTGTACAGCGGTCCCATCAGTTCCCAGCCGTCCAGCCGGCGCCGCGGCGTGACCGCCGCCCGGGGCGTGAGATCCGGGGCGAGGAAGGGATTCGCCAGCATCCGCGACTCCACCGAGGGCGGCGTGACCTGGCGCTCCGCGAGCGCTGCGGGCACCACCGGCGCCTGCTGCACGCGGATGACGTCGGCGATGACGAGCTCCTCTGGAGCGAGTTCCGCGCCGGACTCCAGCAGCCAGTCACGGCGCATCCGCTTCGCGACGGGACTCGTGGCCTGGTCCGCCTCGAGCAGCTGGATCAGCGAGGTGTCGCGCGCGGCCGTCTTCGCGAGGATCGTCGCCACGCCGTCCAGTCGCTTGAGCTGCTCGGCCCGCGCGGCGTCGCCGAGCTCGGCGTCGCCCTTGGCCCTGGCGCGCTCCTCGCGCACCAGGAACGCGATCACCTGGAACTTGACGCGATTGGTCGGGCCGAGTTTTCCGTGCTGGGCCTTGGCCTCGATCTCGCGCACCTTGCGCGCGAGGATCGGGATCAGCGGCGCGTCCTCGTCTCGACGGGACGTCTTCTTCCGCCGGGTGGCGGTCGCCGTGGTCGGCATGCTCCTCCTGAGCGTGGATGCCGTCTCCGAGAGGACGGCGACTGTCCGAAATGACCGTCCGGACGAAGCTCCGTCCCGACGATGCGTGTCCGCGGACGGGCGGCTGCCGAGAGGCATCGCAGACCGAGCGGACGAGAACCCCGCAGGCGTGCATCGCGCACGTCGATCACAACGGGTTCGTGCTCAGTTTACGCCACACGAGGACCGATGCGCTCACTCGGCGGGCGAGTTGGCCGGATCCGGCTCCGACAGGCCCAGCAGGATCCGCGCCTGAGCGACATCGGAGGCGATGCCCGCGACGAGTGCATCCATGCTCTCGAAGGCCGTCATGCCGCGCAGCCGGTGGGTGAACTCGACCGTCGCATCGTGCCCGTAGAGGTCCAGTCCAGGGCTGTCGATCGCGTGGGCCTCGACCTGGCGCTGCAGCACGTCGTCGAAGGTCGGGTTGGTCCCGACGGAGATCGCGGCCGGATGCGCGAGCCCTGTCGTGTGATCCACCAGCCGGCCCGCGTAGACGCCGTCCGCCGGCACCATCTCGTCGAGCAGGGCAGGGAGATTGGCAGTCGGGAAGCCGAGTTCGCGCCCGCGCTTGAGGCCGTGCACGACCTCTCCGCGCACCGAGACGGGGCGCCCCAGCACGGCGCCTGCGAGTGCCACATCGCCCGCCGCGAGCAGCTCGCGCACCCAGGACGAGGAGACCCGCCGATCGGTGCCCTCCAGGAAGACGTCCTCGATCACGTCGACGGTGAAGTCGCTCCGCGCGCCCAGCTCTGCCAGCAGCGCCGGCGTTCCCTTGCCGCCGCTGCCGAAGCGGAAGTCGCGTCCGACGAGGACCGTCGCGACGTGCAGCGCGTCGACGAGGATCGCCTGCGCGAAATCCTCCGCCGTGCGCGAGGCCAGCTGCTCATCGAAGGTCAGCACGAGGACGGCGTCCAGCCCGCACGCGGAGAGCAGTTCGATCTTGCGCTCAACCGACACGAGATCGTCCGGGCACCGATCGGGGCGCAGCACGCTCAGCGGGTTGCGGTCGAAGGTCACCGCCACGGTCTTCGCACCGATCCGCGCCGCATCCTGCTGAGCGCGGCGGAACACCGCGCGATGTCCGGAGTGCACGCCGTCGAACTTGCCGATCGCGGCGACCGTGCGTCCGAAGTCCGCGGGGATCTCGGAGGGGTCGCGGAACATGATCATGCGGCGGATCCGTTCGACGAGGCGGGGCCGTCCATGACCGCGGGCGCCGTGCGGGCCGGGCGGTGCGTGACGAGCCACCACAGTCCGACCATCGGAAGGAACAGCGGGATCAGCACGTAGCCGAGGCCGTACTGCGACCACACGGTCTGATGCTGGAAGAGCGCGGGGTGGGTCAGGCTCAGGGTGCCGACGACCAGGACGCCGACCATCTCGAACACGATGGCGACCCACGCGACGCGATACCAGCCGGGGCGCCCGGATCCGATCAGCGCGAGCGTCGCGACGATGTAGACGACCGCGGAGGCCGCGGACAGGGAGTACGCGAGCGGCGCCTCGTCGAAGGCCCGCGCGATCTGCACGAAGGACCTGCCCGTCGCGCCCAGCGCCATGACCGCGTAGACGATCACGAGCACACGGCCCACGCCCCGCATGCGGGGTCGGGGCGGTGCGACGGAGGAGCCCTCCGGCTGGGGGGCGGAGTCGGACGGGGTCGAGGGTCGCGCGGTGCTCATGGCGGACTCCATTCTACGGAACGCGAGGACCTGTGGTCCTCGCGCGCGGACGTGCTCAGCCGCCGATCGGGGTGATCCAGATGACCTGCATGCGCCAGATCATCACGGCCAGCGCGAGCGCGACCACGCCCATGATCACGGTGCTCCAGCGCGAACGCTCGAGCAGCGCCCAGATCGCTCCGCCGATCGGCAGCAGGATCGCCGAGACCAGATACACGCCGTACTCGAGCGGATCGCCCAGGGCCGGATTCCCGGCGAACGGCGAGACGATCGCCAGGACGGCCTGCACGATGAGCAGGAGTTCGATCAGAGCGAGGGAACCGACGGTCCAGTCGTTCGGGCGCTTGCCCGCGAAGCCCATGATCAGGCAGAGCAGGCCGGCGGCGACGGCGACCACGAGCTGCACGACCGTGAACCAGAGGATCATGACGCCCCCTCCGGCATGTTCATCGCGCTCTTCAGATCATCGCCGCGGCGCTCGACGATGCCGATCAGGGCGCCGTCCGGATCGATCGCCGCGGCGCGCGGGCCTTCGAGCCTCGCCCGCTGGCCGGCCAGGCGCTTCCCGTGACGCAGGTCGACGGCCTCCTGCGCGCTGACCTCGAGGACGGGCAGTATCCGCGCCGCGGCATCGGCCGCGCTCAGCGGACGGGCCTCCGCGAGGTCGTCGAGCGCAGACGCATCGGCCACGTCGAACGGGCCGACGCGGGTGCGGCGCAGCGCCGTGAGGTGCGCACCGACGCCGAGGGCGGCTCCGAGATCGCGGGCGAGGGCGCGGATGTAGGTCCCGGAGGAGCAGTCCACGACCACGTCGAGGTCGCGCACGCCGCCTTCGCCCGGGCGGTCGTCGAGCACGTCGAAGCGCGACACCACCACGTCGCGGGCCGCGAGCACGACCTCCTCCCCTGCGCGCACCCGGTCATAGGCCCGGCGCCCGTCGACCTTGATCGCGGAGACGGCGCTGGGCACCTGCGAGATGGCTCCGGTGAGCGCGGCGACGCCGGTGGCGATCTCGTCCGCGCTGATCGCGGCGACCCGCTCCGGATCCGCCGAGGTCAGGATCTCCCCGTCGGCGTCGTCCGTGCCCGTGGTCTGACCGAGGCGGATCGTGGCGAGGTAGGTCTTGTCCGCCCCGACCACGAAGGTGAGCAGGCGCGTCGCCGCCTCGATGCCGACCACGAGCAGACCCGTGGCCATCGGGTCGAGCGTGCCGGCATGCCCGACCTTGCGCGTGCCGAAGACGCGGCGGGTGCGGGCGACGACGTCGTGACTCGTCATCCCGCCCGGTTTGTCGACGAGCAGGATCCCGCTGGTTGCCATCCTCCCAGCCTAGAGGCCCCGGGATCCGGGATCCGACGAGCTGCACCCGACGCAGGGGCTCCGTCGCGCGGTAGCGTGGACTCCCGTGCCCGACTCCCCCGCCCCCGCGCCGATCGCGTCCGCGCTGATCGCCTGGTACCGGGAGCACGCTCGGGATCTGCCCTGGCGACGCGAGGAGTACCTCGCCCGGTACGGCGCCTGGGGCGTGCTGGTGAGCGAGTTCATGCTGCAGCAGACGCCCGTGAACCGGGTGATCCCGCACCTGGAGGCCTGGCTCGCACGCTGGCCGGATCCGCTCTCGCTCGCGGCAGCGACCCCGGCCGAGGTGCTGCAGCAGTGGGCGAACCTCGGCTACCCGCGTCGGGCGCTGTGGCTGCACCGGGCCGCGACCGCGATCCGCGATGAGCACGCGGGCGTCACGCCGCGCGAGGTGCCCGCGCTGCTGGCGCTCCCCGGCATCGGCGACTACACGGCACGCGCCGTCGCCGTGTTCGCGTTCGGCGACCGCCATCCCGTGGTCGACACGAACACGCGCCGGGTGATCGCTCGCGTCGTGCACGGGCGCGCCCAACCGGATCCGCCCTCTCGTCGCGACCTGGACGACATGCTCGCCCTGCTGCCGGACGAGCCCGGCGACGCCGCCGTCGTGAACGCGGCGACCATGGAGCTCGGCGCGACCGTATGCACCGCCCGCCGCGCGGACTGCGCACACTGCCCGCTCGCCGACCTGTGCGCCTGGCGCGCCGCAGGCTTCCCCGACGGCGAGGATCGGCGGCGGCGGCAGGCGAAGTACGAGGGATCGGACCGGCAGGCGCGCGGCGGCGTGCTCCGCGCATTGCGGCACGCCGAGGGGCACCGTCTGCCCGCCGATGCCGTGCTCTCGGACTGGCCGGACGCGATCCAGCGCGACCGCGCGATCGACTCGCTCATCGCCGACGGACTCCTCGAAGCGGCGGACGGCGAACTCCTGCTTCCGCGCTGACCTCATCGCGACCGCCGCCCCCGGACGGACGGCGACTCAGAGGTGCTGGTCCGTGCGGTGCGCGAGCACGGTCAGCTCATGCCGGGTGCGCACGTCGACTTTGGCGAAGACGCGCCCGCCGTGCACCTCCACGGTCCGCACCGACACCTGCAGTGCGAGAGCGATCTCCCTGTTCGTTCGCCCCTCGGCCATGAGCAGGGCGACGTCCAGCTCCCGCGGGGTGAGGATGGGCTCCCACATCGCACGGCACACCTCCAGGGGCGAGTGCTCCGGATCCCGCTCCGGCGCACCGGCGCCCGCAGCGGAGGGCAGCCGACTCGCCCCCAGTGCCCGAAGCCGCCGGCCGACCATGCCCCGCCACGCCAGGGCTCCGGATTCCTCGAACAGGCTGAGCGCCGCGCGCAGGTGCCGCACGCCGCGGCCGCGGTCGCCGCGCGCCACGGCGGTCGACCCCAGCATCGCCTCGACCCTGGCGCGTTCGAACGGCGAGCGGATCCCCCGGCTCTCCGCGGCCACGGCCTCGAGGTCCGTGCGCCAGGACGACTCCCGCGCGGAGCGGACGCGCTCACGCAGCGTTCGCGCGAGCGCGGCCTCGGGCGGCTCCGGCGCCATGCAGGCCCCCAGCGGACCGACCTCGTCCAGTCCGGGAAGCCCGAGCCGCTCCGAAGGCATGCCCCGATCCGCCCGGAGCGCCATATGCACAGCGGCCTCGTCACTGCGCCCCCGCAGATACGCGTCGATCGCGCGGTCCACGAAGCCGTCGGAGTCGTGCGTCCACGGCGAGGCCGCGGCGAGCTCGAGCGACAGCCGTCCGATACGACCCTCGACGGCGAGTTGGAGCCGACGGCACAACGCCGCGGCGACGCCGCCGAAAGGGAGCGCCACCGGGAATTCCGCGGCGGAGGCGCTCAGGAGACCGTACGCGGTGCCGATCCGCCCTGCCCAGACGTGCAGCAGCACGTCGGCGACCGCACGCCGGGCGCGCAGCAGCGGGGCGCGCGCGTGCAGGCCGAGCAGGGGTCCGGCGCCGACGGTCGGCTCCGGATCCGCGAGGGTGCGGATCCCGGCATCCGGATCGCCGTCGAGGCCTGTGCGGAGGGCGTCCGTCACGCGACGGAGGGGATCGCCGTCACCGACCGCGCCGTCGGCGCCCGGCACCAGAGCCATGAGCCGGCGCAAGTCTGGCCCACGGTCGCCGAGGCCCGCGCCGAAGGGTGCGCTCAGCACCGCGGCGAGTCCGCACCCGCGGCCGATCGCCTCGGCTGAGACCCGCGGATCCGGCGCCGGGGGCGTGCCGTGCCGCAGGACATGCGCCAGGGCGAACGCCGTCGCCGCCTCACCGCGACACCCGCGATCGATGCGCAGCGTCTGTGCGAAGCGCTCCAGGGCGTCCCCGATCCACCCTCCCGCCAGGGCCGCGTATCCGCTGAGCAGCAGAGCCCTGGCGTGCGGCGACGTACCGGGCGACGCGTGCTCCGCGGCCTCCGTCGCACACGACCAGGCGCGCCCCGCGTCTCCGTCGTGAAGCGCAGCGCGTGCGCGCGCGAGGAGCGGTTCGACCAGTGCCGGATCGCTCACCACCGCGCCGCGAGCACGATGCCACAGTGCGGCCTCGCTCTCTCCCATGCCCGCGAGGACCCGCGCGAGCAACTGGTGAGCACGCAGGCGCTCCTGCGGCGTCGCTGCGGCGAGCACCTGGACGCGCAGCTCCGCATCGGCGAACCGGAAGCGCCCGCCGCGCAGTCGGGCGAGGCCGGCGAGCGGCGACTCCGGGATCCGGTCGGGCGCGCATCTCGCGATCGCGCACAGGACCTGCACCGATCCGGTTCCGCACAGCGCCAGCGCGAGCGCCCGCCCCGGATCCGCATCGCGCGGAAGAACGCGTCGGGCATGCGCGTCCCCCGCGCGGATCGCCGGAAGCGGATCCGGCAGAGCCCGCCATCCGTGCCGCTGCTCCGGATCCAGGGCCGCAAGAACCGCCGCGGATGCCGCCGTGCGGCCACCGCACGCGCGGTCGATCGCCGAGCGCACGTGCGGAGCGACGTCGTGGACGCCTCCCGGCACGGCGGAGGCGTCCGCCTTCCCCTGCCCGGCCGGGGATCTTCTCCCCGCTCGCGGATCGCGCGGTCGCGCGCTCTTCGTGTCCCCCATCGCGCAGCCCCCCGCTGTGCTCGACCGTGCGCCTCGTCGCGCACGCGCTCGGATGCCAACAAGGGCACTCGACCCCCACCAAGGTTCTTGAACCCGGTCGAAGAACTGCGATCGACGCGGCAGAACACGAGAGAGGCCTGGAAACCAGCGTTCCCAGGCCCTCTCTGCGAGAGTCACGGCGCCGCGATGCGGCGCGATCCGATCTACTCCTCGTCGTCCTCGCGCGGCTTGACGTACGGGTCGGCCTCGCCCGCGAACGAGGCGGAGGCCGCGATGCCGGCGACCTGCTCATCGCGCTCGCGCGCCTGACGCAGCAGATCGTTGATGTGGTCGGCGTTCTCGGGCAGAGCGTCGGGGATGAACTCCAGCGTGGGCACGAGGCGCACGCCGAGCTGACGCCCGACCTCCTTGCGCAGCAGCCCGGTCGCCGCGGTGAGCGCGGCGCCAGACGCGACGCGCTCCTCCTCCGTGCCCAGCACGGTGTAGAACGCGGACGCATGCTGCAGATCACCCGTGACGCGCACCTCGGTGATCGTCACGAAGCCGAGGCGCGGATCGCGGAGCCCCTTCTCCAGCCGCTCAGCGAGGATGACGCGGATCCGATCCGCGAGTCGTGCCTGTCGTTCTCCGGCCATGTCCTTACCCTCTCACTCTTTCGCCCGCGCGGAACGCGAGCGGGGAGCAGGATGGCATCCTGTGGCGACCGTCGGGGTGCCCGCGAAGCGGGCCGGGCCCCCGAAAGGCCGACACAGGATGCCATCCTGCACAACCACGTGCTTACGCGCGCGGCTTCTCCACCATCTCGGTGGTCTCGATCTCGTCACCGATCTGGATGTCGTTGTACTTGCCCAGGCCGATACCCGCCTCGAAGTCCGTACGGACCTCGGTGACGTCGTCCTTGAAGCGGCGCAGCGACTCGATGGCCAGGCCATCGGCGAGGACGATGCCGTCGCGGATGACGCGAGCCTTGGCGTTGCGCGTGATCGTTCCCGACCGCACGATGACACCGGCGATGTTGCCGAACTTCGAGGAGCGGAACACCTCGCGGATCTCGGCGACACCCGACTGGACCTCTTCGAACTCCGGCTTGAGCATGCCCTTGAGGGAGTTCTCGATCTCGTCGATCGCGTTGTAGATGACCGAGTAGAACCGCACGTCCACGCCCTCGCGGGACGCGGCCTCACGGGCCTTCGGGTCGGGACGGACGTTGAAGCCCACGATGATCGCGTTGTCGATCGTCGCCAGGTTCACGTCCGACTCGGTGACGGCGCCGACACCGCGGTGGATGATGCGCAGCTGCACCGAGTCGTCGACCTCGATCTTGAGCAGCGACTCCTCCAGCGCCTCGACGGCACCGGACACGTCGCCCTTGATGATGAGGTTGAGCGTCTCGACCTTGCCCTCTTCGAGAGCACGCGTGAAGTCCTCGAGCGAGATGCGCTTGCGGGCCTTCGCCAGCTGCGCGTTGCGCTCGACGGCTTCGCGCTTCTCCGCGATCTGACGGGCCATGCGGTCCTCGTCGGTCACGATGAAGACGTCGCCGGCACGCGGGACCGAGTTCAGACCCTGCACCTGGACCGGGCGGGACGGAGCTGCGGCCTCGACCGCATCGCCGTTCTCGTCGATCATGGCGCGGACGCGTCCGTATGCGGTGCCCGCGACGATCGCGTCACCGATCCGGAGGGTTCCGGACTGGATCAGCACAGTCGCGACCGAACCGCGGCCCTTGTCGAGCTTCGCCTCGATGGCGATGCCTCGCGCGGCCTTGTTCGGGTTCGCGGTGAGGTCCAGACCGGCATCAGCGGTGAGCAGAACGGCATCCAGGAGCTCCTGGATTCCGGTGTTCGCACGCGCCGAGACGTCCACGAAGATGACGTCTCCGCCGTACTCCTCTGCGACGAGTCCGTACTCGGTGAGCTGCTGACGCACCTTGGCCGGGTTGGCCTCGGGCTTGTCGACCTTGTTGACCGCGACCACGATCGGCACGTTGGCCGCCTGGGCGTGGTTCAGCGCCTCGACCGTCTGCGGCATGATGCCGTCGTCGGCCGCGACCACGAGGATCGCGATGTCGGTCACCTGCGCACCACGGGCACGCATGGCGGTGAACGCCTCGTGACCCGGGGTGTCGATGAAGGTGATCGCACGCTCGATGCCCTCGTGCTCGGTCCACACCTGGTACGCACCGATGTGCTGCGTGATGCCGCCGGCCTCGCCGTCGATGACGTTGGTCTGGCGGATCGCGTCGAGCAGTCGGGTCTTACCGTGGTCGACGTGACCCATGACGGTGACCACCGGGGGACGGATCTCGAGGTCGTCCTCGCTCTCCGCCTCCAGCTCGGCCTCGAGGTCGAGACCGAAGCCCTCGAGGAGCTCCTTGTCCTCGTCCTCGGGCGAGACCATCTGGATGGTGTAGCCGAGCTCGGCGCCGAGAACCTCGAACGTCGCCTCGTCCAGCGACTCGGTGGCCGTGGCCATCTCGCCGAGGTTGAACAGGATCGTCACGAGCGTGCCGGGCTGCACGGTGTAGCCGCGCAGGGCCTCGAGCTTGTCCGCGAAGTCCGCGATCGATGCGCCACGGCGCAGGCGGATGATCTCGCCGTTGCCCTTGGAGACGTTGACCCCGCCGACGACCGGCGCCGACCGCATCTCGAACTCTTGCCGCTTCGCCCGCCGCGACTTGCGCTGCTTGCTCTTGCCGCCGCCCTTGCCGAATGCGCCGGCGGTGCCACCACCGGGGCCGCGGCCTCGGCCGCCACCACCGCCGGGACGACCGGCGAAGCCGCCGGCCGGAGCGCCACCGGGGCGCTGGAAGCCGCCGCCCGCGCCGGCACCGGCGCCGCCGGGACGACCGGGACCGCCGGTGCGCTGCTGGAACGGAGCGCCGGGACGACCGCCGCCGCCGGGACGACCGGGACCGCCGGCACGACCGCCGGGACCCGGGCGGGGTGCGCCGATACGCGGGGAACCGGGGCGCGGAGCCTGCGGACGCGGGATGTTGCCCGGCGTCGGGCGCGAGCCCATGCCCTGCTGCGAGGAGAAGGGGTTGTTGCCCGGGCGGGGACCCGCCGGACGCGATCCCATGCCCTGCTGCGAGGAGAACGGGTTGTTCCCCGGACGCGGCGCGCCGGGGCGCGGAGCGCCGGAGCCACCGGGCTTGGGTGCGGACGACTTCTCCGCGGAGGGCTCAGCCGGAGCGGCAGGCGCGGCCGGGGCAGCGGGCTGCTCCGCAACCGGCGCCGGAGCCGGCTCGGCAGGCTTGGCCGGACCCGGCTTGGGGCCGGGGGTCGGCGCCTTGGGGCCGGGCTTGGGCGCGCCGGAGGACGCCGCGGCAGGCGTGGCGCCGCCGGGCTTCGCGGCCGGGGCGCCCGCAGGCGCAGCACCGGTCGGCTTGCCGGCCTCGATGGCGGCGCGCAGTTTGCGCGCGACCGGAGGCTCGATCGTAGATGAGGGGGACTTCACGAACTCGCCGAGCTCCTTGAGCTTCGCGAGTGCGAACTTGCTGTCGACGCCGAGTTCAGCGGCGATCTCGTGCACGCGTGGTTTACCAGCCACAATTCTCCTGTCAGGGTCGGTCCGCCCTGGCAGGGCAGACCACTAGTCGCGGACGGGTCTCATTTCGAGCCGTTCACTTTGTTTCCATAGCCGTTCAGCCGTTTCTCGAGGGTCTGCGTGTTCTCTGCTTCCGGGAATTCCATTGCAGCGGACACACGGAGCGCACGGGCGAAGGCGCGTCTCCGCAGGGCGGTGACCACGCACTCCAGCGCCGGATGCACCCACGCACCCCGCCCCGGCAGCACGGCCTGCTCGTCGAAGACGAGCTCACCGTTCCGGATTGCCACCCTGAGCAGGGCGGTGCGAGATGCACGAGCGCGGCAACCGACACACGTTCGTACGGGTTCCATCTTACACCTCGGATCTCAGGCGCTTGTTCGCGAGCGAAGGGAGGCTTCTTCTCAGTCGCTTCACTTCCTCGCTCAGCCTTGACCCGTGACGCATCAACGCGACTGCGTCGCATCGCTCCGTCACGCGTCGAGAATCGAGTCCGGCTGGATGTCGATCTTGGCGCCGGTGAGCTTGGCGGCGAGGCGGGCGTTCTGGCCCTCCTTGCCGATCGCGAGCGACAGCTGGTAGTCGGGGACCAGGGCGCGGACGGCCTTGGTGCCGGAGTCGAGCACGAACGCGCTGGTCACCTTCGCGGGCGAAAGAGCGTGCGCGACGAACGTCGCGAGGTCCTGGTGGTAGTCGACGATGTCGATCTTCTCCCCCGCCAGCTCCTCGGTGACCGCGCGGACCCGTCGGCCCATCTCGCCGATGCATGCGCCCTTGGCGTTGATGGCCGGGTCGTTCGCCTTCACCGCGATCTTGCTGCGGTGCCCCGCCTCACGGGCCAGCGCGACGATCTCGACCAGGCCCGCGGCGATCTCCGGCACCTCGAGCGCGAACAGCTTGCGCACGAGTCCGGGGTGCGTGCGGGACACGGTGATCGCCGGACCCTTCATCCCCTTGGCGACGGAGGTCACGTACACGCGGATGCGCGTGCCGTGCGCGTACTCCTCGCCGGGGACCTGCTCCTCGGGCGGGAGGATGGCCTCGACGGATCCGAGATCGACGTGGATCATGCGCGGGTTCGGACCCTGCTGGATCACGCCGGCGACGATGTCGCCCTCCTTGCCGCGGAACTCTCCGAGCACGGCGTCGTCGGCGATGTCGCGCAGACGCTGGCCGATGACCTGCTTGGCGGCGAAGGCGGCGATGCGGCCGAAGTCGTCGGGCGTCGAGTCCTCCTCGCCGATGATCGCGCCCTCGTCGTCGCGCACGGGGACCATGACGGTCACATGACCGGTCTTGCGGTCGAGGTCGACGCGGGTGCCCTCGGTCAGCACGCCCTCTTGGGAGTCGTGCTTGGCGTAGGCGGTCAGGACGGCCTGCTCGATGATCGCGATCAGCTCGTCGAAGGGAATCTCCTTCTCCCGCTCGATCGTGCGCAGCAACCCGAGATCGATATCCATGACGGCCTCCCTGTTCAGCTCTCGTCGGCGCGCACCCGCACGCACGGCATCCGTACAACGATACCCTGGCCGGACCCCCCTCGGCGAAGTCCCCCGGTCGCCGGGTCGGGGACGACGACGGCGAGGACGCCCCGAGGAGGACATGTGCCCGAGTTCGACACGATCGTGATCGGTGCCGGCATGTCCGGCGCGACCGCAGCACGGCTGCTCGCCGACGCGGGACAGCGCGTGCTGGTGCTGGAGGCGCGGAACCGGATCGGCGGACGCATGCACACGGACCGCCAGGCGGGCTTCTCCGTGGACCTCGGCGCGTCCTGGATCCACGGGATCGAGGATTCCCGCCTGTGGGAGCTCGCACAGGCGCTCGACCTGCCGACGATCGAGTTCACCGTCGGCAGCTTCCAGGCGGGCGGGCGCCCCATCGCCGACTTCGACGGTTCGGGGAGCCGGATGTCCGCGGCGGAGAGCGCGCAGTGGGTCGCCGACGTCGAGACGGCCGATCGCGCCCTGGAGGCGGCGATCTCCCGATCGGCTCCCGGCGATACCTACCTCGACGTGACGGAGCGCGCGCTGGACGGGCTCGAGCGCCGCGAAGACGCCCTGGATCCCGAGCGCATCGACGAGATCCGGGAGTTCTTCCGGCACCGCGTCGAGGAGCAGTGCGGTGCCTGGATCGGCGACCTCGACGCCCACGGGCTCGACGAGGACACGATCGACGGCGACGAGGTGGTGTTCCCCCGGGGCTACGACGAGCTGCCGCAACGCATCGCGGCAGGACTGGACGTGCGGCTCGAGCACGTGGCGCGGCGGATCGCGCGCGTCGCGGACGGTGTGCGCGTCGAGACCGACCGCGGCGTGTTCACCGCGGCGCAGACGATCGTCACCGTGCCGCTCGGGGTGCTGAAGGCGGGCGCGATCGCCTTCGAGCCGCCCCTGCCCGCCGAGGTCGCGGATCCGATCACACGGCTCGGCATGGGCGTGTTCAACAAGGTGTTCCTGCAGTTCCCCGAACGCTTCTGGGAGGACGGCGCCTATGCGATCCGCGCTCTCGGCGAATCAGGCGAGCACTGGCACTCCTGGTACGACGTGTCCGCGATCAGCGGGCGGCCGACGCTCCTGACCTTCGCCGCGGGCCCCTTCGGGAGGCATGTGCAGACGCTCACCGACGACGACGCCGCGGCGGATGCGGTGGCGGCGCTGAGACGGCTCTACGGCGAGGCCGTCCCGGATCCGATCGCCCGCTGGATCACGCGCTGGGGCGAGGATCCCTTCTCGCACGGCTCCTATTCGCACGTCGCGACCGGATCCTCGCACCACGACCACGACGCGCTCGCGGGCCCGGTGGACGGCGTGCTGCACTTCGCCGGCGAGGCCACCTGGGGCGAGGAGCCCGCGACGGTCGGCGGCGCCTACGCGTCCGGCGCGCGCGCCGCGGAGCGGGTGCTGGGGCGACCCGCCGACCTCGCCGCCTTCGCCGAGGGGATCCTACGCGCCGAGGCGTGAGCAGGGCGGTACCGCTCGCGCTGCTTTGGTTCTACAGTGCTGTCATGGAGGCCGCGCTGGGGGCTCCGACTACCCGAGGGCCGTGGACGACCGGGACGATCGTCCACGCGGTGCTGACGTGCGCGCCGTGATCGCGCCGCTCGGCGCCGAGCCGTCGGGCCGTGCGCTGGACGCGCTCACCCCGCGCGAGCTCGAGGTGCTCGCGCTCATGTCCGAGGGCTGGTCGAACGCGGCGATCGGCGAGCACCTGTTCCTCTCCGAGCGCACCGTCGAGACGCACATCGGCGGCATCTTCGCCAAACTCGGCATCGAGGACTCCCCCGACGGCAACCGTCGCGTCCGCGCCATCCTCGCGTATCTGCAGGCCCCCGCCCGCTGAGCATCGCCCCTCCTGAGTTCCACTCCATCTCCGGGTCGTCCCCATGAGAGGACCCCATGGCGTCCTCTCATGGGGACGACCCGGAAGTGGAAGGGTGCGTTCAGGCGGAGGGGGCGGAGCGGGCGGAGCCGAACCGGTTGACCGCCCCGATGAGGCGGAAGAGGTTCCCGACCGAGCGCTGGTCGAGATGCAGCGACAGCCGCGGCAGCTCGACGCGATCCTTGTCGGCGAGTTCCGCGGGCTGCGGACCACAGGCCTCGATGCGGCCGGAGGACAGCATCGATCCGAACTGCTCGTTCAACTGCACGATCTCGTCTGCGGTCGGCTCCGCGCGCAGACGGAGGACGAGCAGGTCCCCCACCCACCGCAGCGAGTCGTAGTTGCGCCAGAACCCGGTGACGACCGCCGCCGCCTCGGTCACGGAGTCGGTGATCTGCACGCGGTCGAAGTCGCCGGGCGAGATCACGCCGGTCGGCGCGAGGTCCTCCTGGACGAAGCGCTCCAGACCCCGCCAGAACGTTCCGCCCGGTTCGTCGAGCAGCACGATCGGCATGGGCTCCGCCTTGCCGGTCTGCTGCAGCGTGAGCAGCTCGAACATCTCGTCCAGGGTGCCGAAGCCTCCGGGCAGGCAGATGAATCCGCCGGACTCCTTCATGAGCATGAGCTTGCGCGTGAAGAAGTACTTCATCGCCACGACGTGCTCCTGCTCGGCGACGATCGTGTTGGCCTTCTCCTCGAACGGGAGCCGGATCGACACCCCGAGGGAGCGCTCAGGGCCCGCTCCCTCCGCGGCGGCCTGCATGATCCCCGGCCCCGCGCCGGTCACCACCATCCAGCCCTCCGCGGCGAGCGCCGCCGCCACATCGCGCGCCTGCCGGTACAGGGGGTCGTCCTGCGCAGTGCGGGCGGATCCGAAGACCGTGACTTTCGGCACACCGTGGAACGGAGCGAACAGCCGGAAGGCGCTGCGCATCTCGGAGAGGGCGGCCGAGGCGATCTTCAGATCCAGCCGGTCCGTGCCGTCCTCGCCGAGCAGCACGGCGGTCTGCAGCATCCGGAGCACCAGGCGCCGATCGGCATGCACACCGGCGTCGTCGAGCACGGCGTTGATCTCGGCCCTGAGGGCGGGAGGCAGGATCTCGTCGGTCATGCCTCCAGCGTGTCATGCCCCCTGCGCCGGCGGACGCCGCCGCGCGGAGCAGCCCTCGCCCGCGGCCGTCAGTCCGCGGCAGGCCAGGGCATGGGGCGCTCCGGCAGGCGCGCGCTGTCGTCGGGGAGGTGCGGCAGCGACTCGCCGCCGGCGCGGATGCAGAGCCAGCGCAGCTCGCCCGGACTGTCCGGACGGGCGCGCCAGGTGCGCGGCACGCCCTGGCCGACGCGCACGACCGAGCCGGGCCCGACCTCGACGACGTCGTCGCCGACACCCATCTGACCGCGTCCGGCGAGGAACACGTAGAGCTCCTCGATCCGCGCATGCGTATGCCAGTAGCCCGCCTCCTCACCGGGGACCAGGGCGTTGGCGGTCATGCCGATGTACTGCATCGTGAGCTCGTGGTCGACGACGCGCCGTCCGTCGCGCGAGCGCGTCTCGTCGAACCCGCCGTGGAAGGCCCGCCACTCGTCGGGGCTCCCGATGCTCATCACCTGATAGTCGCTCATCCGCTCTCCTCCTCCGCGCCCTGGCGCGTACCCTCGCCACCGCTCCAGGACCGGAGCCAGCGATCTCCCTCCCGGGTGTACACGATGCGGGTGTGCCTGCGATCCGTCGCGCCCTGCCAGAACTCGATCCAGGTCGGAACGATCCGCCAGAGCACCCAGTCCCCCTCGGCGACACCGGCTCGCGCCTCCGCCGAACGCGCCGCGAGATCGGCGGCGATCTCCTCCGCGGAGGCCTCGATCACCGGCCCGCGCACCCGCACGGCGCGCAGCACCGGCTGCCACCAGAAGTTCAGCGCAGCCGCCGGGTTCGCCGCGAGCTGGCGGCCTTTGGCGGAGGACCGCGTGCCCGCGAACGCCCAGCCGCGCTCGTCCATGTCCTTGAGGATGAGGGTGCGCGCGTCCGGAACACCGTCGGCGTCGACCGTCGCCAGCGTCACCGCATGAGGCTCGGCGACGCCGGCCTCCGCCGCGTCCGTGATCCAGTTCAGGAACAGCGCGAGCGGATCGTCCGGCACTGCGTCGGGATGCAGCGCAGGCGCGGATCCGGTGAGCGAGGGGCGTGCTCGCAGCCAGGCGGCAGGAGTGGTGTCCATGCCCCCCATCCTGCAGGACGCGCGCCCGCCCAGGTCTCAGCGCCCCGCGAGCCGCGCCACGGCCGCGCGGATCTCGTCGTGCGGGAGCGCGACGCTCTCATGACCGTCGCGGCCGACCATGTCCTCCGCCGCGACGAGCGCGTTCCAGACCGCCTCGTCGACCGCCTGCACCGCCGCGGTGAGGAACGGATCCATCCGCCCCCACGGCACGAAGCGCAGCTGCTCGTACTCGGCGCGCTCGTCGGAGGGGAACACCGAGCTCAGCGCCCCGGGGTTCGCGGTCGACAGCGCCAGCACGATGTCTCCGGAGAAGTGGCTGCCCGCCGTTCCGCTCCGGCCGAGGCCCAGCGCCCCGCGGCGGGCGAGCGCCGCGCACTGCCCCGGCAGCAGCGGCGCGTTCGTGGCGATCACGACGATCGCGGATCCGGCCCCGCCCACCGCGCGTCCCGCGGCCCGGTCCTGGGCGAACCAGTCGGTGTCGCCCATCGGGTTCGGCGCCGCGGTCTGCCGCCCGAGCGGGATGCCGTCCAGGCGCAGCTCCGCGCGCGAGCCGAAGTTCGCCTGGATGAGCGCGGCGACCACGTACTCGTCCTCGCCGTGGTGCACGACCCGGGAGGCCGTGCCGGTGCCGCCCTTGAAGCCGTAGCAGTTCATGCCGGTGCCCCCGCCGACGTTGCCCTCCGCGACCGACCCCGCCGTCGCCGTATCCAGCGCCTGCACCGCGTGCTCCGGTCGCACGTGACCGCCGTTGATGTCGTTGAGGTAGCCGTCCCACGTCTCCCCCACGACCGGCAGCAGCCACTGCGCGGCCAGGTCCGGGCGGTTCGCGGCGAGCCAGGCGTCGACGCCGGCGTGCACCGGGCCGACGCCGTGCGAGTTCGTGATCGCGATCGGCAGCGCGACGGATCCGGACTCGTCGATCCAGCTGCGGCCGGTGAGTTCGCCGTTGCCGTTGAAGGAGTGCACGGCCGCCGCGCACGCATCGCCGACGCCGGCACGCCCGCGAGGCAGGATCGCGGTCACCCCGGAACGCACCGCGTGGGCGCCCTCCCCCGCGATGAGCGTCGTGAAGCCGACCTCGAGCCCTGGGACGTCCGTGATCGCATCCAGCGCACCAGGCTCGCCGTCGAACTCGATGCCGAGATCGCGGGCGCGCGGGCGCCCCTCCGGCTGCGGCGAGGTGGGATACGACGTCATGGAGTCTCCGATCGACTTTGAACGATTGTTCAGAATCTTACGACAGATCGTAGCCAATTGCTTGACAGGATCGACTTAACGCTCTTGAATCACTGTTCAAGCGCCGTTGCTGTCCCGATGCGACGGCGGATCGAACCAGGAGCCGATGATGTCTCGACCTTCCCCCGCCGATTCCGCGGTCGCCGCCCCGGCCGACGCCGCCCTCACCGGCGGCACCGCGCTCGCCCGACGCCGCCTGGGCATCTGGGCGATCGTCTTCTTCGTGATCTCCGCCGCGGCGCCGCTCACGGTGGTCGCCAGCGCCGCTCCCACCGACTTCCGTCTCGCGGGGATCGGCGGCCCAGGGGCCATGCTCGCCTCCGGCATCGTGCTGATGCTGTTCGCGGTGGGGTTCACCGCGATGTCCCGCTACGTCCGCAACGCCGGCGCTTTCTACATCTACGGCTCGAAGGGGCTCGGCAAGCCGATCGGGATCGGGATCGTGTTCGTCACGATCTTCTCCTACGCGGCCCTCTGCGTCTGCTTCTACGGCTTCGTGGGCTTCTTCGGCGAGATGACGTTCTCGGCGCTGTTCGGGATCGACCTGCCGTGGACCGTCTACGCGCTCATCGCCTTCCTCGCGGTCGGCATCCTCGGCTATCGCAAGATCGACGTGGGCGCGAAGGTCCTCGCCGTCCTGCTCACCGCGGAGGTCGCGATCCTGCTGATCCTCGCGATCGGCGTCCTCGCACAGGGCGGTCCGGAGCCGATCTCGTTCGCCGCCTTCGCTCCGCAGAACGTGTTCTTCGCCGCGGGCAGCGGTGCGCTGTTCGTGTTCGGCTTCGGCGCTTACCTCGGCTTCGAGAGCACCGCCATCTACACCGAAGAGGCGATCCGCCCCACCCGCACGGTCCCGATGGCGACCTACATCGCGATCGCGTTCCTCGGGATCTTCTACGCCTTCACGTTCTGGATCCTCACGGTCGCCTTCGGCGTGGACGGCGTGCTCAAGCTCGCGCAGGAGGACACCTTCCAGGACATGGTGTTCAACGCCGGCGACCAGTACCTGGGCCTCTGGGCGTCGATCACGATGCGCGTCCTCATCGTCACGAGCTTCTTCGCCTGTCTGCTCGCGTTCCACAACGCCTGCACCCGCTACCTGTTCTCGATCGGCCGCGAGCGGCTGCTGCCCGCCTGGCTCGCCCGCACGCAGATCAAGACTCAGGCCCCGCACCACGCGAGTCTCGTGATGAGCATCGTCTCGCTCGCCGCGATCGTGATCACGCTCGCCACCGGTGCGGATCCGTTCCTCGGCTTCGCCCTGCCGGTGTACTCGGTGGGCGTCGCCGGCCTCGTGTTCGCGCAGGCGGTCGCGGCGATCGCCGTCGTCGGCTTCTTCCTGCGCGACCGTCGAGGGCACAGCGTCTGGCGCGTGATCGTCGCGCCGGCGCTCGGTGCGATCGGCCTGATCGTGGGATGGATCCTCATCGCGACGAACTTCGGTCTCGTCTCCGGGGTCGAGGGTCCCATCAACATCGCTCTGCTGGCCCCGACCCCTGTCCTGTTCCTCGCCGGGATCGTGATCGGCTTCGTCCTCAAGGCCCGCAACCCGCGGCATTATGCTGAGCTGACCACGGTGGTCGTGGACGACGAGGGCTGAGCGCCGATATCCGGACGCGACGGCTCCGACAGTTCGCAGGAAGGGGTCGCCGTGCCGGCACCGCACAAGCACAGCGCACGTCGTGCCGAGCTCATCTCGGCCACCCGCCGGGTCGCCGGCCGGAGCGGGCTGAATGCGACGAACGTGCGCGCGGTCGCGGCCGAGGCGTCGGTGAGCGCCGGCAGCGTGCTCTACTACTTCTCCAGCTTCGACGACCTCATGTACGCGACCGTCGAGGGCGTGCTGGAGGAGATGTACGAGCACCGCAGGGTGATCGCGGAGCAGGAGCCGGATCCGATCCGTCGGCTCGCGAAGCTGGTCGAGGCTGGTGTGCCCGATGAGATCAGCGACCATCTGCGGATGGCGTACGAGAGCATCCCGCTGCTGCGCGAGCAGCCCCAGTACCGTCCGCTGCATCGCTCGATCGTGGAGCGCCAGGTGAGCCTCTACCGCTCCACGATCGAGATCGGGGCGGCGCTCGGCGTCTTCCGGCCCGCGGCGGAGCTCACCGTGATCGCGCGCAACATCGTCGCGCTCGAAGACGCGTACGACCTCTACCCGTTGATCGGCCTCGAGCACGGCGCCACGACCTACCGCGCGAACATCCTCTCCTACGCGTCGCTCGCGCTGGGCTGCGAGATCACGGCGGACTGACCCTCGCGCACGCGGAAGGCCCCGGGATCCGATTCGGATCCCCGGGGCCTTCGCAGTGCGGGAACGGGATCAGCGCGCGGTGAGCGCCTGCAGGGCCTCCGCGAGGGAGACGGTGTCGCGCTCGCCGCTGCGACGATCCCACAGCTCGACCTGGCCGTCGGCGGCGCCGCGGCCGACGACGAGCACGCGCGGCACGCCCACGAGCTCGGCGTCGCCGAACTTGACCCCGGGTGAGACCTTGGGGCGGTCGTCGTAGAGCACGTCGAGACCTGCGGCCTCGAGCTGAGCCGCGGCGTCCGCGGCCACCTCGAACGCGACCTGGTCGCGACCCGCGGCCACCACGTGCACGTCGAACGGTGCCACGGAGGCGGGCCAGATGAGCCCCTTGTCGTCGTTGTTGAGCTCCGCGATGATCGCGAGGATGCGGGTCACGCCGATGCCGTAGGAGCCCATCGTGACGGTCACGAGCTTGCCGTTCTCGTCGAGCACCTTGAGCCCGAGCGCGTCGGCGTACTTGCGGCCGAGCTGGAAGACGTGACCGATCTCCATGCCGCGCGCGAGATGCACGGGGCCGGATCCGTCGGGTGCGGGGTCGCCCTCGCGCACGTTGGCGATCTCCACGATGCCGTCCGCGGAGAAGTCGCGGCCCGCGATCACGGAGTGCGCGTGCTTCTGATCGATGTTCGCGCCCGTGATCCAGCTCGTGCCCTCGACGACGCGGGGGTCGAGGAGGTACCTGATCCCGGTCGCGGACTCCTCGCCGAGGATCGCGCCGGTGGGCGACCACGGGCCGATGTAGCCCTTGACCAGCAGCGGGTGCTTCTCGAAGTCGTCGGGGGTCGCCGGCTCGATCTCGGCGGGGGCGAAGGCGACCTCCGCGCGCTTCTCGTCGACCTCGCGGTCACCGGGGATGCCGATGACGACGAGTTCGCGGGTGCCGTCGAGGTGCGTGAGCGCGAGCACGACGTTCTTCAGCGTGTCGGCCGCCGTGAAGTCGCCTTCGAGGTTCGCGTTCGCATGCGTCACGAGCGTCTCGATCGTGGGCGTGTTCGGCGAGTCGAAGATCACGGGGGCGCTCGCCGCATCGAACGGGAGGGGCTCGGGGATCGCGGTCGTGTACGCCTCGACGTTGGCCGCGTAGCCGCCCTCAGAACGCACGAACGTGTCCTCGCCGACGGGCGTCGGGTGCAGGAACTCCTCGCTGCGGGATCCGCCCATGGCGCCGGCATCGGCCTGCACGATGACGTACTCCAGGCCCAGGCGCTGGAAGATGCGCTCGTAGGCGTCGCGCTGCGCCTGGTAGCTGACGTCGAGACCGGCATCGCTGGCGTCGAAGGAGTAGGCGTCCTTCATCGTGAACTCGCGGCCGCGCAGCAGGCCGGCGCGGGGCCGGGCCTCGTCGCGGTACTTGTCCTGGATCTGGAAGATCGTCAGCGGCAGGTCCTTGTACGAGGAGTACAGGTCCTTCACGAGCAGCGTGAACGCCTCCTCGTGCGTGGGCGCGAGCAGATAGTCGCCGCCCTTGCGGTCCTGCAGTCGGAACAGCAGGTCGCCGTACTCGTCCCAGCGGCCGGACGCCTCGTATGCCTCACGCGGCATGAGCGCCGGGAAGTGCACCTCCTGGGCGCCCGCGGCGGCCATCTCCTCGCGGACGACCTTCTCGATGCGCGCCTTGACGCGCAAGCCCAGCGGAAGCCAGGCGAAGATGCCGGATGCCTGCGGTCGGATGTATCCGGCGCGGATCAGCAGCTTGTGGCTCGCGACCTCGGCGCCGGCCGGGTCTTCGCGGAGCGTGCGGAGGAAGAAGTTCGAGAGACGTGTGACCACCGGACAAGTCTACTGACGACGATCGCCCCGCCTGTGCGGGTTGCAGAGGCGGGGCGATCGGCAGGTCGGATCAGTTCAGCGCGCGCGTGCTCGCCGGGATGACCCCGCCCGCGTAGAGCTCTGCCGCGTTGTCCTGCAGCGCGGTGAGGGCGACCCGCTGCGGCAGCGGGCCGAAGGAGATGCGGGCGGCGCCGAGCGCCTCGTACTCGGTGGAGGTGAGCGCGCCGGGCAGGCCGATCACGCTGACCTTGCCGTGACCGATCCCCTCGACGAGGGCGCGGGTGGTGTCGGCGTCGAGGATCCCCGGCACGAACACCGCGGTGGCACCGGCGTCCAGGTAGGCCCGGCCGCGCGCGATCGCGTCGGCGACGGACTCCTCGACGGGGCGGCCTCCGCCGCGGACGAAGGCGTCGGTGCGGGCGTTGAGCACGAACGGAACGCCCTCGGCCTCACCGGCACGGATCATCGCCTCGACATCGGCCGCGGCCTCGGCGAGGGGGCGCAGCCGGTCCTCGACGTTCGCACCCACGACGCCCGCGCCGATCGCGAGGCGCACGGTCTCCCCCGCGTCGCCGTAGCCGTCGTCGAGGTCGGCGGTCACCGGCAGCTCGACCGCGGCGGCGATGCGGCCGACCATGTCGAGCATGAGCTCGCGCGGGATCGCACCGTCGGCGTAGCCGTAGGAGGAGGCGATGGAGTGGCCCGCGGTGGCGATGGCCGTGGTCTCGGGCAGGGCGGCGATCGCCTTGGCGGAGACGACGTCCCACACGTTCACGACGCGGAGGATCTCGGGGGCCGCGTAGAGCGCGGCGAGGGTGCGGGCCTTGTCGGCAGAGGTGGTCATGGACACAACGCTAATACCCGGCTCGGACGCGGAGGGCGGCCTAGGCTGAACCCATGCCGCAGCGCCGATCGCACGTCGCCCCGTCCGCCGCACAGAGCGAGCTCGCCACCGCGCTCGCGGCGCTGCGCACCGAGATCGGTGCTCCTGCGGAATTCTCACCCGAGGCGCTCGCGGAGGCCGCGTCGGCCTCGGCGCCCTTGCCGGACCTGGACCTGCGCCACATCGCGTTCGCCACGTTGGACCCGGCCGGATCCATGGATCTCGATCAGGCCTTCCAGATCGAGCGGAGCGGATCCGGCTACACGGTCCGCTATGCGATCGCGGACGTCCCGTCGTTCGTGACGGCGGGCGGCGCGCTCGACGAGGCGGCCCGCGCCCGCGGCGAGACGCTGTACGCGGCCGACGGCACGATCCCGCTGCATCCGCCCGTGCTCAGCGAGGATCGCGCCTCGCTGTTGCCGGATCAGGACCGCCCCGCGCTCGTGTGGACGTTCGCCCTGGACGCGGCCGGAACCGTCACCGACACGCGGCTGGAACGTGCGCTGATCCGCTCCCGCGCGAAGCTGGACTACATCACGACCCAGGCGGACCTCGACGCAGGCAGGGACACCCCGGCCGCGCTCCTTCCTGAGGTCGGGCGCCTGCGTCTGGCGCAGGAGGCGCAGCGCGGCGGTGCGAGCCTGAACCTGCCCGACGATGAGGTCGTGCGCAAGGACGACGGCACCTACGCGATCGAGCGCCGCACGCCCCTGCCGATCGAGGACTGGAACGCGCAGCTGTCGCTCATGACCGGCATGGCCGCGGCGCAGCTCATGCTGCAGACGAAGGTCGGCATCCTGCGGACCATGCCGCAGCCCGACGACGCCGCATTCGACACGTTCCGCCGGCAGACCGAGGCGCTCGGCGTGCCGTGGACGGCGGGCCGGTACGGCGACTACCTGCGCGGCCTCGACCGGGACGATCCGCGCACCCTGCCGATCCTGGAGGCCGCATCCGCGCTGTTCCGCGGCGCCGGCTATGTCGCGTTCGACGGCGAGGTCCCGGCCGAGACGACGCAGGCCGCGATCGCCGCGCCCTATGCCCACGCCACCGCTCCGCTGCGGCGGCTCGTTGACCGCTGGTCCCTCGCGATCTCGCTCGCGGTGAGCCACGGCGAGGAGATCCCCGCGTGGGTGCACGAGAGCATGGCGCAGGTTCCGGATCTGATGCGCGCCGCGGCGCAGCGGTCGTCCACGCTGAACTCGCGCACGCTCGACCTCGTGGAGGCCGCCGTGCTCGCGCCGCACGTCGGCGAGACCTTCCCCGCGGTGGTGATCCGCCGCAACGGCGAGCGCGGCACCGTGCAGATCACGGAGCCGCCGGTGACCGCCTCGATGGCGCTGCCGGATTCGGCGGCCGCGGGCGCGACCATCCAGGTGGTGCTGAACTCCGTCGACGTCGCGAAGGGGCAGGCGGCCTTTGCGGTCGTCTGAGGGCTCCGCGGACGACCTGAGCGCGTGGCTCCGCAGTCACGCGCATCGCCTACGCACGGTCGATCCGGATGAGGACGACGACGCGGACCTCGAACCGCTTCTCGGCATCGTGGGCGATGCCCGCGTCGTCGCGATCGGCGAGTCGATGCACCGCGTCCACGAGTTCTTCGCGCTGCGCGACCGCGTGTTCCGGTTCCTGCACCGGCGCGCCGGGTTCACCGCCCTCGTGAC
Organism: Microbacterium sp. MYb64; assembly: GCF_002979495.1. Classification (NCBI taxonomy): domain Bacteria; kingdom Bacillati; phylum Actinomycetota; class Actinomycetes; order Micrococcales; family Microbacteriaceae; genus Microbacterium; species Microbacterium sp. MYb64. Next base: position 155,224 of record NZ_PCOW01000002.1, on the reverse strand, counting down.
GGAGAGCGGGCTCCCGGAGGGAGGACGCGTCGACGAGTGGATCCGCACCGGGCGCGCTGGCCTGCGGGACACCCTGCGCGAAGGCGTCTCCTACGGCTTCGGCGCCTGCCAGGAGATGCTCGACCAGCTCACCTGGATGCGCGAGCGCACCGCGACCGGGCGATCGGCCCCGCGCTGGTACGGGATGGATCTGCCCGATTCCTCAGCGAGCGCGCTGCCCGGGATCCTCGCCGCGCTCGGTCTCCTCGACGAGGCGGATCCGCACTACGCCGCGCACATCCGAGAGACCCTGCTGCCGCTGTTCGGGTATCTCCCCGACGACCGCACAGGCCTGGCACAGGCCGCGCCCTCCATCCGGGCGTATCTGGCGCTGCCCGCGCCGGATCGGGCGGTCATCACGGTCGGCATCGCCGATCTCACCGCACGCATCCGGGCACGTCGGCGCGAGCAGATCGCGGCGCTCGGCGGTGGCGCCGTGGCGGAGCAGCGGGTGGACTTCGCGATCCGCGCCGCCGAGAGCGCCAGGGCGGCCGATGCGTTCCTGCAGGCGATGACCGCGGGCCCCACCCGCACCTGGCCCGCCGCGAACATCCGCGACGAGTGGATGGCCGACACCGTGGAGTGGGTCCTGCAGCGGGAGCCCCGCATCGTGGTCTCGGCGGCCAACGGGCATGTGCAGCGGACCCCGTTCTCCGCTCCCCCGTTCGTCCCGGATCCGATGACGACCATGGGCGGGCACCTCTCGGACCGGCTCGGCGACGACCTCGTGGTGGTCGGGACCGCGTTCGGCGGCGGCGAGCAATGGCTGCATCGCCCCGATCCCACGGATCCCCCGGGGCATTCCCGCCCCTTCGTCGCGCCGCTCGCATCGCTCGATCCGTCCAGCCTGGACGCGGCGCTGGAGCGATCAGGCATCGACGATGCCGTCATCGACCTCCGCACCGCGCCGGAGGCGGCCGCCATCGCGCTCGATGCCACCACCGGATGGCACAACGGCGACGTGGTCCAGCCGGGCCGCGCACGCGACGCGTTCGACGCGGTGGCGTTCATCCGGTCGGTGACCCCCTGGCGGACCTGGATCGACGACCGCGGGCTCGATCGGCGCTGACCGTTCTGCGACGCCCGTCTCGCGGGCGGTCGCCGAGGCGGCGCGCGCTCTCGCCGCTGCCGCACGGCGCGACGGCCTCTCCCGCGGACGCCGAGCGCGTCCTGCGCGCGATGTGGTGATCGGGCGGACTTTCCATCCGCAGCTGCGCCGGGCGCGACACCGCCGCCTCCGCGACTTCGATCCGCATCGAGCGGCGCTGCTCTCCGCGCCACTGCTGATCGGCGACCACTCATCGTTCGCCGCGCAGATCGAACGAGAGCTCGATGTCGCCGGAGGTCGCGTCCACGAGGGCCACGTGCGCTGACGATCCGCACAGTCAGCCCTCGTTCGAAGTTCTTCCCCGATCTTGGATCGTCTCTCCGAATGTCGGTGGTGTTCGAGAGAATGGAGCATGGAACTCTTCACCGACATCGAGGCACAGGTTCAGGCCCTGCGCGCGCTGCTCGGTGATGCCCTCGAACCGATCGATCTCATCCCGCTCATCGAGCGGCTCGACGATGCGCAAGCAGTCGATGCGCTCACGGCGGCGACAGCGCTGGTCCAGAGCGGGGAGAGGATCCGGGCGGCGGTCACGGGCGTCATCGCGGCCCGTTCTTCCCGCGAAGCCGGGCAGAACGGACTCGCCCAGTCCCGCGGACACAGGAACGTCGCCTCCCTCGTGCAGGAGATCACGGGCTCGACGAGGGCCGAAGCCGGCCGGCAGGTGCGCATCGGCGAGTCGCTCCGCACCTCGGCAGTCGCGGCGGCTTCCTCGGTCCCGGCCGCCGGCGACCAGTTTTCGGACGACGAATCGACTCGCGCGGAGAAGCCGGTCACGCCCTGGCACACAGAGCTCGATCGTGCCCTGCTCGACGGGCGGATCACGTCGGCGCAGCACGACGCGATCCGTCAGGGGCTCGCAGATCCTCCGCTCTCCGACGAGACCGAGCACGAGTGCGAGCACGAGCCGGAGTGCGACGAGACCGAGCACGACGCGCTCCTGCGCGAGCTGTGGGAGGTGGCCGCCGACCAGCTCATGGCTGCCGCGGCCCACGACACTCCGGAGATGCTGGGCTCGGCGGCGCGCACGATCCGCGATCGGCTCGACCCCGAGGGTGCGGCCCGACGATTCCAGGAACGCTACTCGCGGCGCTCGTTCCGCGTGTGGACCACGGCCGACGGTCACAAGCGGGGCGCGATCGACTTCGATGACGAAGGCTACGCGTGGGCGACCACCATCATCGCCAACGCCATGCGCCCGCGGACCGGCGGCCCCCGCTTCGTCGACGCCGAGGAGAAGGCCCGCGCGCAGGCTCTGACCGACGATCCGCGCACGAACGACCAGCTGACCTACGACCTGCTCCTCGATCTGCTCCGCACCGGCGCTCTCGCCGACGCCCCGGCCGTGTTCGGTGCGCGACGTGCGGGAGTCCGCATCGTCCAGGTCGTGAACGGCGACGGCATCGCAGATCCGATCGCACATGCGGAGGACCACCTGCACTCATTCCCCTCGGCGGTCGCCCAGCAGCAGACGTGCGATGTCGGCGCTGTCAGGGTCACGGTCGATTCCCGTGGGAACCCGCTCGACGTCGGCCGCGAACACCGCCTCTTCACGCCCAAGCAGCGCGTCGCGCTCGCCATCCGAGACGGTGGATGCCGATGGACAGGCTGCGATCGCCCGGCGTCCTTCGGCGAAGCGCACCACATCGACGAGTGGGTCCGCGATGACGGGCGGACCGACATCGACCGCGGCATCCTGCTGTGCAGGTTCCATCACATGCAACTGCACCATGGCGGCTGGCGGATCACCCGCCGCGAGAAGGAAGACTTCGTCCTTCATCACCCTCGCGGGCAGACCTTCGCGCTCCCGTCCAGACCTGCCCTCCGATACGCCTGGGCGGGCGTCCGACCATGGCGGAAGCGGTTCCGCGCGGCGGCGTGACGGGATCGCGGAAAGCGATCAGTCGCGAGCCCAGGTGATCTCGTCACGGCCGGCCCGCTCACGGCTCGTGCCCGCGGACGAGACGTCCCCGGGGGCATGGGAGGCACGACCGAACGCGGTCATGGTGGTGGCCTCCCAATGAGGCGGGATCTGGAACTCGGCGGCGAGCGCGTCGCGATCGAAGGCCCGGAACTGGTGCGCGTCGAGTCCGAGATGAAGGCCCTGGACGGTCATGTGGGCGACGGCCTGACCGAGGTCGTAGCCGGCGAACTCCGAGTACGCCCAGTCCACGGTCCCCTCGACCAGCACCTGCGTGCAGTTCACCACCAGCAGCGACGCATCGGGCGCCCACATCGATGAGCTCCGCGCGAGATGCGGCACGAGCCGCCGGTGGATCGCATCGCCCCGGCGAGCGACGAGGAACATCCAGGGCTGGCCGTTCCCCGCCGACGGCGCCATCCGCGCCGCGTCCAGCAGCGAATCGACGTGCGCGGCGCCGATCTCGAACTCCGGGTCGAATCCGACCGGGCTGAATCTGCCGGCCAGCGCCGGGTGCACAGCGGGAGCGGCCGGGACCTCGCAGATCGTCATGCTCCCAGTCTGACGCGAACTACGCCGGCACAGCCGAGGTCTTCATGACCAGCAGCTGCGGATCCGTCAGATCCAGCGACACCCGGATCGACGCGAACTCCGCGAGCGACGACACGTGCGTGCCGCCGCAGAGGATCGATGCGGTGCCCTCTGGCAGCCCGCACACCCAGCGACGGCGATCCACGATCGTCTCGCCGTCGACCTCGATCCGGCTCGATGCGCCGGACGCCACCCAGGCGGCGAGCTGCGCGTTGATCCGATCCTCGCGCTCCGCCAGAGTCGCGGCGAACCCCTCGGTATCGAACCCCGCCTTGCGCAGGCTCTTGCCGAGCCGGTACTCGTCGACCGAGCCGCCCTCGTCGATGAAGCTCGTCTGGTTCGCGCGGCTCTCGAAATCGGGAGTGCCGAGCGCATCGGATCCGGGATCCTTGCGCCACAGATCCGCGACCGCGAGATCCAGCGCCAGCGACGCGAGGTGACAGGCGGTGTGCCCGCGGCTCAGCCCCGCACGACGCTCCGCATCGACCGTCGCCTCGGCCGAGGCGCCCGCCGCGAGCGCCGAAGGAACGGCCTCGACCCGGTGCCCGACGAGCCAGGTCCAGCCCTCGGCACCGCGCTTGACCGGGATGTCCGCACCGACCGCGACCTCGCCCTCGTCGCTCACCGCCGCCATGACCGCTTCGGTCACCGCGACCTCGACGTCATCCACGCGCAGCGCACCCCGATCGCCCGGCTGATCCGGCCAGGTGTGGTCGACGGGGTGGAACGGAGTACGGTCCAGCACGACCACCGCTCCGCCCTCCGCCGGATGCACGCCCACGACGCGCGCCGACTCGACGAGGGACCCCGAAGGGAAGGTGACGACGGTGCTGTGCGACACGGAGACTCCAGACAAGGTGACGGGGAACGCCGCGACGTCAGTGCGACGGCGGGATGGTGAAGCTGGCCAGGAGGCCGTCGGAGACCACGAAGATCCCGTCCGACTCGCCGTTGAAGACGCTGCTGCGCCAGCCGAAGCGGATCCGGGTCGTGTCGCCGTCGGTGTCCGCGGACAGAACGGTCATGCGGGCGCCGGCGCCGATCGCGTCGGACCCGGCCCAGGCGCGCACGCCCTCGGGGCCCGCCTTGACGGTGCCCCAATCGCTGACGAAGCCGTCCGGCGTGAAGGCGGCGACGAACGCCTCGGTGTCGGCATCGTTGATGGCGTCGACCATGCGCTGCACGGCAACAGGAAGCTGGCTCATGATTCCTCCTCGGAAAGGTCCCACTCTGTCACGCGGCCCTCCGCGGAGGCCTCGCGCTACGGGGTGCCCCTCAGCTGGTGACGACCTGCGCGGTGCCGAGCGGCGCGTTCGGCCCCATCTCGTCGGCGATGCGGTTCGCCTCCTCGATGAGGGTCGCGACGATGTCCTCCTCGGGCACGGTCTTGATGACCTCGCCCTTGACGAAGATCTGCCCCTTGCCGTTGCCGGAGGCGACGCCGAGATCGGCCTCGCGGGCCTCGCCAGGACCGTTCACGACGCAGCCCATGACGGCCACGCGCAGCGGCACGGTCATGTCCTTGAGGCCCTCGGTGACGTTCTCGGCGAGCGTGTAGACGTCGACCTGCGCCCGCCCGCAGGAGGGGCAGGACACGATCTCGAGCTTGCGCTCGCGCAGGTTCAGCGACTGCAGGATCTGGTGGCCGACCTTGACCTCCTCGGCGGGAGGTGCGGACAGGGAGACGCGGATCGTGTCGCCGATGCCCTCGCCGAGCAGGATCCCGAAGGCGGTCGCCGACTTGATCGTGCCCTGGAACGCCGGACCGGCCTCGGTCACGCCGAGGTGCAGCGGCCAGTCGCCCATCGCGGCGAGCAGACGGTAGGCCTTCACCATGACGACGGGGTCGTTGTGCTTGACCGAGATCTTGAAGTCGTGGAAGTCGTGCTCCTCGAACAGCGACGCCTCCCAGCGCGCGCTCTCGGCGAGCGCCTCGGGAGTGGCCTTGCCGTACTTCTCGAGCAGGCGCGGGTCGAGCGAGCCGGCGTTCACGCCGATGCGCAACGAGACGCCCGCATCCTTCGCCGCCTTCGCGATCGCGCCGACCTGATCGTCGAACTTGCGGATGTTGCCCGGGTTCACGCGCACCGCAGCACAGCCGGCATCGATCGCCTGGAACACGTACTTCGGCTGGAAGTGGATGTCCGCGATGACCGGGATCTGGCTCTTCTTCGCGATGATGTGCAGCACGTCCGCATCATCCTGCGACGGCACCGCGACGCGCACGATCTCGCAGCCGGAGGCCGTGAGCTCGGCGATCTGCTGCAGCGTCCCGTTGATATCGGTGGTCTTCGTGGTCGTCATCGACTGCACGCTGACGGGAGCACCGCCGCCGACGAGCACCTTGCCGACCTTGATCTGGCGGCTCTTGCGTCGCGGGGCGAGGACGTCGGGGATCCGGGGCATCCCCAGGTTCACAGCTGGCACGTCATCCAGGGTACCCGTGCGCAGCTGGACGGGATCCGTGTGGTAGTTTCGGCGCATGTCCGTGAACCGCTCTTGGTGGCCCGCCTCTTAGGCGGAGAGTTCGCGACCCACGATCCAGACCGCCTTCCGGGGCGGTCTTGTCGTTTCTGCCGCGTCGGATCCCTCTTTCAGGAGAACCCTCAATGACCACCGCCGACCGGATCCACGCCCTCGATTCGTCCTTCGTCCTGCTCGCCCGCGAGGGCTCCGACAGCGTCGAGCTGCTCACCGGCGAGATCGTCGACGTGACGAACCTCGCCGACATCCCCCTGGGCACCGGCGGCGAGCGCCGCGAGGTGTTCTCGCTCGTCCCCTATCGCCAGGTCCGCGAGCGCGGCTTCGAGGCGCAGGACGACGGCGCTCCGCTGCGCTGCCTGATCGTGGACGAGCACCTGCACCTGCCCGCGGACGAGGTGCGCGCGGCGCTGCCCGCGGATCCGATCCCGCTGCACGACGGCGGCTTCGACCTCAGCGACGAGGAGTACGCCACGATCGTCGAGCGCGTGATCGCCGACGAGATCGGGCGCGGCGAGGGTGCGAACTTCGTGATCCGTCGCGACTACACCGCCCGCATCGACACGACGGTCCCTGACGCGGAGCGCACGGCGGCGCTCACCTGGTTCCGAGCGCTGCTGGAGCACGAGCGCGGCGCGTACTGGACGTTCGCGGTCGTCACCCCCGGCGTGGTCGCGGTCGGCGCGAGCCCCGAGGCGCACGTCGTCGCCCAGGGCGGCGTCGTGACCATGAACCCCATCTCCGGCACGTTCCGACACCCTGCGGGCGGGTCGACCACGGCGGCGCTGAGCGAGTTCCTCTCCTCGACGAAGGAGACCGAGGAGCTGTTCATGGTGGTCGACGAGGAGCTCAAGATGATGAGCGCGGTCTGCTCCGACGGCGGGCGGATCACCGGCCCGCACCTCAAGCAGATGTCGCGACTCACGCACACCGAGTACATGCTGCGCGGCAGCAGCCGGCTGGATCCGCGCGACATCCTGCGCGAGACCATGTTCGCGCCGACCGTGACCGGATCCCCAATGCAGAACGCGTGCACGGTGATCCGCCGGCACGAGCGCAAGCCTCGTGGCTACTACTCCGGCGTGGCGGCGCTCTTCACGCCGAACGACGCGGGCGGCCACGACCTGGACGCGCCGATCCTCATCCGCACGGTGTACCTCAAGGACGGCGAGGTCAGCGTGCCGGTCGGCGCCACACTCGTGCGCCACTCCGATCCGGCCGGCGAGGTCGGCGAGACCCACGGCAAGGCCGCGGGCGTGCTGGGTGCGATCGGCGCCGTCGCGCGCGACACCGCCGCAGAGGCCCGTGAGGATGCCGATGCGCCCGGATCCGGGGCGACCCCGGCCGACGATCCCGCGATCCAGGCTCTGCTCGCCTCGCGCAACGCCCGCCTCGCCGAGTTCTGGATCAACCCGCAGGACGGCGGCACCGAGGCGTCGACGGCTTCGCCCTTCGCCGGGCGCACGGCCGTGGTCGTGGACGCCGAGGACCGCTTCACCACGATGCTCGCGCACCAGCTGCGCCACCTCGGACTCGAGGTGCGGATCCAGCCGTGGGCGGAGGCCGACGACGCCGAGATCGACGCCGCCGACCTGCTCATCGCAGGCCCCGGCCCCGGCGACCCGAGGGACGACTCCTCGCCGCGCATCGCCCGGATGCGCGCGCTCGTGGCACGCCGCCGCGAGACGGCGCGCCCGTTGCTCGCGGTGTGCCTCAGCCACCAGATCCTCGCGGACTCGCTCGGGATCGAGCTGGCGCCGCTCGCCAGTCCGCACCAGGGTCTGCAGAAGGCGGTGCCGGTGTTCGGCGAGGACGCCTCCATCGGCTTCTACAACACGTTCACGGCGCGCGTCGCGCCCGGCACGACGGAAGCCGGGGTCGCCGAAGTATCCGCCGATGCAGCTTCAGGCGACGTCTACGCGCTGCGCGGCCCGGCGTTCGCCTCCGTGCAGGGCCACCTGGAATCGATCCTGTCCCGCGACGGCATGACGACCCTGGAACGCCTGGTCGGACACGCCCTGAGCTGAAGAATCAGCCGATCGACACGGGGTTGAACAGGTCGGCGACGAGCAGCAGACCGCCCATGCCGACGAGCAGCGCGGCCACGACGATCGTCAACGGCACGAGCCGGGTGGCGTCGACGGGCTTGGGCTTCGGACGCCCGGCCACCTTGGCCCAGGCGCGCTTCAACCCGTCCCACAGCGCGACCACGATGTGCCCGCCGTCCAGGGGCAGCAGCGGGATCAGGTTGAACACGAACAGCGCGACGTTCAGCGAGCCCATGAGGCTCAGCAGCACGGCGAAGCGGTTCAGCAGCGGCGCATCGGCCGCGGCCACCTCGCCGGCGATGCGGCCGACGCCGATCACGCTGAGCGGTCCGTTCGGATCCCGTGGGGTGCCGGTGACGAGTGAGACGCCCACGTCCCACAGCCGCACGGGCAGGTTGCCGATGAGCTGCACGACGGATCCGGTGTTCGCCATCGCCTGATCGAAGCCGGCGGACAGCGGCTGCTGCACGTAGGCGAGCTGCGCGCCGACTCCGGCGTAGCCGACCGTGTGCATCACCGCATTGCCCTTGTCGTCCACGACCGCGCGCCCGTTGCCATCCGCTTCCTGCCGCTGGGCGGCGACAGGGGTCAGCTGCAGCGTGAGCCGGGATCCGTCGCGCTCGACGACGAGCGGGAGGGCCTTGCCTGGCGAGGCCTGGATGATCGCGCTGGCCTCGGCGAAGGTGCTGACGTCCTTCCCGTCGACCGAGACGATCCTGTCCCCCGGCTTCACGCCGGCCTGCGCCGCAGGGGCCACCGGATCCGATGCGGAGCACGAGGTCTGCGTGGATCCGGCGGGCAGCACGCACTCCGAGACCGAGGCGATCGTGGTCGTGCCCTGCTGCAGCCCGATGCCGCTCAGCAGCACCGTGAACGTGACGACCGCGAGGACCAGGTTCATGAACGGGCCGCCGAACATGACGATGACCCGTTTCCACACCGGCAGCAGGTAGAAGACGCGGCTCGCGCGCTCGGGGTCGATCGTCTCGTCGTTCGCGGCCCTCGCGTCCTGGATGAGGGTACGGAAGGCGCCGCGCGATCGGCTCCGCCCTCCGTCGTCGCCCTGATCGCCGGGTGAAGGCGGGTACATGCCGGACATGGAGATGAAGCCGCCGATCGGCAGCGCCTTGACGCCGTACTCGGTCTCGCCGATCTTCTTCGAGAACAGCCGCGGCCCGAACCCGATCATGTACTGACCGACGTGCACGCCGAACAGCTTGGCGGGAACGAGATGCCCGAGCTCGTGCAGGGCGATCGAGACACCGAGCCCGACCAGCACGAACAGCAGGCCGCCGATGTATAGCAGGATCTCCACCCCGCCACGTTACCGGTGCCGGGCTAGGAAACGGCCGTGCCGGAGCTGTGCACTCGCCAGGATCCAGCGGATCCGGTCCGGTGCCTCACGCCTGTGCGGCGATCATCCGGTCTGCGGTCGCTCGGGCCCACGCCTCGGCGGCGGCCAGGGACTCGACCGTGAGCTCGTCGGGCGGCTCGTGGGCGTCGACGACGCGCTGGATCGTGTCGACGATCGCGAGGAAGCTGAGCCGCCCCTCGTGGAACGCGTTCACGGCCTGCTCGTTCGCGGCGTTGTAGACGGCCGGGAAGGTGCGCCCGGCGCGGCCGACGTGCTTCGCCAGGGCGACCGACGGGAAGGCCCCGTTGTCGAGGGGTTCGAAGGTCCAGCTCGCGGCCTTGGTCCAGTCGATCGGCCGTCCGACGCCGCCCACACGATTCGGCCAATCGAGACCCAGTGAGATGGGCAGGCGCATGTCGGGCGGGGATGCCTGCGCGATCGTGGATCCGTCCACGAACTCCACCATCGAGTGCACGATCGACTGCGGATGCACGACGACCTCGATGCGCTCGTAGTCCACGTCGAACAGCAGGTGCGCCTCGATGACCTCGAGGCCCTTGTTCACGAGCGTCGCCGAGTTCGTGGTGACCATGCGCCCCATGTCCCAGGTGGGGTGCGCGAGCGCCTCCGCGGGGGTGACCGCGGCCATCTCCTCGCGGGACCGGCCGCGGAAAGGCCCTCCGGACGCGGTCACGACGAGCCTGCGGACCTCCTGCTTCGTCCCGGAACGCAGCGCCTGCGCGAGCGCGGAGTGCTCGGAGTCGACGGGCACGATCTGGCCGGGTGCGGCGAGCGCGGTCACGAGGGAGCCCCCGACGATCAGCGACTCCTTGTTGGCGAGCGCCAGAGTGCGGCCGGCCTTCAGCGCGGCGAGGGTCGACCCGAGCCCGATGGAGCCGGTGATCGCGTTGAGCACCACGTCGGCCTCGACGTCGCGGACCAGCTGTTCTGTCTCGGCGGCGCCGAGAGCCGTGTCCTCCACGCCGAACTCCTCGGCCTGCTGCTCCAGCAGCTCGGCCTGGGTGCCCGCGGCGAGCCCGACCAGTTCGAAACGATCCGGATTCGCCCTGATCACGTCGAGGGCCTGAGTGCCGATGGAGCCGGTGGAGCCGAGGACGAGGACGCGACGCATGGCCTCAGCCTAGGCCGTATGCCCTCGAACGGAACGGGGCCCGCCACGTCGCGCGACGTGGCGGGCCCCGATCAGGTCAGGAAGCGGTCACTGCGCCGGCGTCGCCGCCGGAACCGTGCCGAGGATGTCGATCACGAAGACGAGCGTCGAGTTGGCGGGGATCGATCCGGAGGCCTGGGCGCCGTAGCCGTCGGCCGGCGGGATCACGACCAGCACCTGCGAGCCCACCTTCTGCCCCTCGAGCGCCTTCTTGAAGCCCGCGACGACGCCGGTCGTCGGGAACTGCGCGGGGGTGCCGCGCTTCCAGCTGGAGTCGAACTCCTTGCCGTCGGCCCAGGTCACGCCGCGGTACTGCACGATGGCCTGGTCGCCGCTGGCCACGGTCGGCCCATCGCCCTGCTTCAGCTGGGCGATCTTCGTCTCGGTCGGCGGGTCGGCCTTCGGGATCGTGATCTCAGGCGCGCCGTCCTTGGCGAGCTTGACGCCGGGCATTCCGTCGACCGGAGCCACGTCCTTGCCCGTGGCGACCGTCGGCAGCTTCTTGATCGACTGGGCGTACACGACGACGGCCTTGCCGCCGTCGCCGAACATCTTGCCGGGGACCGCCATCACGACCGAGGAGCCGAGCGGCTGGCAGCCGAGCGCAACGACGAAGAGCGACTGCTGCTGCGGATCCAGGAGCACCGGCAGCTGGTCGTCCGCCTGACGCGCGCTGGAGTCGAGCACGGTGTTGTCGGCCGCGCTGACGATCCGGTACTGCGCGGAGACGAGGTCGCCGGACTTCACTTCCTCGCCGTCGCCCTTCTTCACGATCGTGCGCTCGACGGAGGCGGCGGCATCGACGTCCGTGCCGGACGGCACCGTGACCTTCAGGTCCTTGCCCTCGCCCTCGACCTTGACGGCGTCGGAGGTCTTGCCCGGCTTGGCGTCGAGCAGGCACGACGACGACGCGGACGGGGACGGCGAAGCGGAGGGGCTCCCGGCGCCGGCGCAGCCGGAGAGCAGGAGTGCCGTCGCTGCGACGGCGGAGAGAGCAGCGGCAAGGCGGATGCGCACGGAGGACCTCGAGACGTAGAGACGAACCCGCCTATCCTGCCCTATCGGGCTTTGCCGCCGCTGGGAGGCGGGGCGATCCGCCCCGCCGTTCCGCCACGCGAGCCCATTCCGATCGCGGAATGGATCCTGATCTAGCCTTGTCTGGTGACCCCGGAACCCGAACCCGCAGCGTCTGCGGCTCGCGACGAAGCCGTCGCGGATCAGCACCAGGCCGAAGACGAAGAACTGCATCGGGCCGGGGCGACCTACCTGCTCGGCCGGATGATCCTGATCCCGCTCACGCGGCTCATCTACCGCCCTCGTATCGAGGGCCGCGCGAACGTGCCGATGGACGGGCCGATCATCATCGCGTCGAACCACCTCTCCTTCATCGACTCGATCGCGATCCCCGTCGCGGCGCCCCGCCGCGTGCACTTCCTCGCGAAGTCGAGCTACTTCGAGGGCACGAGCCTCAAGGGCCGCTTCGTGGCGAACTTCATGCGCGCGGTCGGCGCGATCCCGGTGCGCCGGGGCGCGGGGCAGGCGGCGCTGGACGCGCTGGACGCGCAGCGGAAGCTGCTGGACCGGGGACTCGCGGTCGCCCTCTACCCCGAGGGCACGCGGTCGACCGACGGCCGCCTCTACAAGGGACGCACGGGAGTCGCGTTCCTCGCGCTGCAGACGGGGGCGAAGGTGGTGCCGGTCGGCGTGATCGGCACCGACAAGGCGATGCCCGTCGGCGCGAGCATGCCCAAGATCGGCTCGAAGGTCACGATCCGCTTCGGCGAGCCGCTCGACCTCTCGCATCACGGCGCCGCGAACTCCGGCCGTGCCCGCCGCGGCGCGACCGACGAGATCATGGCGGCGATCCACGCGCTGAGCGAGCAGGAGCTCGCCGGCGTCTACAACGAGGTGCCGGCGCAGGGCACGATCGAGAAGATCAAGCAGGCCCTGCCCCACGAGCGGCGCTGACCGCGCGGATCACGCCCTGTGCACGACGGGATCCGCGACCAGGATCGTCGCCTCGTGGTGCACCGGGAACGACACCGAGTTCGCGATGAAGCACCAGGCGTTGGCCTGCGCATGCGCGGCCTCGGCGGCCGCGCGCATCGACTCCTCGGCGATGGTCACCACCGGATGCAGCGTCACCTCGGTGAACGCGCCGCCTCCTCGCCCGTCCTCCTGCATCGTGCCGGCGGCCTCGTCGCGGTAGTCGACGACGACGACACCCGCCGTCACGCAGGCGTGCAGGTAGCTCAGCAGGTGGCACTCGCTGAGCGCCGCGAGCAGCATGTCCTCGGGGTTCCAGCGGGTGGGATCCCCCCGGAACGGCTTGTCGGAGGATGCCAGCAGATCCGGCTTGCCCTCGACGCTAACCGTGCTCGCGCGGTCGTAGTCGCGATAGCCCGAGGTGCCGGTGCCCCTGTTCCCGGTCCAGGTGGCGCGGAGGGCGTAGTGATGCGTGCCGAGGGTCATGGATCCATCGTGCCAGGATCCCGCCCGCCAGGGTCGAAATGCGCCTGTCGGCAGTGCGCGCGCCCACTAGGCTGGCACTCGTGGTGCAGACTCTGACCGTCCAGGATGCCGTGGAACTCGCCGTCGTCGAACGGAACGGATTCATCGAATCCCGCCACATCGGAGCAGCTGTCGTGCTCTCCCCGGAGGGCGAGGTCGTGGTCCGCCACGGCAACTCCGACGCGCTGGTGCTGCCCCGCTCCAGCCTGAAGCCGCTGCAGGCGATCGCGTGCCTCACCGCCGGCGCCCCGCTCGAGGGCGAGCAGCTCGGGCTCGCCACGGCGAGCCACAACGGCACCGACAGGCACGTCGCGGTGGTGCGCGAGATCCTCGCGGCGGGCGGACTCACCGAGGACGACCTTGGCTGCCCCGCGGACTGGCCCGGCGATTCGGCGACCAGGGACGAGCTCGTGCGCGATCACGCCGGCAAGGCGCGCATCCGGATGAACTGCTCCGGCAAGCACGCCACGATGCTGCGCGCCTGCATCGCGAACGGCTGGCCGACCGACGGCTACCTCGACCTGGATCATCCGCTGCAGGCGCACATCAAGGACGTCGTCGAGCGGCTCAGCGGCGAGCGCATCGCGGCCACGGCCATCGACGGCTGCGGCGCCCCCGTGCACGCCATCACGCTCACCGGTCTCGCCAGGGCCGTGCATCGCATCGGCACCGCCTCGGAGCGCTCTCCGTTCGCGCTGCACCGCGTCGCCGGCGCACTGGTGCGCACGGTGCGGGAGAACCCGTGGACGATCGAGGGTCCAGGCCGCCCCGACACCATCGCGATCGAGAAGCTCGGCGTGTTCGCGAAGCACGGCGCGGAGGGCGTGATGGTGATGGTGGCCCCGAACGGTGCCACGGTCGCCCTGAAGATGCTCGACGGCTCCGGCCGCGCGGCGACGATCGTCGCCGCCACCCTGCTCGCCCGTGCGGGCGCGCTGACCGACGCGCAGGTGGACAGCCTCGCCTCGGCCCTTCCACTTGCCGTCCTCGGAGGCGGCAGCGGCGTGGGGGCCATCCGCCCCGGCGCCGGAATCTGAGCGCCCCCAGAAGGGGCCGTACCCGTCATAGGGAAGGAAAGGAGCCACGATGAGGATCTCTGTCCCCAGCGAGGTGAAGAACAACGAGTTCCGCGTCGCCCTCACGCCCGCCGGCGTGCACGATCTCGTGCAGGCCGGTCATGAGGTCTTCGTGCAGTCCGGCGCCGGTGCCGGCTCCTCGATGTCGGACGCCGACTATGTGGAGGCGGGAGCGACGATGCTCGACGACGCCGACGAGGTCTGGGCCCGCGCCGAGCTGGTGCTGAAGGTGAAGGAGCCGATCGCCAGCGAGTACCACCGCTTCCGCAGCGACCTGGTGCTGTTCACGTATCTGCACCTCGCCGCCGACCGCCCGCTCACCGACAGACTCGCCGAGTCGGGCATGACCGCGATCGCCTACGAGACCGTGCAGCTGGCCTCGGGCGCGCTGCCGCTGCTCGCCCCGATGAGCGAGGTCGCGGGCCGTCTCGCGCCACTGGTCGGCGCGAACACCCTGATGCGCTCGCACGGCGGCCTCGGCCTGCTGATGTCGGGCGTCCCGGGCACCCGCCCCGCCACCGTGACGGTGATCGGCGGCGGCGTCGCGGGTGCGAACGCCGCCGTGATCGCGGCGGGCATGGGCGCGGATGTGACCATCTTCGACACCAACATCGCCCGGCTGCGCTACCTCGACGACTTCTTCGGCGGCCGGGTGAAGACGGCGGCGTCGAATCCGCTCGATCTGCGCCGTGCAGTCGTGAACTCGGACCTCGTCATCGGATCGGTGCTGATCCCTGGCGCGAAGGCGCCGAAGCTGGTCACGAACGACATGGTCGCTGAGATGCGTCCCGGCAGCGTGCTCGTGGACATCGCGGTGGACCAGGGCGGCTGCTTCGAGGACACGCATCCGACCACGCACGACGACCCCACGTTCCGCGTGCACGACACCGTGTTCTACTGCGTGGCGAACATGCCGGGCGCCGTACCGAACACGTCCACCTCGGCGCTCACCAACGCGACCCTGCCGTACGTGAGGCAGATCGCGGGACGCGGCTGGCAGGCGGCGCTCCGCGCAGATGCCGCTCTCGCCGGCGGTCTCAACGTGACCGGCGGCAAGATCGCCAGCGCCGGCGTGGCCACCGCGCACGACCTGCCCCTCACGCCGCTGGACGAGCTGCTGGGCTGAGTCCGCCCCGCGGGGTGGGCAGGATCACCCTGGACGGTCGGCCGTCCTGATCGATGGTCCACGCCCGCCCCGCATGCGGCGCCGCATAGGGCGGCAGTTCGCGGACGCCGGCGAGCAGGCGCAGATCCCGGGCGGCTTCGGCGAGCACCACGACCTCGCCGGTGCGGACGACCCGCTGCCAGAGCGCGAACTGCCGCTGCCAGGCATCTCCGTCGCCGACCAGCACGAGGAGACCCGCCGGCTCCCGTTCCCGATGTGCGGAGCGCCCTCTTCTTTCCTTCGTCCCGCCGGTCAGCTCCGCCTCATCCGGCAGCACGAGAGGGCCTCCCTCCCCGAGCACCCGCACCGCGGCGCGTCCGAATCGCGCGGCGAGCGCGTCCGCCGTGCGCGGCGGCACCGTGCACACCACACCGACGAGCGGCGCCCGCGGCTCCCATTGCGGGGTGCCGGCGCGCGCGGTCGCACTGCGGCGCCGCGGTGCCGGCGAAGTGGCCTCAGTGCTCACCGCTTCCGGCAGCACGAACTGCACCTCCGCGCCGCCCAGGCGAGCGCGCCCCGGTGGACGGTCGGGATCGTATGCTCCTGGCTCGCCTCCGGCGGTGAGGTGCTCTGTGCGGCTCGGGGCGCGCAGCAGGGCGCGCTCCGGCAGCAGATCCGCAAGGACGGCGACCTGACCTGTGCACCGTGAGGTGCTGATGAGCACCGTGCCCTGCCCCGCGGCGAGGTGGACGACGCGCTGCAACCGCTCCGCCCAGGCGGAGGCGTACTCGAGCGGGAAGGACGCGAGGCGCCGGTCCAGATCGTCGACCGCCAGCAGCGTCGGCACGGGGCGATGCCCTTCCGCGATCTCGTCGATCACCGACCACGCCTGCTCGGGGTCCGCGGACAACAGCACCCCGTCCGGCGCCTGCGCCACGGCCGCGCGCAGGACGCTGCTCTTCCCGCTCCCAGGCCCGCCGAACACCGTGAGCCCTCGATCCTCGCCGAGGCGGAGCGTGCGCGGCATCTGCCGCTGCTGCTCCGGCTCGTCTGCGAGCCCGAGCACGATCTCCCCGGGCTGTGCCGCTGGCAGGGCGTCCCGACCCAGCCGCCGCGGCAGGGCCGCCTGCCAGGGGCTCGGCACGCGCGGCGCGCTGCGCCAGCGGTTCGAGAGCTCCGCGAGATCCTCCGCGCCGGTCCGCGCGACGCGGAACGCCGACGGCTCCGCGTCCTGAGGACGGCGCAGGTACGCGAGTCCGCGCCCTCCGGCGTCGCCCTGCAGCCGGGTCGCCGCGTCGCTGCCGATCATCGCCCTGCTGTCCGCCGGATCCGTGACCCGCAAGGCGATCCGGAGCGGGCAGTTCGCCGCCAGCGCATCGCGGATCACTCCGGTGGCGCGCTGCGTGCCGAGGATCAGGTGCACGCCGAGCGCGCGCCCGCGGGCGGCGATGTCCGTGAACACGGCCGCCAGATCCGGATGCTCCTGCAGCAGCGCCGCGAACTCGTCGACGACGATCACCAGCCGGCCGAGCGCTCCCCCCGTCTCTGCGACGCTGTGCGCCCCGCGCTCGGCGAGGATGCCCTCCCTGCGCCGCAACTCGGCCCGCAGGCTCCGCACGCCGCGTTCGGCTCCCGCGGCGTCGAGGTCGGTGATCACGGCGGCGACGTGCGGCAGCACGCGCAGCCGTTCGAAGGCCGTGCCCCCCTTGAAATCAGCCAGCACGAAGCCCACCTGCTCCGGGGAGTGCGCGGCGGCCAGCGCCGCGACCCAGCTCACCAGGAGCTCGCTCTTGCCCGCTCCGGTGACGCCGGTCACGAGCGCATGCGGCCCGTCACCGACGAGGTCGAGTGCGACGAGCCCGGCGGCATCCCGCCCGATCGCCGTCCACAAGCCCTCCTGCACCGCGGGACGAGGACCGGCGATGCCGTCCGGCTCTCCGTCCGCCGTGAGCAACAGCAGGTCGCGCAGCGCCACCGCTGCGGGGATCGTCACCTCCTCCCCCTGTTCCCGCGCCAGGCGCTCGACGATCGCTTCCGCCTGTTCGCGCGAGACGCCCTCTGCACGACAACTGCGAGTCCCGTCCAGAGTGCTCAGCAGGGCGGAACCGGGCTCGGCGACGTCGAGCACCGCGTGATAGCCCGCCGGCGGCGGTGTCCCCGCGGCGATCAGGCAGAGCCTGGGTCCGAAGGGCGCACTTCGCTGCGCGCCGACGTGCACGGCGCCAGAGCCGTGCGGGCTGAGACGGGCCTGCGGCAGTGCGCCCAGGCCGAGCGCGGCGACGCCATCGCCTTCGAGACGGATCGCGCCGCTCGCGTGCCGAAGACACAGCTGCAGCACCAGCGCTCTCGCCACAGCCGCGGCGATCGGCGCCGGCCCTCGCACGCAGAGTCCGGCGGAGAGAGGCACCGTCACGGGCACTCCCGGCAGACGCCGATGTCGGCCGCGGAACGCATCGACCCGTTCTCCCCCGCCGCTGAACCGCAGCGGCGAGCCCCCCTCCCCTCGGCCCACCGCGATCTCGACGGTCTCCGCGAGGGCGACCGGGCGCGTCGGCGGATCCGCCAGGCAGGCGGCAAGATCCGGCGTCGCCCGCAGCCGACGCCCGCGCTCGGTCGCCTCGTGTTCGGCCACGACCCGTTCGACCTGCGCCCACGCCCTCGCCTCGTCGGCTCGCGCGACGCGGACGGCACGGCGCCGCTGGCGAACCCCGTCCAGGAACGAGGCGAGGATCATGACGGGTCCGAGCGCGGCGAAGCTCAAGGACAGCGGCGAGCCGGTGACGGCGAAGAGGACGACGCCGGAGACCACCGGGACGATCGCGGCCAGCAGAGGGAGCGGGCCGCGCGGCGGAGCCGCAGCGACGGCGGGGAGGACGATCGTCTCGGCAGGATCCATCCCGCCATCCCACCGCGAGCCGTCTCCCTGTGGGAGCGGCTCAGCGCAATCGGTGCGCTAAGGGACGGGGATCGGAGCGGTGGAGGAGGATCCGTCGTCGCTCGCACTGCGCCGCACATCCACCACGATGATCGTGACGTTGTCGCGCCCGCCGTTCTCCAGCGCGGCGGAGAGCATCGCGTCGACCGCGGCGTCCGGCGTCGCGTTGAGCCCGAGGAAGTGCTGGATCCCGTAGTCGGTGAGCTCCTTGGTGAGCCCGTCGGAGCAGATCACGAACCGGTCGCCGTCCCGCACGCTGAACTCGCGGTAATCGGGCGGCAGCGCCTCGCTGACGCCCACGGCACGGGTGATCACGTTGCTGTAGGGATGTCCCTCGGCCTCCTCGGGGCTGAGCCGGCCGGCCGTGATCAGTTCCTGGACGACGGAGTGATCCGTCGTGATCTGCTCGAGCGCGCCGTCGCGCAGCAGATACACCCGGGAGTCGCCGATGTTCAGCGACACCCAGCGGGCGTCGTCGTCGACGAGTGTGAAGAACACGCCCGTCAGAGTCGTCCCTGTGCCCTCGTCCGTGGTGTCGGGGTGCGCGGTGATGTCCTGTACCGCGGCGACCAGAGCCGTCTCGATCGTCTGCGTCGTGATCTCGCCCGCGGCGACGGCCTCTTCGAGGCGGGCGATCGTGCGCTGGCTCGCGATCTCGCCGCCCGCATGACCTCCCATGCCGTCCGCGACGACGAACAGGGGGAACTCCGCGAGGAGCGAGTCCTGGTTGTTCTCCCTGCGCCGGCCGGTGTCCGTCGCACCCGCCCAGGACAGCACGACCGTGTCGCCGGACGCCAGTGCGACCTCGCGCGCGTGTGCCGTGGAACCCTGGCTCATCGCGGTCCTCCCCATCCTCGGGCGATCGGAACGACCGCTGAAATCTCACACATCGTATTGGATTCCTGCGTCGACACGCGCCTCAGACCGCCGGATCCGCTGGGAGCGGGAACAGCGCGTCGATCGCGGCGACGTCCGCCGCGGTCGGCGTCCATGCTGCGCCGGCGCGCGCGTTCGCCTCGATCTGCTCGGCGGACGTGGCCCCGGCGATCACGGAAGCCACGCCGGGCTGCGCGAGCAGCCAGCCGAACGTTGCCTCGAGCATGCTGATGCCGCGCTCTTCGCAGAACTCGCGATACGCGTCCAGCGCATCCCAGGGAGCGTCCTCCCAGAGATACGCCCTGGTGCGCATGATGCGGCTCTGGGCGGGTCCGCCGTCCCGCGTGAACTTGCCCGTGAGCAGGCCGTTGTGCAGCGGGAAGAACGGGAAGAACCCGAGACCGAACCGGTTGACGGCCGGCAGCACCTCGCGCTCCGCCGCACGAGACAGCAGCGAGTACTGGTTCTGGGACGAGATGAAATGAGCGCTGCGCTCCGCTCGCAGCTCCGCCTCGGCGATCTGCCAGCCGCTGAAGTTGGAGTGGCCGAAGTAGCGGATCTTGCCCTCGCGGACGAGATCGTCCAGGGCGTCGAGCGTCTCCTCGATCGGGGTGAGCGGATCCGGCCAATGCAGCTGGTAGAGATCGATCCAGTCCGTGCGCAGCCGCCGCAGCGACTCCTCGACGGCCTTGCGGATGTAACGGCGCGAGCCGAACCCGGCCGGGAAGTCGTAGCCCATGTCCGCAGTCGGGTAGCCGAACTTCGTGGCCAGCACCACGCGGTCCCGCCGGCCGTCGAGGGCCTCCCCCATCAGCGTCTCGCTGAGGCCGGGGTCCTTGCCGTACATGTCCGCGGTGTCGAGGAACGTCACGCCATGGTCGATCGCGGCGTCCAGCACCTGAACGGTGCCCTGCAGCGTCTCGGTGGCCGTCCCTGCGCGTCCGAAGTTGTTGCATCCGAGTCCCACGGCGGAGACCAGGAGCCCGGACGATCCGACACGACGTTCAGCGCTCATACTTCCAAACTACAGGCCGCTCCGGGGTGCGGACGCCGGGCATGCGGGAAGCCCCGGTCGAAAGACCGGGGCTTCCCTGTGTCATCACGCCGGGGGCTGCTCGCCGTTGTCCGGAGCGGCGTCCGGCGCGGCGGCCGGCGGGGCCGGCGGAGCGGGCGGCGCAGGGGGAGCCGGCGGCGTCACCGGGGCTTCGGGAGCTGCGGCGGGCGGGGCGGCCGGCGGCTGGAACGTCGGCTGCGGGGCTTGCGGTGCTGCCGGCGGGAAGCCCTGCGGCGGCTGACCGGGCTGACCGGGCTGGCCGGGCTGACCGAACTGCGGAGCCTGGGGGGCCTGCGGAGCAGCCGGCGGGGCATAGCCCTGGGCGGCCGGCGGCTGGTATCCCTGCGGGGCGCCGTAGCCGGGAGCTGCCGTGGCCGACGGCTGCACCGGGATGCCCTGCCACACCGTGCGGTCTGCGAAGAAGCCGTTGCCGGCCCACGAGGCGGGAGCGATGTT
The DNA here is from genome assembly GCF_002979495.1 of Microbacterium sp. MYb64. Taxonomy (NCBI): domain Bacteria; kingdom Bacillati; phylum Actinomycetota; class Actinomycetes; order Micrococcales; family Microbacteriaceae; genus Microbacterium; species Microbacterium sp. MYb64. The sequence goes on along the minus strand of NZ_PCOW01000002.1, from coordinate 134,498 downwards.
CGGGTTCCAACGGGACTTGTCGAAGGCGTTGATGCCGTACCAGACGATGCTCAGGAAGATGTAGAGCACCACCCAGCCCGCGCTCTTCTGCAGCTTGAGGCCGACACGCCACGCGGCGAGGACCCAGAGCACAGCCGTCGCCGCGATGAGCAGCCACCCGATGACCGGGATCCAGCCGAGCACGATCGAGGCGCCCATCGCGATGAGCACCAGCCAGGGGCTCAGGTCACCGAGCTTGAGGAACACCATCCCGCTGTAGATCGGCACCCATGCGCGCCACCGGCCCTGCACGCCGGCCTTGTCGAAGATCTTCATGAGGAAGATGGAGGCCAGGACGTAGAAGCCGATCGCGAAGATCAGGTAGACCAGCGTGCCGATCAGGAGTGCGGCGATGCTCACCCCTGAGTCGTATCCGTAGTCGTTCATGCGTTCCTCCCGGGAACAGGTTGAGATGCCAAGGCATCGAGGAGCGCGCACCTGAGAATCAGCTGAGCGCTTCGACGCGAAACACCCTACCCTGTCCCGGTGCCGCACTCACGAACTATTTGCGGGCAGTCGGCTGATCCGTGACGAGTTCCAGGATCCCCGCATCCTCGGTGGTGCGGAGTTCGACGCCGGACCTGCCCGCCCAGTTCAGCAGCGTTCGACGCGACCCGATCTTCGGCCGCTCGGTCGAGAGACGCCGCACCAGCTCGCCCTTGGCATGCTTGTTGAAGTGATTCAGAGCCTTGCCCTGCGCCGTCACCACGCGCACGTACGCCGAGGACAGCTCCGCCGGGACGGGCCCGAGGTCCGCATAGGCCTCGGAGCGCAGATCCAGCACGAAGTCCGGCGCGGCCGCCGAGAACGCGGCGGACACGGCATCGGCCCACAATCGCCGCAGAGCGGGCAGCCCCGGCACCGACGCGCCGGCGCCGAGACGGTACGAGGGGATCGGATCCAGCGCGCCGACCGGTCCGTAGGGTGCGCTGTGCACGAGCACATGCGCCCCCAGCCAGCGCCGCGCGTAGCCGTCGAGGGTCGCCGCATCCAGCGCGTCGTAGAGCACGCCGGTGTAGCGGTCCACGGTCGGCATCACCGCGGCGGTCCGCAGCCCGGCGTTGTCGCGCAGGGCCTCGGCGAGCTGCTTGTCGCTGAGCTTGAGCACCCGGCGTGTCGCTTCCGCGTCCGAGGCCAGCGCGACGAGCGCGTCGATCACCTGCTCGCGCTGGGGCGCGAGGTCCGGCAGCGCCCATCCCGTGGGATCCACCGGTGAGCGTGTGCCCCCGGGACGCTTGGTCTCGCTCGGCGGCAGCAGGATCATCATGCGCAGGACTCCTCAGACGGATGGAGACGCGCAAGCGCCGGACCCCCGAGGGGATCCGGCGCTTGCGTGAATGGTTCGATCAGGCGACGAGCGCCGCGTTGCCCGCGACGATCGTCAGGGAGTTGCCCTCCATCGAGACGAAGCCGTCCCGAGCGCTGGCGAGCACCTTGGTGCCGTCCAGCTGGGTGATGCGGACCTGACCCTCGGCGAGGATGGCCAGCACGGGCTCGTGCCCCGCCATGAAGCCCAGCTCGCCCTCGACGGTCTTCGCGACGACGAGGCTGGCCTCACCGGTCCAGACCTCGGCATCGGCGGAGACGAGGCTGACATGCAGTGATGCAGCACCGGGCGCCATGATCAGGCGTTCTCCTTCTGGATCCGAGCCCAGTTTTCCTCGACGTCCGAGAGGCCGCCGACGTTGAAGAAGGCCTGCTCGGCGACATGATCCATGTCTCCGCGGCAGATCGCGTCGAACGACTCGATGGTCTCCTTGAGCGGAACCGTGGAGCCCTCGACACCGGTGAACTTCTTCGCCATGTAGGTGTTCTGGGACAGGAACTGCTGGATGCGGCGCGCACGGGCGACGACGATCTTGTCCTCTTCGGAGAGCTCGTCGACACCGAGGATCGCGATGATCTCCTGGAGCTCCTTGTTCTTCTGGAGGATCTGCTTGACCGTGGTGGCCACGCGGTAGTGGTCCTCGCCCAGGTAGCGGGGGTCCATGATCCGCGAGGTCGAGGTCAGCGGGTCGATCGCCGGGTACAGACCCTTCGACGCGATCTCACGCGAGAGCTCGGTCGTTGCGTCGAGGTGCGCGAACGTCGTGGCAGGGGCCGGGTCGGTGTAGTCATCGGCCGGCACGTAGATCGCCTGCAGCGAGGTGATCGAGTGGCCACGGGTCGAGGTGATGCGCTCCTGGAGCACACCCATCTCGTCCGCCAGGTTCGGCTGGTAACCGACGGCGGACGGCATGCGGCCGAGCAGCGTGGAGACCTCGGAACCGGCCTGCGTGAAGCGGAAGATGTTGTCGATGAAGAGCAGCACGTCCTGCTTCTGCACATCGCGGAAGTACTCCGCCATGGTCAGGGCCGACAGGGCGACGCGCAGACGGGTTCCCGGCGGCTCGTCCATCTGGCCGAAGACGAGGGCGGTCTTGTCGAAGACGCCCGCCTCCTCCATCTCGGCGATGAGGTCGTTGCCCTCACGGGTGCGCTCGCCGACACCGGCGAACACCGACACACCGCCGTGGTCCTGCGCGACGCGCTGGATCATCTCCTGGATGAGGACGGTCTTGCCGACGCCCGCGCCGCCGAACAGGCCGATCTTTCCACCCTGCACGTACGGCGTGAGGAGGTCGATCGACTTGATGCCGGTCTCGAACATCGTGGTCTTCGACTCGAGCTGGTCGAAGTTCGGGGCCTTGCGGTGGATCGGCCAGCGCTCGGTGATCTCGATCTGCTCGCCGGGCTCGGCGTTCAGGACCTCACCGATCACGTTGAAGACCTTGCCCTTGGTGACGTCGCCGACGGGGACCGAGATGGCCTCGCCGGTGTCGCGCACTTCCTGGCCGCGGACCATGCCGTCGGTGGGCTTGAGCGAGATCGCGCGGACGAGGTCGTCCCCGAGGTGCTGAGCGACCTCGAGCGTGATCTCCGTCGACTCCTCGCCGATGGTGATCGTCGTCTTGAGTGCGTTGTAGATGTCGGGGATCGAGTCGTGCGGGAACTCGATGTCGACGACCGGGCCGGTGACGCGAGCAACGCGGCCGACGACCGTCGTAGCGGTGGCAGTCATATTTCGTCTCTCTCCTGAGGGTCTTACTTGCTCGACGCCAGCGCGTCGGCGCCGCCGACGATCTCGGCGATCTGCTGCGTGATCTCCGCCTGGCGCGCGTTGTTGCGCAGGCGGGTGTAGTCGGTGATGAGCTTGTCGGCGTTGTCGCTGGCCGACTTCATCGCCTTCTGCGTCGCGGCCTGCTTGGCGGCGGACGACTGCAGGAGGGCGTTGAAGACGCGGCTCTGGATGTACACCGGCAGGATCGCGTCGAGCACCGTCGCCGCATCCGGCTCGAACTCGTACAGCGGGTAGACGGCACCAGAGGTGTCGGCCTCGTCCGCCTCCGCGATCTCCAGCGGAAGCAGGCGCACCGTTTCGGGCGACTGCGTCATCATGCTGACGAAGCGGTTGTACACGAGGTGGATCTCATCGACGCCGCCCTGCTCGCCACCGCGCTCGAACGCCTCCAGCAGCGCGGCGGAGATGGCCTCCGCCGTGTGGAAGGAGGGCGTGTCGGTGTCACCGGTCCACTCCGCGGCCGCCTCGAGGCGCCGGAACTGGAAGTAGCCGACGGCCTTGCGGCCGACGAGGTAGAACACCGGCTCGCGCCCCTCGGAGCGCAGGAGCTCTGCGAGCTCCATGCCCTCGCGCAGGATCTGCGAGTTGAACGCGCCGGCCAGACCCCGGTCGCTCGAGAAGATCACGACCGCGGAACGGCGGATCGTCTCGGGCTCACGGGTGAGCGGGTGGTCGACGTTGGAGTGCGTCGCGACGGCGGATACGGCCCTCGTCACGGCCCGCGCGAAGGGCGAGGACGCGTTGACGCGCGCCATCGCCTTCTGGATGCGCGAAGCCGCGATGAGTTCCATCGCCTTCGTGATCTTCTTGGTCGTCTGAGCAGAAGAGATCTTCTGCTTGTAGACCCTGAGTTGTGCGCCCATAGCTCTGAGAATCCCCCGCGATTACGCGCGGCGGCCCTTGACGATCTTCTCCTGGTTCACGTCGTCGACGTCCGCGGCGCTGTGCTCCTCGTGACCGGGAGCGCTGATGCCGTGGCCCTTGCCGCCCTGGAACTCGAGGAGGAAGGCGTCGGTGGCCTTCTCCAGCTCCGCGACCGTGTCGTCATCGAGGACGTTCGTCTCGCGGAGGGTGTCGAGCACCTTGGTGTTGCGACGCAGGTGATCCAGCAGCTCGCGCTCGAAGCGCAGCACGTCCTCGACCTCGAGCGTGTCGAGCTTGCCCTTGGTTCCGGCCCAGATCGAGACGACCTGCTCCTCGACGGGGTACGGCGAGTACTGCGGCTGCTTGAGCAGCTCGGTCAGACGCGCACCGCGAGCCAGCTGACGGCGCGAGGCCTGGTCGAGGTCGGACGCGAACATCGCGAAGGCCTCGAGCGAGCGGTACTGCGCGAGCTCGAGCTTCAGCGTTCCGGAGACCTTCTTGATCGACTTGACCTGGGCGTCACCGCCGACGCGGGACACCGAGATGCCCACGTCGACAGCCGGACGCTGGTTCGCGTTGAACAGGTCGGACTGCAGGAAGATCTGGCCGTCGGTGATCGAGATCACGTTGGTCGGGATGTACGCCGAGACGTCGTTCGCCTTGGTCTCGATGATGGGCAGGCCCGTCATCGAACCGGCGCCGAGCTCGTCGGACAGCTTCGCGCAGCGCTCCAGCAGACGGGAGTGCAGGTAGAAGACGTCGCCCGGGTAGGCCTCGCGGCCCGGCGGACGGCGCAGCAGCAGCGACACGGCGCGGTAGGCCTCGGCCTGCTTCGACAGGTCGTCGAAGATGATCAGGACGTGCTTGCCGCCGTACATCCAGTGCTGGCCGATGGCCGAACCGGTGTAGGGCGCGAGGTACTTGAAGCCGGCCGGGTCGGACGCCGGGGCGGCGACGATGGTCGTGTACTCCAGGGCGCCGGCCTCTTCCAGCGCGCCCTTGACGGAGGCGATGGTCGAGCCCTTCTGGCCGATCGCGACGTAGATGCAGCGGACCTGCTTGTTGACGTCGCCCGACTCCCAGTTGGACTTCTGGTTGATGATCGTGTCGATCGCGATCGCGGTCTTGCCGGTCTGGCGGTCACCGATGATCAGCTGGCGCTGGCCGCGGCCGACCGGGATCATCGCGTCGATGGCCTTGATGCCGGTCTGCATCGGCTCGTGCACGCTCTTGCGCTGCATGACGCCGGGCGCCTGCAGCTCGAGCTCGCGGACGCCCTCCGAGGCGATCTCGCCGAGACCGTCGATGGGGTTGCCGAGCGGGTCGACCACGCGGCCGAGGTAGCCGTCGCCGACCGGGACGGAGAGCACCTCACCGGTGCGGGTGACCTCCTGGCCGGCCTCGACACCGGCGAAGTCGCCGAGGACGACGACACCGATCTCGTGCTCGTCCAGGTTCAGCGCGAGTCCCTTGGTGCCGTCGGCGAAGGTCACGAGCTCGTTCGCCATGACGCCGGGCAGGCCCTCGACGTGCGCGATGCCATCCGCTGCGTCGATGACGGTGCCGACCTCGGTCGCCGTGCCGGACGTCGGCTCGTACGCGGCGACGAAGTCCTTCAGCGCGTCACGGATGACGTCGGGGCTGATCGAAAGTTCTGCCATTGTCTTCCCTTTGTGTATGGGTGCGCGGCTTCCCGCGCGAAGTCGTGTTTCAGCCCGCGAGCTTGTGCCGGAGATCGGCGAGGCGGGCGGCGATGCTGCCGTCGATGACGTCGTCCGCGACCTGCACGCGCAGGCCTCCGACGACGGAGGAGTCGAGCACCTCGTTCAGCGCGATCTGGCGGCCGTAGCGGCCGGCCAGCACTGCGCGGAGGCGGTCGCGCTGCGGCGCACTCAGCGGGGTGGCGGTGTGCACGGTCGCGACGATCCGGTCGCGCTGCGTGGACACGATGCGCATCGCCCTGCTCAGCAGCCGGCGCACGCGACGACCGCGCTGCTGGCGCACCAGCGAGGTGAGGATCAGCGACGTGGCCGGGTGCAGGCTCGCACCGACCAGCTTCTGCACGAGCGCGGCCTTGCCCTCGCCGCCGCCCAGGCGGCTGCCCAGGGCGAGTTCGAGGTCGGCGTTGTCGGCCACCAGGCGCGACACCGAGAACAGCTCGCCCTCGATGTCGGCATCGGGTGCGGCGATCGCGGCGGCACGCACGGCCAGCTCTTCCACGCCATCGACCAGATCGGCGGCGGAGGACCAGCGCTGCGAGACCGCGACGGTCAGCACCTGCTGCGCAGGCGCCGACGCGCCGGCGAAGACGCGCGACACGAGTGCCGCGCGCGCCTCGACCGGAGCGGACGGATCGGCGAGCGCGCCGCTCAGCGCGGAGGACTCACCGATCAGGCGCGTGGCGGAGAACAGGTCTCCGGCGACGTCGAGGGTGATCCCCTGCGCGGCGGTCAGAGCACTGCTCGACGCCTCGAGGGCCTGAGCGGTCGCGCTGCCCATTACTTCGCCGCCTCGGAGGCTTCGAGGTCCGCCAGGAAGCGGTCCACGACAGCCGTCGCGCGTGCGTCGTCGGAGAGGGTCTCGCCCACCACGCCACCGGCGAGGTCGAGGGCGAGGCCGCCCACCTCGTTGCGGAGCGAGACGAACGCGGTCTGGCGCTCTGCCTCGATCTGCGCGTGTGCGGCTGCGGTCGTCCGTGCGGCCTCCGCGGCAGCGGTCTCCTTGGCCTCGGCGACGATCTTCTTGCCGTCCTCACGGGCGGTCTCGCGGATCGTGCCGGCCTCGGTGCGGGCCTCGGCGAGCTGGCGGGTGTACTCCTCCAGCGCGGCCTCGGCCTGCTTCTGAGCCTCGTCAGCCTTCGCGATGTTGCCCTCGATGGCGGCGGAGCGCTCGTCGAGCATCTTCGTGAAGCGGGGAAGGGCGACCTTCCACACCACGATGAGGATCACGACGAACCACAGCGCCGACCAGACCAGGTCGTACCATGCGGGCAGAAGCGGGTTCGCACTCGACTCGGCCGCGAGGTTCGTGACAAGAGCGTTCAGCATCCTGTCTCCTTCGGGATTCGAGTGCGGATTACGGGAAGGGGATGAAGCCGACGGCGATGCCGACGAACGCGAGCGCCTCGGTGAAGGCGATACCGATCCACATCAGAACCTGCAGGCGACCGGCCAGCTCGGGCTGACGGGCGACACCCTCGATCGTCTTTCCGACGACGATGCCCACGCCGATGGCCGGGCCGATGGCGGCGAGGCCGTAGCCGATTGCCGCGAGGTTGCCGTTGACTGCTGCGAGAACCGTAGTAGCGTCCACGGGTTTTTCCTTTCGTTGTGGGCGGCAGGTTCGCCGCCCGCAGGGGTTGTCAGTGCTCTTCTGCGACCGCGAGCTGGATGTAGACCGCGGTGAGGACGGTGAAGACGTAGGCCTGGAGGACGGCGACCAGGATCTCGAAGATCGAGAAGGCGCCGCCGAAGGCGAGGGTTCCCACGCCGAGCGCGGCCCATCCGCCGCCCGCCGTGAAGAAGAAGAACGCGGTGGCCGAGTAGCACAGCACCAGCAGCATGTGGCCGACGACCATGTTCATCAGAAGACGCAGGGTGAGGGTCACCGGGCGGATGATGAAGGTCGAGATGAACTCGATCGGCGTGACGATGATGTACACCGGCCACGGCACGCCCGCAGGGAACAGGGCGTTCTTGAAGAAGTTCTTCGGGCTCTTCTTGACACCGGCGTAGATGAACGCCACGTAACTGATCACGGCCAGCAGCAGCGGCACGCCGATGATGCTCGTGCCGGCGATGTTCAGGCCGGGGATGATGCCGGTGATGTTCATGAACAGCGTCATGAAGAAGATCGTGGTCAGCAGCGGCAGGAACCGGTCGCCGTCCTTGCGGCCGAGCAGGTCGTGCGCGATGCCGCCGCGGACGAAGCCGAGACCCATCTCGACGACGCTCTGGAAGCGGCCGGGGACGACCTTCATCCGGCGGGTGCCGAGGACGAGGATCAGCACGACGGCGACGACCGAAACGAACTGGACCAGGTGGATCCGGTGGATCGGAACGCCGAAGACGTTGAAGAGGATCTCGGGGAAGAACTCGTCCATCGACGGGCCGTGGAAACCGCTGTCGTTGGCCAGTCGAGGGATCATGGTCGCAGCAAGATTAAACAGCGCGGGCTCCAGCTTCGGGGCACCGGGGGCTACCGGGGCGTCGGTCGATGTGCTTCACAGCGCAGCGCTCGCGTAACGAGCGGGCTCGGGTTCCAGCCTATCAGACCCGTGAGTTGCCTGAATCCCCGTCCGGAGCTTGCTGGGAGGCGGTTCCGGAGCCCGGGGCCACGTCTTCGGGAGCGACGGTCGGCAGAGATGCGTCGCTGACCACCGGGAGACGCATCTTCAGGAATACGACGGCGTCGATCGCGAGCGAGACCACCACCCCCGCCAGCAGCGCCCAGAAGAAGATGATCGGCTCCAGCCAGGGCTGCCCGCGCAGCACGAGGATGAGCACGAAGAACAGTCCGAGCTTGAGGAACCAGCCGCCCATCACGATCGCGAAGAACAGCTGCACATACAGCTCCTGCCCGAACCAGCGGTTCGCGATGAGGATGCTGGCGGCGGTGATCGCGCCGAAGAGCACGGCGATGAGCGCGCCGATCAGGCCGCTCCACACTCCGGGGGCGCCCTTGAGCACTCCCCCGATGATCCCGGCGACGACCCCGAGCACGATGGCCGCGGCACCGGACGCGATGAGTGCGGTGCGCAGGATCGGCGTGCTGGTGACGGGATTCGATCCGGAGGAGGGCTGGTGGCTCGCGGAGCTCATTTCGATTCCTTCTGGGTGGCGCGCGGGCGCGACGGGATGAGGGTGACGACGAGGCAGGCCGCGGCCCCGACGATGCCGAAGACCACGCCGGCCGCGTACTCGCCGTACCAGCCCTCTCGGGAGCCGATGTACATCAGCAGCACGGCGAACGAGATGATCGCGGTCCAGGCGTAGAAGATGAGGACGGCGTCTCGTCCGCGGTGCCCCAGGTCCAGCATGCGGTGGTGCAGGTGCTTGCGGTCAGGGGAGAACGGCGACTTGCCCGCGCCCATGCGGCGCAGCACGGCGAGGCCGAAGTCGAGCAGCGGCAGCAGCACGACCACGACGGGCAGCAGGATCGGGATGAACGCGCCGAGCAGCTGGGAGCGCCCGATCTGCGCGTTCGGCAGCGCGGCGGGGTTCAGCTGACCGGTGATCGCCACGGCGCTCGTTGCCATGAGCAGCCCGAGCACCAGCGCGCCGGAGTCGCCCATGAACAGCTTCGCGGGGCTCCAGTTCATCGGCAGGAAGCCGATGCAGGCGCCGATCAGCACCGTTGCGATGAAGGGGGCGAGGCTGAAGTAGCTGGACTGCCCGATGTCGTGGGCGATGATGTACGAGTACGCGAAGAACACGCCGTTCGCGATCAGGCAGACGCCGGCGACGAGGCCGTCGAGGCCGTCGATGAAGTTCACGGCGTTCATGACGATGACGATCGCGAACATCGTGATCACGATGCTCAGCCAGCTGGATCCGATCACGGGCTCCGCGAGAGGCAGCGAGGCGATCTGCAGGCCGCCGACGATCGTGACCAGGCCGGCCGCCAGGAACTGCGCGCCGAGCTTGATCATCCAGTCCAGATCCCACAGGTCATCGATCACGCCGACGATCGCGATGAGCAGGACCGCGCCGAGCACCGACCACATCGTCTGCGGCTGCGCCCAGATGATCTGGAAGAACGGGCTCGCCGCACTCGCGGCGAACGCGGCGAGGATGCCGAGCAGCATCGCCACTCCCCCGAGCCGCGGCGTCGGCGTGGTGTGCACGTCGCGCTCGCGGATGCCGGGGTAAAGCTTGAACCGCAGGCTCAGCTGCCACACGGCCCACGAGCACGCCAGGGTCACGGCTGCCGTGAGGATCACGGTGAACAGGTACTGCTTCACGTCGTCGCTCTCCTCCGCCCTGGATCAGGACTGCTCGTCGAGCAGATCCCCGAGCACGCGGGCGAGCTCGTCGCGGGAGATCGCCCCCTCGCGGAGCACGCGCACCTTGGCGTCCTCGCCCCCGGGACGGACCAGAGAGGTGGCGTCGATGATCGTGGAGGCGACGCCGCGGGTCGAGGGTCCTGCGTCCAGGTAGACCTCGATGCTGTCGCCGAGCATGCTCCTGGCCGCCTCGAGCTCGATAGCGGCGGGCTCCCCGGTGAGGTTCGCGCTGGAGACCGCGAGCGGCCCCGTCTCCTCGAGCAGGGCGAGCGCGACCCGGTGGTCGGGCATGCGCACCGCGACGGTGCCGTGGGTCTCGCCGAGATCCCAGACCAGGGACGGCTGCGACGGCAGCACGATCGTGAGGCCCCCTGGCCAGAACTCGTCGACCAGGCGCTGCACGGGCTCCGGCACCGTCTCCACGAGGGCGGCGAGGGTGGCGGTGCTGCCGACCAGGACGGGGGGCGGCTGCTGGCGCCCCCGCCCCTTCGCGTCGAGCAGGCGCTGCACGGCGGCGGGACTGAAGGCGTCGGCGCCCACGCCGTAGACGGTGTCGGTGGGGAGCACGACCAGCTCACCGCGGCCGATGGCCAGACGGGCCTGGCGCATACCGGTGAGGATCTGATCCGCGTCGCGGCTATCGAAGACTGAGGACATGACCGGCCCAGTCTACGGGGCGCGACGCGGTACGCCCTGAGCGGGGCCCGCCAATCACCGCAGGCCGGTCCCGGAGGGGCGCCCCGCCGCGGCGGATCGGGCTACGGGCGGAGGGCAGTGGTGGCGCGGTCCCGGTGGGTGAGGTCCCGGTGCGTCGCGGCGGCGCGCCAGCCGTCCTGCGCCAGGAGCTCCCTGATCGCGGCGCCCTGCACCTCCGCGTGCTCGAGCACGAGCGTGCCGCCGGGGTGCAGCAGCGCCCACGCGCGACGGCTGATCGCCCGCACCACGTCGAGCCCGTCCTCGCCGCCGTACAGCGCGAGCGCCGGGTCGTGCAGACGCACCTCCGGGTCGCGCGGGATGGCGTCGTCCGGCACGTACGGCGGATTGGAGATGACCACGTCCACGGTCCCGTCGAGATCCGCGAGTGCGTCGGCGAGGTCGCCGAGGACGAGGGAGAGGTTCTCCTGCCCCGCCGTGTTCCGCACCGCCCAGGCGTGCGCCTCGGGCGAGAGCTCGACCGCGTGCACCTGCGCGTGCGGCACCTCGGTCGCCAGTGCGAGGGCGATCGCCCCCGACCCCGTGCAGAGGTCGACGCCGATCGGGGCGGGCGAGGCGGCGGCCAAGAGCGCGTCGATCGCGAACTGCGCGACGATCTCGGTCTCGGGCCGCGGTACGAACACGCCGGGGCCCACTGCCAGCTCGAGGTGGCGGAAGGGGGCGGTGCCGGTGAGATGCTGCAGCGGCTCCCTGGCGGCCCGGCGGGCGACGAGCCCGGCGAGAGCCGTCTCGTCCTCCTCGGTCAGCACGTCACCGCGGATCGTCGCGGCCTGCACACCGCCGCGGCCGAGTCCCAGCACGTGTCCGATGAGGAGTTCGGCGTCGACGGCGGGATCCGGAACACCGGCGTCGCCGAGGGTCGTCGCGGCATGGCGGAGGGCATCGGCAAGAGGCACGGACATAGACCTCCAGCGTAATGCGGGCGTCACATTCACCGGGCGCACACACCCTCGCCTTAGGCTGTGCTCGATCGGGTCCTCCTCCGAAGCGGGACGGGGCCGTCGCATCCGCGAAGAAGTGCGCCCATCGAAAGGTCAGTCATGGCAGGCATCCACTCCGACATCACCAGCACGTTCGGCAACACCCCGCTCGTCAAGCTGAACCACGTCACCGAGGGCCTCGACGCCACGGTGCTGGTCAAGCTCGAGTCCTTCAACCCGGCCTCGAGCGTCAAGGACCGCATCGGCATCGCGATCGTCGACGCCGCGGAGGCGTCCGGCGAGCTCGAGCCCGGCGGCACGATCGTCGAGGCGACCAGCGGCAACACCGGCATCGCTCTCGCGATGGTCGGCGCGGCGCGCGGTTACCGCGTGATCCTGACGATGCCCGCATCGATGTCGAAGGAGCGCCGCGTGCTGCTGAAGGCGTTCGGCGCGGAGCTCGTGCTGACCGACCCCGCGCTGGGCATGAAGGGCGCGATCGAGAAGCTGCAGGAGATCATCGCAGAGACCCCCGGTGCCGTCTGGGCCCGCCAGTTCGAGAACGCCGCGAACCCGCAGATCCACCGCGAGACCACGGCGCAGGAGATCCTGCGCGACACCGACGGCGACGTCGACGTCTTCGTCGCAGGAATCGGCACCGGCGGCACCATCACGGGCACCGGGCAGGCTCTCAAGGCCGCCAACCCCGAGGTCAAGGTCATCGCTGTCGAGCCGACCGACTCCCCGCTGCTCAGCCAGGGGCACCCGGGACCCGCGAAGATCCAGGGCATCGGCCCGAACTTCGTCCCCGCGATCCTGGACCGCGAGGTCATCGACGAGATCATCACCGCGGGCTTCGAGGAGTCCCTCTCCACTGCCCGCGACCTCGCCGCGAAGGAGGGCCTGCTGGTCGGCATCTCCGCCGGCGCCGCCGTCGCCCAGGCGCTGAAGGTCGCCGCGCGCCCCGAGAGCGCCGGCAAGACCATCGTCGTGATCGCGCCGGACACCGGCGAGCGCTACCTGTCCACCGCCCTGTTCGAGGACCTGCGCGAGGACTGATGCCGCACTCTGGCATGTCGTGGGCCGGGCGGATGCGCGAGGACGTCGCATCCGCCCGGCTTCGCGACCCCGCCGCGCGCGGCGGACTCGAGATCGCACTGCTCTACCCCGGTCTGCACGCCATCTGGGCGCATCGGCTGGACCACGCCCTCTGGGCGCGCGGCTGGCGCTTCCCCGCCCGCATGGGCTCGCAGGTCGCGCGCTGGCTCACCGGCGTCGAGATCCACCCCGGCGCCACGATCGGGCGCCGCTTCTTCATCGATCACGGCATGGGCGTCGTGATCGGGGAGACCGCGGAGATCGGCGACGATGTGATGCTCTACCACGGCGTCACGCTCGGCGGCCGCACCCGTGATGCGGGCAAGCGTCACCCGACCCTGCAGGACGGCGTCGTGGTCGGCGCCGGCGCGAAGATCCTCGGCCCCGTCGTGATCGGAGCGCGCTCCGCGGTGGGCGCGAACGCCGTGGTCACGAAGGACGCGCCCGCCGACTCCGTGCTGACCGGGGTGCCGGCCAGGGCCAGGCCCCGTGTCGAGGGCGAGAGCACGGCGAGGATCCTGTCGGTCCCCGACTACTCGATCTGAGCCGCGATCAGCGCTTCTTGGCCGCGGCCTTGAGCGCAGCTGCCTCGCGCACCTCGCGCTTGATCAGCAGCAGCGGCAGCACGACGGTGCACAGCGCGGTGATGACCCAGACGACGACGGGTCCGAGGATCCAGCCCAGCGGATCGGTGATCCGCAGGCCGCCGATCGGCAGCAGGATGACGATGAGCAGCGCCGCGAAGGTGGAGATGATGCCGATCCCGCCCAGCAGCGCCGGCGCATAGCGTGTGGCCATGGACGCGATCCACGGTGCGAGCAGACTCTGCAGCACGGTGAAGATCAGCACGCACAGCACGAAGCCCCACCACTTGCTCCACTCGATCGTGAAGCCCGTCAGCAGCAGATCGGCCACGATCAGGCCGAGCGCCGACGACGCCAGGAAGATCAGGGTGCGCATGAAGAAGTGGCCCATAGCCGGAGCATAGCGCGGGACGGGTGCGCACCTGGCGCGCGCCGCGTACTGTCGGGATCATGCGCTGGGTGCTCCACGTGGACCTCGACCAGTTCATCGCGGCCGTCGAGGTGCTGCGCCGGCCCGAACTGGCCGGCCTCCCCGTCATCGTGGGCGGCCGCGGAGATCCCACCGAGCGCGCCGTGGTGTCCACCGCCTCCTACGAGGCCCGCGCGTTCGGCGTGGGATCGGGGATGCCGTTGCGGATCGCCGCCCGCAAGGTGCCGGACGCGGTGATCCTGCCCGTGGACGCCCCGGCGTATCTGGCCGCCTCCGCCGAGGTCATGTCGGTGCTGCGCGCGCTGCCCGCCGCCGTGGTGCAGGTTCTGGGATGGGACGAGGCCTTCGTGGGCGTCGACACGGAGGATCCGGAGGCTTACGCACGACGCCTGCAGCAGGCGGTTCTGGACCGCACCCGGCTGCTTTGCAGCGTGGGGATCGGCGACACCCTCGTGCGCGCAAAGATCGCGACCGGCTTCGGCAAGCCGCAGGGCGTGTTCCGCCTCACCGCCGAGAACTGGGACGAGGTGATGGGCGCGCGAGCGGTGATCGAGCTGTGGGGCGTCGGCACGAAGGTCTCGAAGCGGCTCCTCGCCCTCGGCATCCGCACGGTCGCAGAGCTCGCCGTGGCGCCCGAACCCGCGCTCACCGCCGAGTTCGGCCCGCGGATGGGTCTCTGGTACCGGGAGCTCGGCCGCGGCGGCGGCTCGGCCGTCGTCGACGACACGCCGTGGGTCCCGCGCGGACACAGCCGGGAGACCACGTACCAGACCGACCTCGCCGACCGTGCGGAGATCGAGCGGGCCGCGCTGACGCTGCTCGCGCAGGTCCTGGACGACGTGAAGGAGGACGGACGGCCCGTCATCGGCCTCGGACTGAAGGTGCGCTACGCGCCGTTCACGACGAAGACGTTCACGAAGCGCATCCCGGAGACCGCGGACCGCGACGTGGTCCTCGCGAAGGCGAAGGAGCTCATCGCCCGGATCGCCCCCGACCGCGCGGTGCGCCTGCTGGGGATGCGCGCGGAGATGGCACTGCCGGAGGATGCGCGCGACGGTCGCACGCCCACCCGCGGAGCATGGTGACGCGCGGTCCGTGACCGCGCGTCGCGTTCAGCCCTCGGTGCCGAGGGCGGCGAGCTGGGCCTCTTCATCCGCGTGGATCGCGGACTCGATGATCGGCTCGAGGGCCCCGTCCATCACCTGGTCGAGGTTGTAGGCCTTGAACCCGGTGCGGTGATCCGCGATCCGGTTCTCCGGGAAGTTGTAGGTGCGGATCCGCTCGGAGCGGTCCATCCCGCGGATCTGCGAGCGGCGGGCGTCGGAGGCCGCCGCATCGAGCTCCTCCTGCTGCTTCGCGAGCAGCCGGGCGCGCAGCACGCGCATGGCCGCCTCGCGGTTCTGCAGCTGCGACTTCTCGTTCTGCATCGAGACGACGATGCCGGTCGGCACGTGCGTGATGCGGACCGCGGAGTCGGTCGTGTTCACCGACTGTCCTCCGGGACCGGAGGAGCGGAACACGTCGATCTTCAGGTCGTTCTGGTTGATGGCGACCTCGTCGGGCTCATCCACCTCGGGGAACACCAGCACGCCCGTCGTGGACGTGTGGATGCGCCCCTGCGACTCGGTCGCGGGAACGCGCTGCACCCGGTGCACGCCGCCCTCGTACTTGAGGTGCGCCCAGACGCCCTGCGAGGGGTCGGTCGAGGATCCCTTGATCGCGACCTGCACGTCCTTGTAGCCGCCGAGATCGGACTCGGTGCGCTCCAGGAGCTCGGTCTTCCACCCCTTCGACGCGGCGTACTGCACGTACATGCGCAGCAGATCGGCGGCGAAGAGGGCGGATTCAGCTCCGCCCTCCCCCGCCTTGATCTCCATGATCACGTCGCGCGCGTCATCCGGATCCCGAGGGATCAGCAGGCGCCGGAGCTTCTCCTGGGCGCCCTGCAGCCCCTCCTCCATGCCGGGGATCTCCGCCGCGATGGACTCGTCCTCGCGGGCGAACTCCCGCGCGGTCTGGAGGTCCTCGCCCGCGGCGATCCAGTCGTCATGCGCCTTGACGATGCGGCTGAGCTCGGCGTAGCGGCGGTTGACGCGCTTCGCCCGCGCGGCGTCGGCGTGCACCTCGGGGTCGGAGAGCTCCCTCTCCACCCTGCGGTGCTCGTCGCGCAGCGACTCGACCTGCTCGAACATGACGACCGGATCCCTGGTTCAGGCGGCGCGGATCAGCGGATGCTGTTCTCGGACGCGTGGCTGTGGCCGGTGCCGGAAGCCGGCTTGCCCAGCTGCGCGTTCTGCATCTGCAGCAGGAACTCGACGTTCGACTCGGTCTCCTTGAGCTTGCCGAGGACGACCTCGAGGGCCTGCTGCGGGTCGAGCCCTGCCAAGGCGCGGCGCAGCTTCCACGTGATCTTGACCTCGTCGGGGCTCAGCAGCATCTCCTCGCGGCGGGTCGAGGACGCGTTGACGTCCACGGCCGGGAAGATCCGCTTGTCGGCCAGCGCGCGGCTGAGGCGCAGCTCGCTGTTGCCGGTGCCCTTGAACTCCTCGAAGATGACCTCGTCCATCTTGGATCCGGTCTCCACCAGCGCGGTCGCGAGGATCGTGAGCGATCCGCCGTTCTCGATGTTGCGCGCAGCGCCGAAGAAGCGCTTCGGCGGGTAGAGCGCGGAAGCGTCCACGCCACCCGTGAGCACGCGGCCGGAGGCCGGAGCCGCGATGTTGTACGCGCGGCCGAGGCGGGTGATCGAGTCCAGCAGCACGACCACGTCGCGGCCCAGCTCGACGAGGCGCTTGGCGCGCTCGATCGCGAGCTCCGCGACCGTCGTGTGGTCCTCCGCGGGGCGGTCGAAGGTCGAGGCGATGACCTCGCCCTTGACCGTGCGCTGCATGTCGGTGACCTCTTCGGGGCGCTCGTCGACGAGCACGACCATGAGGTGCACCTCGGGGTTGTTCTGCGCGATCGCGTTCGCGATCTGCTGCAGCACGATCGTCTTGCCCGCCTTCGGGGGCGCGACGATGAGTCCGCGCTGGCCCTTGCCGATCGGGGCGACGAGGTCGATGATGCGCTGCGTGAGCTTCTCCGGCGCCGTCTCCAGGCGCAGGCGCTCCTGCGGGTAGAGCGGGGTGAGCGCGGAGAACTCGACGCGGTTCGCGGCGTCGTCCGTGCTCAGGCCGTTGATCGAGTCGACCTTGACCAGCGCGTTGTACTTCTGGCGCCCCTGCTGCTCGCCCTCGCGAGGCTGCTTGATCGCACCGACGACGGCATCGCCCTTGCGCAGGTTGTACTTCTTGACCTGGCCGAGCGAGACGTACACGTCGCTGGGGCCGGACAGGTAGCCGCTGGTGCGCACGAAGGCGTAGTTGTCCAGCACGTCGAGGATGCCGGCGATCGGGATGAGGACGTCGTCCTCGCCGATCTCGGTCTCGAACTCGTCGATGTTCTGGTTCGTGCCGCTGCGGCGCTTGTTGCGCTGACGTCCGCGGGCGCTGCCGCCGTCTTCGTCGGCGTCCTGGGCGCCGCCACGGCCGCCCTGGTTGCTGTTCTGGTTGCCCTGGTTGCCGTTCTGGTTACCCTGACCACCGCTGCTCTGGCCGTCCTGACCGCCATTGCGGTTGCGGCTGCGGCTGCGGGACCGGCTGCGGCTGCGGCCGCTCGTCTCGTCGCCGCCCTCGGCGGGGTTGTCCGCCGGCTGCGCGTCGGCGGCGGCGGACTCGGCGGGTGCCTCCTTCACTGCAGGCTCGGACGCGGCCTCGACCGGAGCGTCTGCCGCGGCCTCCGCCGGAGCGTCCTCGGCCTTCTTGGCCCGGCTGCGGCGCGGAGCCTTCGCCTTCGGAGCAGCCTCGGCCGGAGCGTCGGCCGCGGGAGCCTCCGCGGCGGGAGCCGCCTCGGCCGGAGCGTCGGCGGGCGCGTCCTCGGTCTTCTTGGCCCGGCTGCGGCGCGGAGCCTTCGCCTTCGGAGCGGCCTCGGCCGGAGCCTCGGCAGCGGGTGCGACCTCGGCGGCGGCGGGCGCGGCCTCAGCGGCTTCGGCGGCCTTCGCCGCAGCCGTCGCCGTGTTCGCGCGACGCGGGGCGCGCTTGCGCGGCGCCTTGGGCGCGTCCTCAGCGGACGCCTGATCGGCCGGAGCCGAAGTGTCGATCTGGGTCTCGGAGATAGTCTCCACGAGTACTCCTCTTGTAAGTCGTGGGTATTTCGGCGCGCACACGGCAGATGCCGAGGCGCGACCGCACGATCATGCCGAGAACAGGCTGTCCCCTGCATGCCACCCGGAGAACACGCTGACATAGAGCTCGGTGACCGGCTCGTCCTGCGGTTTCGGGTGCTGTGCGGCTGACGCGGGAAGTGCGTCGCGGGTCGGGATCACGATTGTGACGAAGAACCCTCCGCTCGTTCCCTCACTGTACCACCTCGCACATCGACGGCGACCATCTGCGGGATCCACGGAGTGTCCGTGACGGCGTCGGCGATCCGCACCGCGTCGAGGCGGCTGCCCGGCCCGTCGCACAGCACCAGCACGCTGGGTCCGGCGCCGGAGACGACCGCCGCGAATCCCTCCGCGCGCAGGGCGCGCACGAGGCGGTTCGTCTCCGGCATCGCGGGCGCGCGGTAATCCTGGTGCAGCCGGTCATCGGTCGCGTCCAGCAGCACGTCGGGGCTCTGGGTGAGCGCGGCGATGAGCAGCGCGGAGCGGGAGACGTTGAACACCGCGTCCTCGCTCGGCACCTGCTCCGGCTGCAGGCTGCGCGCCGCCTTGGTCGACATCGTGTAACCGGGGACGAGCACGAGCGGCGAGACGCCCCGGTGCACGAGCAGCTTCTTGTGCTGCGGACCGCGCGCGGCCGTCCAGGCGATCGTCAGACCGCCGAACAGTGCGGGGGCGACGTTGTCGGGATGTCCCTCGAGCTCCGTCGCGAGGCGCAGCAGCGCCGCGTCGTCGAGTTCGACGATCCCCGCCAGAAGACCCTGCGCGGCCAGCACGCCGGCGGCGACCGCGGCACCGGAGGAGCCGAGACCTCGCCCGTGCGGAACGCCGTTGCGCGCCACGAGCCGGATCCCCGGCATCGCGACGCCCACGTCGGCGAAGACGTGCGCGATCGAGCGGATCACGAGGTTGGACGCGTCGCGGGCGATCTCCTCCGCGCCGGATCCGGAGACCTCGACTTCGAGCAGGCCGGGCTCGAGAGCCGTGACCTCGAGCTCGTCGTACATGCTGAGCGCGAGGCCAAGGGTGTCGAACCCCGGACCGAGGTTGGCGCTCGTGGCGGGGACGCGCACCTCGACGGTGCGCCCCGGCATCGGCCCTTCGGCGGGCTCGGGGACCGGGTGAAGCGTGGAATTCACGTCACTCCCCCTCGACGCGCAGCACCGACAGCACCCGTGTGACGGCGTCGCTGTCGGCGAGCCGGGCGACGGTGTCGCTGAGCGCCTGCTCGGTGGCGCGGTGGGTGCCGATCACGATGCGGGCGGTGCTGCTCTCCTCGCCCCGCTCGATCGTCTGCAGTGCGGTCGCGATGGAGACGCCGTGATCGCTGAGGATCCCGGCCACGGTCGCGAGCACGCCGGTGACGTCCGCGACCTCGATCGTGATCTGGTAGCGCGTGGTGATGTGGCCGAACGGCGCCATCGGCAGGCTCTGCCTGGCGGACTCCCCCACGCCCACGCCCCCGGCGATGTGCCGGCGCGCGGCGGAGACGACGTCGCCGAGCACGGCCGACGCGGTCTGCACGCCGCCCGCGCCCGCCCCGTAGAACATGAGCGGGCCGGCCGCCTCGGCCTCGACGAACACGGCGTTGTTGCCGCCGTGCACGCTCGCCATCGGGTGCTCGCGGTCGATCAGCGCGGGATACACGCGCACGGAGACGGCGTCTCCGTCGTCCTCGGACAGGCGCTCGCACACCGCGAGCAGCTTGATCACGTAGCCCGCCCTGCGGGCATCGGCGATCATGTCGGCCGTGACGGACTCGATGCCCTGGCGGTGCACGTCTTCGAGCGAGACCTGCGTGTGGAACGCGAGACTGGCCAGGATCGCGGCCTTCTGCGCCGCGTCGTAACCCTCGAGATCGAGCGAGGGATCCGCCTCGAGATAGCCGAGCTCGGTGGCGATCCGCTGCGCCTCCTGAGCGCTCAGGCCCTGGCGGTCCATGGAGTCGAGGATGTAGTTCGTGCTGCCGTTGACGATGCCGAAGATCCGCTTGATCCGGTCGCCGGCGAGGGAGTCGCGCAGCGGGCGGATGATCGGGATCGCCGCGGCGACGGCCGCCTCGTACGACACGGAGGCGCCGACCTGATCCGCGGCCTCGAAGATCTCCGCGCCGTGCGTGGCGAGCAGCGCCTTGTTGCCCGTGACGACGTCGGCCCCGCTGCGCAGCGCCTGCAGCACGTAGCCGCGCGCCGGCTCGATCCCGCCCATGAGCTCGATCACGATGTCCGCGCTCTGGATCAGCGCCTCCGCGTCGGTCGTGAGCAGCTCGCGCGGCAGCTCGGCGTCGCGCGGCGCATCGATGTCGCGGACCAGGATCCCCGCGAGCTCGAGCCGGGCGCCGCTGCGCTCGGCGAGGTCGCTCTGGTGCTCGAGGAGCAGGCGCGCGACCTGGGATCCCACGGATCCCGCCCCGAGCAGGGCGACGCGGAGGGTGCGGCGGAGGCCGTCGATTTCCGTCATGCTTCTCCTTCTCCGGCGCGGGCGCCGGTGGCTTCCTTCGTCCGGCGGGCGGCGATGCCGGCGTCGCGGGAGAGGAGGTCGTCGAGGGTCTCCCCCCGCACGATCACCCGCGCCTGGCCGTCGCGCACGGCGACGACCGCGGGGCGCGGGGTGTGGTTGTAGTTGCTGGACAGCGCGTGACAGTACGCGCCGGTCGCCGGCACCGCGAGCAGGTCGCCCGGGGTGACGTCGGAGGGGAGGTACTCGTGATCGACGACGATGTCCCCCGATTCGCAGTGCGAGCCCACGACGCGCGCGAGCACCGGTGCGCCCGTGCCCTCGCGCGAGGCGATGCGCGCGGAGTACTGGGCACCGTACAGGGCGGGCCGTGCGTTGTCGCTCATGCCCCCGTCGACGCTCACGTAGAGGCGCTCTCCGCGCTCGCCGAGCGACACCTCCTTGGTGGTGCCGACCTCGTACAGGGTGACGCCGGCCTGCCCGACGACCGCGCGGCCGGGCTCGAACGCCAGCGTGGGGATCGGGATCCCGCGCACCTCGCACTCGCGCGCGACGGCCTCGACGATCGCCGTGGCGAGCTCCTCGATCGGGGTCGGATCGTCGGCCGCGGTGTACGCGATGCCGAAGCCGCCGCCGAGGTTGAGCAGGGGCAGCTCCCCGCCCTCGCGCAGCTCCGCGTGCAGATCGACGACACGCGAGGCGGACTCGGCGAAGCCGGCGGATCCGAAGATCTGGGATCCGATGTGGCAGTGCAGGCCGCGCAGCTTCAGGCTCGGGATCTCGCGGATCCGCTCGACGAGCGCGGGCGCCGCCTCGAGCGAGGTGCCGAACTTCTGGTCCTCGTGCGCGGTGGCGAGGAAGTCGTGGGTCTCCGCGTGCACGCCGCTGTTCACCCGGAGCAGCACGCGCTGGACGTATCCGTCGGACCCCGTGCCGTTGCTCGCGGCGCTGCGGCGCTCGGCGATCGCGCCGAGGCGCTCGATCTCGATCGCCGAGTCGAGGATGATCGTGCCGACGCCGGCCTCGACGGCTCGCTCCAGCTCGGAGACGCTCTTGTTGTTGCCGTGGAAGCCGATCCGGGACGGCTTGACGCCGGCGGCGAGGGCGATCTCGAGCTCCCCGCGGCTGCAGACGTCGACGCGCAGGCCCTCCTGGGTCACCCAGCGTGCGACCTCGGTGCTGAGGAACGCCTTGCCCGCGTAGTAGACGCGTGCCTTGACGCCGTGCGCGGCCGCCGCGGTGTCGAAAGCGCCCTTGATCCGCGCCGCGTGGGCGCGCACCTCGGCCTCATCGAGCACGTAGAGGGGGGTGCCGAAACGGGCCCGCAGCTCGGCGACGCCCACGCCACCGAGCTCGAGCTCTCCGTCGGCGTCGCGCCGCGCAGACGCGGGCCACACCCCCGGGGCGAGATCGTTCGGATCGGCCGGTTCCTTCAGCCATTCCGGGGCGAGCGCGTCGTCGGGCGATGCGGGAAGCACAGGGCACCAATCGTCGTGGGTGTCTCGGGTGTTCGAGCCCGGCCCAGAGCGTGCCGAGTTCTGAGAATTCTAAGGCACGGCACCGGTCCGCCCCGACGGGTGTGACGCCGCGGGACGACGGCGGCCCGGGCGGCAGAAGGCGTAGCAGGGGGGCGGCGGGCGCGTCTGATTGGATGGCGGGATGCGCGGATTCCATCACGTCGAACTCTGGGTCGCCGACGTGGGGCTGGCCGCCCCCGCGTGGGGCTGGCTTCTCGAGCGACTCGGCTTCGAGCCGGCCGATGCGTGGGCCGAGGGGCGGTCCTGGCGGGTCGGGGACGCTTACCTCACGATCTGCTCGGCCCCGGCGCTGCACGGAGAGGATCACGACCGGCGCCTGCCAGGGCTGAACCACCTGGCGTTCCACGGCGGATCCCGCGTCGAGGTCGACGCGCTCATGACCGCCGCAGCCGCGCACGGCTGGCAGCCGCTGTACGCCGACCGCTATCCGCACGCCGGCGGCCCGGATCACTACGCAGGGTGGCTGGAGAACGACGAAGGGTTCAAGGCCGAGATCGTCGCAGGCTGACGGCGCCTCTCGCCGACGACGCCGACGCTCGCCGACGACGCCGACGCTCGCCGAGGGCACGGAATCCTGCCGAAAGCACCGGATCCTCGCGCCATCAAGCCGTGCGCTCGGCAATAAGCCGTGCGCTCGGCAACAGGCCGTGCGCTCGCCATCAAGCCGTGCGCTCGGCAGCAGACGGTCCGCCCGGCGACAAGCCGTGCCCTCGGCCACGCCCCGCACAAGGCCCCTGGATCCGGCTCCCCCACTTCCGGGTCGTCCCCGTCAGCGCACCCTATGGGCTCCGCTCATGGGGACGACCCGGAAGTGGGGGGGCGGAATCGGGGCTCGGTACGCTCGGAGCATGGGCACCCGCACCGCATCCGAGGGCGCACGCGCGCAGAAGCCGTGGCTGCCGCGCACGATCGACGCCGTGCTGGCGCGCGTGCTGCGGTGGCGTCTCGCGCGCGCCTGGCTGCTGTACTCCGAGAAGCACGGCCCCGCCCTGGCCGACGGGATCACCTACCGCGCGCTGTTCAGCCTGTTCGCCGCCGTGCTGCTGGGCTTCTCCGCGGCGGGGCTGTGGCTGGCCGGCAACCCCGCCGCGCTCACCGCGCTCGTCAGGGCGGTCGACGCCGCCGTGCCGGGGCTCGTCGGATCCGGCGGCCTCATCGACCCCGAGAAGATCACCGCCCCGACCGGGCTGTCGATCGCGGGGATCGTCTCGCTCGCCGGGCTCGTGGGCGCCGCGCTCGGCGCGATCGGATCCCTGCGCATCGCCCTGCGCACCCTCGCCGGCGCCCTCGCCGACGACGTGCAGTGGTACTGGGTGATCGGCCGCAACCTCGCTCTGGCCGCCGGGATCGGGATCGGCTTCGCGCTCAGCGCGGCCGCCACGGTGGTCGGCTCCGTGGGGCTCGACCAGATCGCCGATCTGCTGGGCCTCCGCCACTCCCCTGCGACCGCGTGGACCGAGCGGATCCTGTCGCTCCTGATCGTGTTCGCGCTCGACACCGCCCTCATCGCGGGGCTGTTCTCGGTGCTCTCGGGTGTGCGCGCCGGCGCGCGCACCCTCTGGGCGGGATCCGCGCTCGGCGGCCTCGGCCTGCTGGTGCTGCAGCAGCTGTCCACCCTGTTCGTCGGCGGCGCCTCGTCGAACCCGCTGCTCGCCTCCTTCGCGGCGCTCATCGCGCTGCTGCTCTGGCTCAACCTGTCCGCGCAGGTCGTTCTGCTCACGAGCGCCTGGATCATCACCGGGGTCGAGGACGGCGAGGATCGCGACACCGGCAGACCGCGCACGTTCGCCGAACGGCGCCTCCAGCGCGCCGAACGGCTGCTCGTCGCGACCACGGCCGAGCGCGACGCGGCGCGGGACCAGGTCGCGACGGAGCGCCACGGCTCCTGACGGGCCTACTGCCCCTGGCAGGTCCCGTTCTCGAGGAGATTCGGATCCGTGGTGATCGCGCTGTCCGCGGAGAACGTCGCCACGAGGGCCTCGCCGTCCACGCGCAGCCCGCTCAGGTGCACCCCCGCCGGAAGCCGGTCGGCGATGCAGAGCTTCTGCGTGGCGAACAGCGGCTTGAGCGCGCTCGCGAACGGCGATGATGTGTCGGAGGCGTCCAGCGTCATGGCGCCGATGGTCGCCGAGGTGGGCGTGAAGGTGAGCTCGCCGCCCTCCGCACCAGGGGTGAGCGCGAGGGCGAGCGGCACGGTCGCGCCGAACAGCTTCACGGATCCGGTCGCCTTGACGTCCTTGCCGTCCAGCGTCACCGAGTCGATCGGGGTGGATCCGGCGGCCGCTGTGATGGCCTTCTCGAGCTGATCGGCCGTGATCCGGAACGTGCCCCTGGCGCTTCCCAGCTCACCGCCGCGGATCGGCACGCCCTTCGCATCGACGGCCACCGCGCTCGTGATCGGGCCGATCGCGACGCTCTTCGAGGAGAGGCGCACATCGTCCAGCCGGCCGGCCACGAGCTGCGGCAGCACGATCCCGCCGACGTTCACGTCCATCTGCTGATCCGCGGGGAGCTTCAGCGCGGTGATCACCTGCGAGCGGATCTGCTGCGCGACGACGGCCCTCGCCACGAACTCGCCGCCCACGACGAGCGCCGCGAGGACCACGACCACGATTCCGAGCACCCAGGGCCAGCGGGCACGCCGGCGCGGAGGCGGCACGGCGACGGGCGCGGACGGCAGCGGAGGCCGAGGCGGAAGCCCCGCACCGGGCGCGGCGCCTGGCGCCGGCGCCCCCGCAGCCGGAGGCAGCGGCACCGTCGGATGCTCGGGACCGAGGTCCCGCGGATACGGCTCGGTCGGGTGCGTGCCCTCTTCCGCGCCGCTCACGTCACATCCGCTCCGGCGCGGACACCCCGAGCAGGTCGAGCCCGTTGCGCAGCACCTGACCGGTGGCGTCGTTCAGCCACAGGCGCGTGCGGTGCACGTCCTCGATGGGGTCGTCCCCCTGCGGGATCACGCGGCAGTTGTCGTACCAGCGGTGGTACAGGCCCGCGAGCTCCTCCAGGTAGCGCGCGACGCGGTGCGGCTCGCGCACCTCGGCGGCGAAGGCCACGATGCGCGGGAACTCCTGGAGAGCCCCCAGAAGCGCGGACTCGGTCTCGTGCGTGAGCAGCTCGGGCGCGAACGCCGAGCGGTCCACACCGGAGTCCGCCGCGTTGCGCGCGACGTTGTGCGTGCGCGCGTGCGCGTACTGCACGTAGAACACCGGGTTGTCGTTCGTGCGCTTCTGCAGCAGCTCGGGATCCAGCGACAGCGGGGAATCGGCCGGCGAGCGCTCGAGCGAGTACCGCAGCGCGTCGGTGCCGAGCCATTCGCGCAGGTCGTCCATCTCGATGATGTTGCCGGCGCGCTTGCTGAGCCGGGCGCCGCCCACCGAGACGAGCTGCCCGATGAGCACCTCGACGTCCTTCTCCGGGTCGTCGCCGGCGGCGCCCGCGAGCGCCTTCAGCCGGTGCACGTAGCCGTGGTGGTCCGCGCCGAGCAGGTAGATCTTGTGCTCGAAGCCGCGGTCGCCCTTGTTCAGGTAGTAAGCGGCGTCGGCGGCGAAGTACGTGTACTCGCCGTTGGAGCGGCGGATCACGCGGTCCTTGTCGTCGCCGAAGTCGGTCGTGCGCACCCACACGGCGTCGTCCTGATCGAACACGTGCCCCTGGACGCGCAGCCGGTCCACGGCCTGGTCGACGAGGCTCGGCGCGCCGTCCTCGCCCTTGGCGTGCAGAACCCGCTCCGAGAACCAGACGTCGAACACCACGTTGAACTTCGCCAGCGAATCCTTCTGCTCGGCCAGCTGGTACTGGTAGCCGAGCTCACGCGCGACGAGGAGCTGCTCGCTCTGCTCCAGCGACAGGAAGTCGGGGCGATCGGCGAGCACGCGCTGCGCGATGTCCGCGATGTAGCTGCCCGCGTATCCGCCCTCGGGGGTCGGCTCGCCCTGGGCGGCGGCGACGATGGATCCGGCGAACCGCTCCATCTGCGCGCCCGCGTCGTTGATGTAGAACTCGCGCGCCACGGTCGCACCGCTCGCGTCGAGCAGGCGCGCGATCGCGTCGCCGAGCGCGGCCCAGCGGGTGTGCCCGATGTGCAGCGGCCCGGTCGGGTTCGCCGAGACGAACTCGATGTTGATCGAGCGGCCGGTCTGCGAGTCGTTGCGTCCGTACGCCTCGGCAGCGTCGACGATCACCTTCGCGAGGGCGCCGGCAGCGCCCGCCTCGAGGCGCACGTTGAGGAAGCCCGGCCCCGCGACCGAGGCCTCGGCGATGCCGTCCACGGCGCCGAGCCCGTCGGCGATCTGCTGTGCGAGCTCGCGCGGGTTCGCCCCGAACTGCTTCGCCAGGCGCATCGCGACGTTGGTCGCCCAGTCGCCGTGCTCGCGGTTGCGCGGGCGCTCCAGCACGATGTCGCCCGCGGTGAGCGCAAGGGGCTCGCCGGGTCGTCGCTCGTCCGCGATCGGGGCGAGGACGGTCAGGATCGCAGTGGCGAGGGCTTCGGGGTTCATAGGCTATCGATTCTAGGCCGTGTCGCCCTTCGGAACCGTCGTGAGAGGGCCGGGGATCCCCGCCGTCGCCCCGGCGCGCATCGCCTCGCCGATGCCCGCGCGCACCCGCGCGAGCGTGCCCTCGTCGACGTCGACACCCGCGTGCCGCAGCGCGAGCATCGTCGCGCCGGCCGCGCCGCTGTCCACGAGCACGAACGGCACGTCGCCGAAGGCCTCGGCGACGTGCGCGCGCAGCATCTGCTGCGGCGCGCCGGCTCGCAGCACGATGCTCCCGCCGATCACCACGGGCCCAGGCCCGGCCTGGACCAGTCCGAGCGTGCGTACCAGCTGCCCGCCCGCCTCGTGCAGGATTCCCTCCGCGACCGGATCATGCTCCTCCGCGGCGTCGAACACGAGGGGCGCGAACCCGGACAGCTGCACCGGCCGCTGCGCGTACAGCACGCGGATCAGGTGCTCCAGCGCGGCAGGGCGCCCGTCGTTCCCCGAGGCGTGGGCGCCCTCGCCGGCGATGCCGGCGGCCTGCAGCACGCGCGCGGTGAGCATGCTCTCCGGGCCGAGGCCGTCCAGCTCCGCGATGGCGGCCGCCGCCGCGCCGCGGCCGATCCAGAATCCGCTCCCCCGGTCGCCGAGCAGCCAGCCCAGCCCGTCCGCCGTGGCGACGATGCGACCGCCCTCCACGCGCACGGCGCTCGCGCCTGTTCCGCACACCACGCCGTAGCCGACGGGGGCCACGGCGCCGCTCGCGTACATGGCCAGCAGATCCGATTCGAAGGTCAGCGCGCCGGCGAACCCGTTTTCCTTCAGCGGATCGAGGATCCACTCCGACGCGCCGCCGCGCGAATCGTGACCCGCCATCGCCACGACCATCCCGGACACGTCCGAGAGGCTCGCTCCTCCTGCGTCGAGTGCAGAGGCGATCGCGCCGCGCACCTCGGCGAGTGCCGCGGGAATCCCCGATGAAGTCGGGTTTCCACTACCACCTCGACCGAAGCCGATCACGTGCCCCTCGCCCGTCGCGAGCACCGCCCTGGTGGAGGTCCCGCCGGCGTCCACACCGATCACGAGCATGTTGAACCCCAATTTGTTATCTGTCCTACTTGATTTTTCATCCTGGACCAGATGAGAATGTTTTTCACCCGAACCACGTCGATCCACGACGCATTTTCACCGGAGGCAATGGTGCCACTCATGCAGGACGTCGGCAACGAGTTGTCGATCACGCAGCGGATCTCGCTGCGGCGTCCGGCGATGCCGAAGGCCATGGCGAAGATCGCC
The DNA here is from genome assembly GCF_002979495.1 of Microbacterium sp. MYb64. Taxonomy (NCBI): domain Bacteria; kingdom Bacillati; phylum Actinomycetota; class Actinomycetes; order Micrococcales; family Microbacteriaceae; genus Microbacterium; species Microbacterium sp. MYb64. Next base: position 106,757 of record NZ_PCOW01000002.1, on the reverse strand, counting down.
GCGGTGATCACGGCGCACCCCACGGCCCCCGTCGAGCTGACCATCACCGAGCTCGCCGACCAGGCCGGCACCTCCGCCGCCACCGTCACCCGCTTCTGCCGCGCGATCGGCTTCGACGGCTACACGCAGTTCCGTGTCGGCGTCGCGGCCGAGTCCGGGCGAGGCGACGCCGGCACCACGTGGCGCACCGACATCGCCGACGACATCGGGCAGGACGACCCCGCCGACCGGGTGCTGCTCACCCTGCTCGGCCTGCACACCCGGAGCATGGAGATCACGACGCGCCTGCTGGACCTCGACGACGTCCAGCTCGTGGCGCGCGCGATCTCCGAGGCCAGGCACGTCGACATCTACGGCGTGGGCGGCAGCGGCGTCATCGCCGACGAGTTCCGCGGTCGCCTCTACCGGATCGGCGTGAACGCGCACTCCTGGTCCGACGTGCACGACGGCCTGACCAGCGCGGTGCTGCAGGACGGCTCGTCGGTCGCCGTGGGCATCTCGAACACGGGCCGCACCGAGGAGACCATCGAGATGCTCTCGCACGCCCGCGCGGCGGGGGCGCTGACCGTCGCGATCACGACCGACGCCGATTCCTGGCTGGCCTCGAGCGCCGACGTCGCGCTGATCACCGCCTCCGGCAACCCCGCGCAGCGCCCCGACGACCTCTCCATCAAGCACGCGCAGCTGCTCGTCATCGACCTGCTCTACGTCCTCGTGGCGCAGCGCACGCTCGGCCAGGCGGCGACCCGCCTCGCCGCGAGCGCGATGGCCGTCTCGGCGCACCGCCGCTCCTCGTCCCCCGTCGAAGCACCCCGCCCCCAACGAACGAAGGAGTCCACCCGATGAGCGCCTCCCCCCAGGATCTGCTCCGCGAAGCCGAGACGCGCCTCGAGCGTCTCACCGCCGACGCGCAGAACGGCGCGCTGGACGCCGCGATCGACCTGCTCGTCACCGCGCTGCGCGACGGCGGAGTCATCCAGGCGTTCGGCACGGGGCACTCCGAAGCGTTCGCGATGGAGATCGCAGGACGCGCCGGCGGGCTCATCCCGACCAACCGCATCGCGCTGCGCGACATCGTGCTGCACGGCGAGCGCCCGGCCGACGTGCTGACCGGATCCCTGGAGCGCGAGCCCTGGGTGGTCGACGAGCTCATGGCCGTCTCCCCCGTGACCGAGAACGACGTCTTCGTGATCGCCTCGAACTCCGGCGTGAACGGATCCATCGTCGGCGTGGCCCTGTGGGCGAAGGAGCACGGCCACAAGGTCATCGCGGTGACCAGCCTCGAGCACACCGCCCGCGTCGAGCCCAAGCACCCGAGCGGCAAGCGTCTCAGCGAGATCGCCGACGTCGTGATCGACAACCTCGCCCCCTACGGCGACTCCACCCTGCAGGTCACAGAGACCATCTCCGCGGGTGCGATCTCCTCGATCACCGCCGCGTTCATCGCCCAGCTCCTCACGCTCGGCGTGGCCCGCACTCTCGCCGAGGCCGGCGAGGTGCCGCCGATGTACATCTCCGCGAACATCCCCGGCGGCGACGAGCACAACGCGGCTCTCGAAGCCCGCTATCTCGATCGGCTCCGCCGCGGCGCCTGAGCGCCCCACAGACTCATCCTCTCCCTCACCCCTCACTAAGGAAGGCAACAATCACATGGAAACCAAAGACGCTTCCATCAGCCGCCGCTCGCTGCTGCGCGGTGCGGCGCTCGCGGCGGTCATGGTGCCCCTCGGCGTCAGCCTGGCGTCCTGCGCTGCCCCGGGCGGCGGCTCGGGCGGCGGTACCGGCGGCGGCACGAAGTCGGCCGACAACCCGTTCGGCGTGGCTGCGAACTCCAAGGTCGACGCCGTGATCTTCGACGGCGGCTACGGCGTGGACTACGTCGAGAACTCCGGCAAGATCATGTCGGCGAACAAGAAGCTGGACGGCGTGTCCGTCAAGGTCTCGTCCTCCACCAAGATCGCGCAGGAGCTGCAGCCGCGGTTCGTGGGCGGCAACCCGCCGGACCTGATCGACAACTCGGGCGCGAACTCGATCGGCTGGAACACGATCCTCGACCAGCTCGAGACGCTCGACGAGGTCCTGGACTCGAACAACCTCGAGGGCACCAAGATCAGCGACACGCTCTACGGCGGCGTCAAGGATCCGGGTACCTTCGACGGCAAGTTCAAGGCCCTGAACTACGTCATGACGGTGTACGGCCTGTGGTACTCCTCGTCGCTCTTCGAGGCGAACGGTTTCACCGTCCCGAAGAGCTGGGAGGACCTGCCCGCCCTCGGCGAGGCGGCCAAGGCGAAGGGCAAGTTCCTGTTCCTCTGGGGCAAGGAGGCGGCGACGTACTACCAGACGCTCGTCATCGACTCCGCGGTCATCCAGTCGGGCGACGACGTCCGCCTCCCGCTGGAGAACCTCGACCCGAAGGCGTGGTCGCACCCGACGCTGCAGAGCATCCTGAAGATCCTGTACGACCTGATCCAGGCCGGCTACATGAAGCCGGGCGGCGCAGGAACGCAGTTCACTCAGGCGCAGTCGCAGTGGAGCCTCGACCAGGCCGCTCTGCTCTACCCCTCGGGCTCGTGGATCGAGAACGAGATGAAGAAGCAGACGGCGCCCGACTTCAAGATGATGGGCATCCCGGAGCTCCCCCTGGACGGCAAGCAGACCACCCCGGCGGGCTTCATGCGCGCCGAGGCCGGCGAGCCGTTCATCGTCCCGACCAAGGCCAAGAACCCGGCCGGCGGCAAGGAGCTCCTGCGCACCATGCTGTCGAAGGAGTCGGCGACCTGGTTCGCGAAGAACAAGCTGGCTCCGACGATCGTCAAGGGCACCGTTCCTGCTGACGGCTTCGGCTCGACCGCTCTGCAGTCGCAGTCGAAGATGCTGGATGCGGCGGGCGACAACGTCTTCACGATCAAGTCGACCAACCTGTACGGCATGAACTCCGACCAGCTGCCCATCTGGAACACCTTCCTCGCGGGTGGCATGACGGTCGACGAGATCACCAAGCAGCTGCAGGCGCTGGTCGACAAGGTGAAGAACGACTCCTCTGTCACGAAGATCGAGATCAAGTAATGTCACTCAGCAGTCCGGGTCTCGACAGTGCGCTGGACACTGCCGCCGTGACTGCTGCTCGTGCGGGGCGCCGCAAGGCGCCCCGCCTCGGGCAGCGTCGCCTGACCTTCGATTACGTGTCCTTCCTGCTGGTCTTCCTCGGGCTGCCGCTGGTGATCTTCCTGGTCTTCGTGATCTCGCCGTTCATCCAGGCGGTGTACTACTCGATGACGAACTGGACGGGCTTCTCCCCGAACATGCAGTTCGTCGGCGTGCAGAACTTCGTCAAGCTCTTCCAGGATTCGACGTTCCTGCAGGCGATGGGGAACAACATCCTGCTCGCCATCGTGGTCCCGCTCATCACGATCGTGATCGCCCTGATCTTCGCGAGCATGATCACGGTCGGCGGCCCGAGCCACGGCAACGTCCGCGGGCTGAAGGGATCCAGCTTCTACCGCGTCGTGTCGTTCTTCCCCTATGTCATCCCCGCGATCGTCATCGCGATCCTGTGGTCGATGATCTACTCGCCCACGGGTCTGCTGAACGGCGCCCTCGGCGTGCTCGGCATCGACAACAAGCAATGGGCCTGGCTCGGGGAGCAGAGCACGGCCATGGGCGCCACCATCTTCGTGATCGTCTGGAGCATGGTCGGCTTCTACATGATCCTCTTCATCGCGGCGATCAAGGGCATCCCGGGCGAGACCCTCGAGGCCGCCCGCATCGATGGCGCAGGTCGCTTCCGCACCGTCACCTCGATCGTGCTGCCCCAGATCCGCGACAACGTGCAGACCGCCTACGTCTACCTGGGGATCATGGCGCTGGACGCCTTCGTGTACATGGCCGGCCTGAACTCGACGGGCGGCCCCTCGAACAGCACGCTGGTCATGAGCCAGTACCTGTTCCGCACGGCATTCGAGAAGGGCCAGTTCGGCCTGGCGACCGCGATGGGAGTCGTGCTCGCGGTCATCACACTGCTGTTCGCCGCGCTCGTGATCGGCGTGTTCCGCCTGATCGGCGGCAAGGATGAAGGAGGTCGCTCGTGAGTACCGACACGCGCGCCGCGATCACGATCGACCGGCGCAAGGGCTCCGGTCCCGCAACCCGCACCACGAAGTCGACCGGCAGCGACAAGGTGGTCGGCGGGATCTCCCACGTGGTCCTCGCCCTCTGGGCGATCGTCGTCATCCTGCCGATGCTGTGGACCCTGCTCGGCTCGTTCAAGACGACCACGGAGATCTTCAAGTCGCCGTTCGGCCTGCCCGCTGATTGGAACTTCAACAACTACGTCAGCGCCTGGGTCGACAACAACTTCGGCGGAATGTTCGTGAACACGATCATCGTCGTCGGCTGCGCGCTGATCCTGGTGATGGTGCTCGGGGCCATGTGCGCCTACGTGCTGGCACGGTTCCAGATCCCCGGCGGCAGGGTCGTCTACTACCTGATGCTCGCGGGTCTGACGTTCCCGCCGTTCCTCGCGATCGTCCCGCTGTTCTTCATCCTTCAGAGCATGCAGCTGCTGAACACGCTGCCGGGTCTGATCATCACGTACGTCGCGTTCGCGCTGCCGTTCACGGTGTTCTTCCTGTTCTCGTTCTTCAAGTCGCTGCCCTATGAGATCCAGGAGGCCGCCTACGTCGACGGCGCCAGCGAATGGCGCACGTTCTTCCAGGTGATGCTCCCGATGGCCAGGCCCGGCATGGCGGCCGTCGCGATCATGAACTTCCTCGGCCTCTGGAACCAGTTCATCCTCCCGATCTCGCTCAACACGAACAAGGACAACTACGTGCTCTCGCAGGGCATGGCGTCCTACGCGTCGTCGGCAGGCTACGCGCTCGACTTCGGCCAGATGTTCGCCGCCGTGATGATCACGATCATCCCGGTGCTGATCGTCTACGTCCTCTTCCAGCGCCAGCTGCAGGGATCCGTCTCCCAGGGCACCTCGAAGTAGTAGGTACCCCGCAACGCCCGAAGGGGCCGTCCTGTAGATCTACAGGACGGCCCCTTCTCACGTCTCCGAGGTCAGCGCCTCGTCGGCTGATGCGCCACGAAGTACTGCCGGATCTCCTCCGGTACGACCGGGATCTGCTGCGGGCGGGAGCCGGAGCAGATCGAGAGGGCGCCGGCCACTCCGGCCGCGACCGCGTCGCGAGCTGCGAGCGGGTTCGTGTCGGTCGGCCTGCCGGACCGGACGAACTCGACGAACTCGACGACGGTGAGCGGGTCGGCTCCCCCGTGCCCGCCGTCCCCTCCGTCCTCGATCGGGTAGCGGACATGCCCCTTCTCGAGGTAGTCGCTGCGCGCGTTCCAGAGGCGGATCTCTCCGCCCGTGCCGTCGTCGAAGTTCTCGATCCGCCCCTCTGTGCCGATGATCGTGTAGTTGCGCCAGTAGTCCGGCGTGAAGTGGCACTGCTGATAGCTCATCAGCACGCCGGAGTCCGTGCGCATCATGATCATCGAGATGTCCTCGACGTCGATCACAGGATTCAGGTCCTGCTGCGCGAGAGGCGGCCAGTTGTCCATCGAGAACCAGTCGCCCATGCGCCGGTCCGAGTTGTCGCGGCGGGATCCCACCTGCCCGTAGACGGCGAGGTCGCCGACGCCGACCACGGTCCGCGAGGAGGTGCCGGCGAGCCAGTGCATCACGTCGATGTCGTGCGCGCCCTTCTGCAGCAGCAGGCTCATCGACTTGTCCCGCTCGGCGTGCCAGTCCTTGAAGTAGTAGTCGCCGCCGTGGCCGACGAAGTGACGGCACCAGATCGCCTTGACCTCGCCGATCTCGCCGCGGTCGATGACGTCCTTCATCATCCGCACCACCTGCATGTGCCGCATGTTGTGCCCGACGTAGAGCTTCGAGCCGGTGCGGTAGGCGGTCTCGAGGATGCGGTCCGCGTCCTCGATCGAGATCGCGAGCGGCTTCTCCAGGTAGACGGGAACGCCTCCTTCGAGGAGCTCGACCGCAATGTCGGCATGGGTGAAGTCCGGCGTCGTGACGAAGGCTCCGTCGAACACCACGTCCGAGGCGAGCAGTTCGGAGACGGAGGCGAACACCGGGATGTCCCCGAACAGGCGCGCGGCCCGCTCGTGCGTCTGCGGCGCGGGATCCACCGCCGCGACGACCCTGCCGCCGGCGGCCGCGACGTGCAGCGCCACGCCCGCACGGGCGCCGACGCCGATCACCGCGGCACGGAACTCCTCGCTCTGCGGGGTCTGGTCGTGTTCTCTCATGTCGTTCCTTTCTGGTCGGTCGTGGCGAGGCCGGACCGGGGATATCCCGGTCCGGCCTGTTGCGACGGGCGCTAGCGCACGGTCAGCGTCACGTACTGCGAGGCGACTCCCGGCGTCTGCTGCTCGAGCCGCATGCGCTCGTTCACGTACTGCAGGGCGAGGCCGCTGTTGCGGTTGACCAGGCGGTATGTGGTGGAGCCGTCGAGCGAGGTGCCGTCGGTCGCGACGCGCTGGAGGTACCACTGGTCGCTGCCGCCCGGCGTGCCGAGGCCCGCCGAGGTCAGCGGCTGGGCGTCGGCCTGCGGAGTCCCGACGGCCACGACGGCGTCGACCGCGCGCTGCGCGGCGGGCGCGGAGCCCGTCACCTGCAGGTCCTTGCCGGTCGCGGCGTCGACGAGACGGTAGAAGCCGCTGTTCTCGCCGCTGCTCCCGCGGGCGTCCTTCACGGGCGCGAGCTTCCAGGTCGAGACCCCGGTCGCCGCCCCGTTGCCGCCGTCCAGCCCAGGACCGCGGTTCGCCGTCACGGCCTTGCCGCCGACCCGCAGCACGTAGGCCGCGTCGGCGCTCACCGCATCCCCCGCCGTGTCGCGCGGCGCGTACTCGGTGCTCGCCGCCGCCGATCCGTCTCCGGCGGTCTGCGCGATGTCGACGACCTTCCCGTTCAGATCCGAGATCGTCAGGAACGAACGGCCCGTCACGTTCTGGTTCGTCAGGCTGCCGTTGTCGAGCGAGGTGAGATAGCCGCCGTTGGATCCGGCGGGCATGAGCCCCACGACCTTCCACGAGTTCGGATCTCCGAGGTCGGCGGTCTCGTAGACGTTGCCGTCGTAGCCGACGATGCGGTAGAGCCCCGAGAACGCGTTGTACGAGATGGCCGACTCGTTGTTCGCCGACGGCAGGTACAGGTGGTTCGAGACCGGGTCCTTGTAGTAGGCGCTGTTGGTGATGAGGTCGACCGTCTGCGCGGCCCCGGTGCCGGGGTCCGTCTGGGTGACGTAGATGCCGCCCGTGACGACCTTGACGCCGTTCTCGTACTTGTCATCGACCGCCTTGAGCGTCATGTCCTGCCCGGTCACCGGGTCGCGGTACGACACGGTGCGATCGGGCGCCGACTGACCCGTGGCGTTGTCGACGATCGTGTGCGCCAGGGTGTTCGCGGTGTAGGTGCTGCCGGATGCGTCGGCGAAGACGATCAGATGGTCTGCGCCCACCTTGGCCGCCTGATACGACGCCGAAGCGGTGTCGCCGGAGCCCTTCCAGGCGATGAGATCGGTCGCCGGGTCGTAGGAGACGTTCAGTCCGCCGATGGAGTTGACGTTGCCGTCGATGCCGCCGATGCCGGGCTGCGACCACGCACCGTCGTACCACTTCTGCCAGGTGCCGCTGGCCATGCCGCCGCTGATCGGCGCGCGCGCCATCTCGGTCCAGCTGGCCAGGGTCGAGGACGCCGGCTTCTTGTAGATCTTCACGTTGTACGTGATGTAGAAGTAGCCGGTCGAGTAGTCGATGAACAGCCGGCAGCCGGAGTTCCCGAAGGGATACGACTGGCCCGGTGACGCGGTGTCGTCGATGACCTGGTCGTCGTCCCACGCCGAGGTGAGCGCGGGCCCCGCGTACTGCCAGGTGCCGCCCTCATCCTTGGACGTCGCAAGCAGGATCCGGTTGTTGTGATGCCCCGTCGAGACCTTGTCGGCGATCGTGGCGTTCGCCCCCTTGGTCTGCCACGGGTCGAACTGGAACTCATCGTTGAGCAGGGCGTGCCAGGTGCCCTGCGGATCCACCCACACGCCGATCACGTCGCAGTGATCGTCCTGCTGCGGCGACGGGATCGGGAAGGCGGGGTCCTTGTCCAGCTGATAGCAGATCGTGCCGGCGTCCGCGTAGTACGCCGGCGCCTGCGCTTTCTGCGTGGTCGTGCCCATGCCCGCGGACACGGCGCCCATGTCGGTGTTGGTGAAGGTGCGCGCCCATGCGCTCCCCGGGCTCGTGCTGTATGCCGTGAGGGCGTTGGTCCAGTGGAATTGCCCGTCCCTGCCGAGGTAGGCGGATCCGGCGATGTCGCTGGTCAGGCCGCCCTTGAGCGTCGTGCTGCCGGCCGCGGTGTACTGCGGTGGCGTCGGAGCGGTGTCCGCCTGCGCGGCGGCGGGCAGCGCGAGGGCGAGGACGGCGCCTGCGGCGAGCGCCGGGGTCAGTCGTCTCCAGCGGGCTTTGCGATCTGCGGTGCGGTGCGGTTTCATGGTGATGCCCTTTCCTATTCCTCTTCGAAGCGGAGGGTTTGGGTGTGTCCTTCCCGTTCCCCACGTCGCAAGCGCGGAACGGGAAGGCGCCCGCTCATGCGATCACACGAGCGCGACGTCCGGGTTGGGCTCGCGCGGGCCGCTCTCCTGCTCTGCGGGCACGGTCTCGAGGGCGAGCACGGTCGGCATCCCCGCGAAAGCGGGAGCCCGGAGATGGACGGTATGCGCGTCCAGCACGGTGAAGGGCGTCTCGGCGCCGTCGACGAGCGCGCGCACGGCGCGCAGCGCGAGCCCAGGAGGCAGCGCGATCGTGAGGATCCCGGAGACCGGGATCCGGGTGACGATCGCGTGCACGACGCCGGCGGATCCCTCGGCCGGCGCATCCGTCTCCAGCGGCGCCGTATAGAAGCCCCAGCCCGGGTAGTCCCACCCCGTCGCCGGACCGCTGTCGTGCACCGCCGCCCCGTTCACCGCCATCCAGGCGCCGACGGCATCGGCCAGAGCCGTCTCGACCGGCGCCAGCGAGCCGTCGCCGCGCGGCCCGAAGTTCAGCAGGAGGTTGCCGCCGAGGCTCACGGTGTGCGCGAGCTGCTCGACGATCTGCGCCGGGGTCTTCCGTCCCCGTTCGGCCCAGGCGGAGTCGTGGAATCCCCAGCTCGCCTGGGTGAGGGTGGCGCAGGCCTCCCAGTCGTGCACGGAGACCGAGCGGTCCCATGGTGCAGGGAGGCGGCGCTCGTAGCCGCTCTCGTAGTCGCCCATGAGCGCCCCGTTGGAGTCGAAGTGCCGCGCTCCCCTGTCGTCGGCACGGAGGCGGCTGTTCACGATCGCGCCGGGGATCCGCTCCTTGAGGAGCTGCTCGATCTCGTGCGTCCAGCGGCCGTTCGCCTTGACCGATTCGTCCCAGGTGCCGTCGAACCAGAAGCCGCGCGTCTGCGGATACCGCGCGGCCAGTTCGAGCAGCTGGTTCGTCGCGAAGTCGAGGTAGCGGTCGAACGCGATGCGATCGTCGTCGGAGTCGATCGCGTACCGCCAGTCGGGGTGATGCCAGTCGAGCACCGAGTAGTACAGGTGCGTGGCGAGGCCCTCTGCCCGGTACGCGTCGAGGATCTCGCCGAGCACGTCGCGCCCAGAGGGCGTGGCGGCGACGGTGAAGTCCGAGTACGCGCTCGGCCACAGGCAGAACCCGTCGTGGTGCTTGGTGGTGACCGTGACGTAGCGCGCCCCCATGCGCCTGGCCGTGCGGGCCCATTCGGCCGGATCGAACCCGTCGAGCGTGAAGTCCGCGGCGAGCGCGGCCCAGTCCTCCCGGCTCACGTGCGCCGACTGCATGAGGAACTCGGCGGCGAACTCGATGGTGCGGCCCCGCCAGGTGCCCGCCGGGATCGCATACAGCCCCCAGTGCACGAACTGGCCGAACCGATCGGCGCGGAACGCCTGCATCGTCGAATCCTGTCGGCGCTCGGCAGAGGTCGCGCCGTAGCTCAGCGGGATCATCGTGCCTCCCCGCGCGGACCGGTGAGCCCGGGATGCCCGTCCCAGGGGACGAAGGTCTCGAGGTCGAACTCCGCTGTCGCGCCGGAGGCCCAGTCAAGGCGCACGCGTGTGCCGTCGACGTCCACCCGCACCCGGTCGCGCCAGCCCTGCGGATCCACGGCACCGCCGCGTTCGAGCACGTGCAGTGTGATCACGACGGTGCGATCCGTACCGGTGCGGCCTCCGATCGCGGGGGTCGCGGAGTGGGGCCCCATCGCGTTCGCCTCGCGGTAGGCGAACACTCGAGCACGGTCTGGAGAGACGCCGGCCCCGGAAGCTTCGGCGGGCACAGGGGCATCCCAGCCGTGCAGACCGACGATCGCCGCGAGCAGGCCGTCGCGGCCTCGCGCCCACGCGCCGCCCTCGAAGACCCCGGTCGCGAGCTCGACGTCGTCGGCGACGGCCCAGCCGCCCTCGCGCATCGCCCAGGGCTGGTCCGTCTGCACGAGGTGCGCACGCACCTCGGCCGTGCCGTCCCCGGCCGTGACGGTGGTCACGGCGGTGCCCGGCAGGGCGCGGCGATGCCGCTGCGGCACGTGCACGGATCCGGAGAGCCCGCCCTCGACGCGGGTGGCCCGCAGGGCGCTGCGCCTGCTGCCGGCGCCGTCGTCGTCGAGGAGCGCGAAGTGCGAGTCGATGGCCTCGGCCCAGGCCGGCCCGGTCCCCGGCGCGGTGTGCGTCGAGTACGCGAACTTCGCGTAGTGCGGGTCGTCCCGGTCCTCATCCTCGCCGACGGGCAGCGTCGCGTGGTCCGAGCCGTGGTTCGCCATCCGCACGATCCCGTCCGAGGCTCCGCGGAGCACCCAGCCCACGGGTTCGATCGGGGCGGTGAACGCTCCGCGGTCGGAGGGCTGCGCCTCCTCGACGGCGGTCCAGACCGGCGCGGTCGCGGGCTGCGCGAGCCCGAGGAAGCCGATGCCGGCCAGGTACGGGGAGCCGAAGCCGCTGTAGTCCTGGCACATCGGCTCGAACTCGCCGTACCAGCCCAGGGTGAGCGGGCCGTCGGCGCCGACCCCCTGCGCGGTGAAGCGCGCGAGCACGCCCGAGGCGATGCGGCGGGTCTGGCCGGGGGTGAGCGCGCTCGCCCCCGACGCGTCCGCGCACCAGAGCGCCGCGAGCGCAGCCGTGCGGTAGGTCAGCGAGCGGCCCTGATGCAGGAGAGCGCCGTCGGAGGCGACCATGTGCGCCTGCGACGCGGTGAAGTCATGGAGGCGCTCGAGATATCGCTGCCCCTCCGGCGTATGCACGGTGTCCGTCATGCGGTACCAGGCCCAGAGGTAGGGGTGGATCGCCCACGCGTTGTAGTAGTCGACCGCGTGCTCCGGGCCGTCGGTGTACCAGCCGTCGCCGAGGTACCAGCTCTCCACACGCGCCACGTTGCGGATCGCGTGCAGTCCTCGTACGTCCTCGTCGACCGAGCGCAGGAACCCCTCCGCCATGGCCGGGAACAGCTGCCAGTTGTTCTGCCACACCTCGCAGCGGGCGTGATGACGCAGCCAGTCGGCGATCTGGAGCTGCTCTGGCCGGGTCAGGCCCGACCACAGCCGGTCGCGGCTGACGTGAAGGGAGAACGCGACGTTCGCGGCCTCGACGATCGAGTTCGTGATCCCGGTCAGTGGCAGGCGGCAGCTGACTCCGCGAGGCCACTCCTCCTCACCTCCGGGCCTGGTTCCGGCCAGCAGCGCGCGGGAGTAGTACTCCAGGTGCTCCTGGACGACCGGCTCCCCCGGATCCGCGGCGCCCGCGATGCGCGGCGCGGCGAGCAGGAACGACCGGCCGACGGCCTCCATCCCCTCGCGCCGCGGCCCGTCGCCGGTGATGCGTCCTGGCAGGCGCGGCAGGGCGCCCTCCGGGCTGGCGTAGCGGCGCACCTGGCTCAGCCAGTCGTCCGCCACCGCCTCCCACTGCGCCCTGCCCCAGCCCGTGAACGGGGAGAGGACCGGATCCATCGCGATCGTCGTCGAGATGTCTTCCCTCACGGTTCCCTCTCCCCCGCTGCCCTCTCCCGCGTTCACGGATCCGCTGCGTCTCAGGCGCTCGGGGACGGGCTGGCCGTCGCGCCGCTCAGCGCCTTCTGGAACTCGGAGCGGATGGCGTCGCCGCCCGCGCTCTTCCACGTCGAGATCGCGCTCTTCACGTCGTTCAGCGAACCACGTCCGGCGATGAAGTTGGTCACCGCGTCGGAGACGGGCTTCGCGATCGTGAGGCCCTGCTTCGCATTGGTCGGGCTGAACAGACCAAGAGTCGGATCCGCGACGCCGATCGGGACGAGCTTCGTGTACGCGTCGTGCAGCACCTTGATGGCGTCGGTGAACTGCGGCGAGTACAGCGTATTGGGGCCGGCCGCCAGGTACTTCCACGGCACCGCCGTGTTCAGAGCCGCCGCGGGCGTCGGGATCGGGTTGCCCTTGGCATCGCGGGCGTAGTCCGTGCCCTCGGCGCCGTAGTTCATCAGGAGGTACTCCTCGCTGCCGAACGGCGCCGCCAGGAAGTTCGCCACCTGCAGGACCTGTTTGATGTGGTCCGTGCTGCCCTTCTTCACCATGGTCCAGGCGAAGTCGATGTTGTCCAGCCACACGGTGGCCTTGCCGCCCGTGGCGCTGAACGGAATGAACGGGGCGACCTTGTTCGCGGGGTTCGCGGCCGGAACGGTCTGCTGGTATCCGCCCGGCTTGCCGAACGCCGGCAGCCCGTCGTAGATCTGCGCGACCTGGCCGGAGATGAACGCGTTCGACATCTGCGACTTGGTCCAGCCCTCGCTGCCCGGGGCATAGCATCCTGCGGCGTAGAGCTTCTGAACGAAGGAGACCATCTCCAGGTACTCCGGCGTCTCGATGTCCTTCACGAGCTTGCCGCTCTTCATCGTCCAGTTGAACGGGACGTGGAAGATGTGCTCGAACGGGATCAGACCGAACTTGGTGCTGCCGAGGGCCCAGCGGTTGGCCCCGGTGAGCTGCTTGGCGAGGGAGAGGTAGTCGTCCGCGTTCTTGATGGCCGAGGTGTCTGTGACACCGGCGGCCTCGAAGAACGTCTGGTTGATGAAACCGGATCCGCCGGTCATCCCGCGAGGGATCGGGATGCCGTAGAGCTTGCCGTTCTGCACGGCCGGCTTCCAGAACGCCTGTGGGATGTTGGCGAGGTTCGGGTAGTCCTTGGACTTGTCGCCCGCGAGGAACGGGGTGAGGTCCTGACAGGCCGACTCGAGGAAGCCGATGATGTCGGCGATCGCGGCGCCGTCGTTGAGCATGAGGTCTGGCATGTCACCGCCGGCGATCACGGTGTTGAGCTTGGTGTCGTAGTCGTCGCTCGAGACCGCGGTGATGTCCACCGTGCCGCCGAGGCGCTTGTTGATCTCCTGCCAGGCCGGGTTGGAGGCCGCCGGCGTGGGCGGCGGGCCGAAGATGTTCGTGATCGCGGTGACCTTCTGACCCTTCAGGAACGGCGCCGGCACCGAGCGGAACGGCTTGGCCGGGTAGTTGAAGAAAGCCGCGGGGACGCCCTCGGCGGTGCCCGCGAGATCGGGGGTGGCGCCGTTGAGCGGGATGTACTTCGGCAGCACCGAGGCTGAGGCGGCGGAGGCGTTGAGCGCGCCCTTCGTGCCGCACCCCGCGAGGGAGCCCGCGGCGACGATGCCGAGGACGCTGAGGGCGGCGAAGGACAGGAAGGTCCGCCGGTTCGTTTCGAGAGCCACGATGGGCTCCTTTCTGTACAGAGAGGTGGATCGATCGGGTGGAGCGGGCCTCAGCCCTTGACGGCGCCGGTGAGGACGCCCTTGGTGAAGTACTTCTGCAGGAACGGGTAGACGAGCAGGATCGGGATGACGCTGATCACGACGACGGCCATCTGGATCGCCTGGGACGGCGCGGAGATCTCGCCGACCGAAGCGGTGTCGAGCGGGGACCCCAGCAGCACGTACTGGCGCAGGATCATCGACAGCGGCCACATGTCGCTGTTCAGGTAGAGCATCGCGTTGAAGAACGCGTTCCAGTAGGCGACCGCGTAGAACAGGCCGACCACGGCCAGCACGCCCTTGGAGAGCGGCAGCACGATCTTGACGAGGATGCGGAAGTCGCCGGCGCCGTCGATCCTGGCCGCTTCGAAGAGCTCCTGCGGCAGACCCATGAAGAACGAGCGGACGACCACGAGGTTGAACGCCGAGATCAGGGTGGGCAGCACCAGCGCCGCGTAGCTGCCGAGCAGTCCGAGCTGCTTGACCATGAGGAAGCTCGGGATGATGCCCGGGGTGAACAGCATCGTGAACAGCGCCGTCAGCAGGATGAACTTCCCGAACGCGAGATCGCGACGCGAGAGCCCGTAGGCCATGCCGACGGTCGCGGCGAGCGAGCACAGCGTGCCGATCACGGTGATGAGCATGCTGCGGATGAGGGCGCCGGTGACGATGCCGCCGGAGAAGATCGTCTCGTAGGCGGCGAACGTCGGATGCAGCGGGAAGAGCACCAGGCCGTTGGCGTTCGCGATGTCGGTGCTGTCCGAGAGGCTGGTCGAGATCACCGTGAGGAACGGGTAGAGCGTCGCGATGCAGATCAGCGTGACCACGACGGCCTTGCCCGTGATCCCGATCCTGCTGGGCTTCTCCATCCACGCCGGCCGCGCCGACTCCGCCTGACGGTTCCTGCGTCGAGTACGGGGCATGACGACCGCCCTGGTCGTCAGCTGCACGTCACTTGCCACTGGAGTACACCCCTTCCTGGCCGAACAGATGAGCGACCTTGTTGGCGCCGAGCACGAGCGCGAGGCCCACGATGCCCTTCACGAGACCGACGGCGGCAGCCGGGCCCCATTGCCCGTTCTGGATGCCGTGGTAGTAGACCCAGGTGTCGAGCACCTCGCCGGCGCCGACGCCGACGTTGTCGCGCTGCAGGACGATCTGCTCGAAGCCGACCGAGAGGATGCTCCCCAGGTTCAGGATGAGCAGCAGGATGATGACCGGCATGATCCCGGGGATCGTGATCGTCTTCATGCGCTGCCAGGGACCAGCGCCGTCCACGGCCGCGGCCTCGTACAGCTCCTGGTCGATGTTCATGAGGGCCGCGAGGAAGATGATCGTGCCCCAGCCCGCGTCCTTCCAGGCGGACTGGATCGACACCAGGAACGGGAAGAACCAGGGCGTGGTCATGGCCTCGAACGGCTGCATCCCCAGCGCCTGCATGAGGTGCGGCACCACGCCGGTCGCTCCGAGCACCTGCCCGAAGATCGACACGATGATCACCCAGCCGAGGAAGTGCGGCAGATAGACGACGCTCTGCACGAACTTGCGGATCCGGTTCGACATGATGCTGTTCAGCAGCAGCGCCAGCACGATCGGGATCGGGAAGAACAGCACGAGCTGGAGGCCGGTGATCACCAGGGTGTTGCGCAGCGCCTGCCAGAACGTGGGATCCCCGAAGATCTTCACGAAGTTGTCGAATCCGACCCACGCGCTGTCGATGAAGCCGAGGTAGGGCTGGTAGTCCTCGAACGCGACGATGTTGCCGGGAAGCGGCAGCCAGTGGAACACCACGAAGTACAGGAAGCCCGGCGCGATCAGCAGGAGCATGACCCTGTCGCGCTTGATGCGCTCCCAGAGGCTGCGCTTGCGGTGCGCGGGCACGCCGTCCGCCGATGCGGCCCGGCGGCGGGCCTTCGATGCGGAACGCGCGGGTTGCGCGCCTGCAGCGCCATCGCCCTGAGTCGTCGTGCCCTGCACGAACGGCTCGCTGTAACTGCTCATCTTCGACCTCGACCTGAGACGGGGAAACTTCATCGGTTCTCCGCAAGTGCTAGAAAGCGCTTGCTGTGCTGTGAACGTACCCGACGGATCTGCGAGTGTCAACGCCGAGGGAGGATTTCAGCGAAACATTGATTTTGAGAGGATCCACGCCCCTTGATCTCACCGCGACGCTGGACGGAATGCATAGTATGCGCTTACTATCTGGATGCAGAACGAAAGGATCGTCGTGGATCACAACCCCCAGACCGCCCGCCCCGCCGCCGTGGTCGTCATGACGGAGGGCTCCTTCCTCGAGGTGTTCTCCGAAGACGCGCTCGCACGGCTGCGGAACACGGTGGAGATCGTGGGGCCGCTTCCGATCACGGACTTCTCCGTGCCCGAAGCCCGGGCGGCGCTGCGGGAGGCGCGCGTCATGCTGACGGGCTGGGGGGCGCCGCGCATCGACGCGCGCGTGCTCGACCTCTCCCCCCAGCTCGAGGCCGTGGTGCACACCGCCGGCACCGTGAAGACCTTCCTCGACGCCGAGGCGTTCGGCAGGGGCATCAGGGTGAGCACGGCGGCGGCGGCGAACGCCACGCCCGTGGCCGAGTTCACGTTCGCCGCGATCGTGTTCGGACTCAAGCGCGCGAGCCGCTTCGCGCATCAGCTGCACACCACCCGGCGGCACCGGACCGTCGAAGGCATCCCGCCGATCGGCACGAACGGCGTCACGATCGGAATCCTCGGCGCCTCCAGGGTCGGGCGCGAGGTCATCGCCCTGGTGTCCCGGCTGGACGCGCGGATCCTCGTCTGCGATCCCTACCTGACCGCCGCGGAGGCCGCGCGGCTCGGCGTCGAGGCGGTCTCGCTCTCCGAGATGTGCCGCCGCAGCGACGTGCTCACCCTGCACGCCCCGAGCACGCCGGACACCCGCCGCATCATCGGCGCTCGCGAGCTCGCGCTGCTGCACGACGGCGCGCTCATCGTGAACACCGCCCGCGGCGCCCTCATCGACACGGAGGCCCTTTCCGCGGAGCTCGTGAGCGGGCGGCTCGACGCATATCTGGATGTCACGGATCCGGAGCCGCTGCGGGCGGACTCGCCGCTGTACTCCCTGCCGAACGTGGTGATCACCCCGCACATCGCGGGCGCCCTGGGCAATGAGATCCACCGGCTGGGCGACTCGGCCGTGCGCGAGGTCGAGCAGTACGTTGGTCGAGGGATCCTCGCGCATGAGCTCCGTGCCGACGAGCTGGCGTACACCGCCTGACCGATGCAGAGCACCACGCGAGGGATCGGGCCGACGGCCCACGAACGGAGGATGGGATGACGACGCAGGACGATCGCGCCACGGTGGGCGCCATGCACACCGTGACCATGTCCGATGTCGCCGAGCGGGCCGGCGTCTCGTCTGCCACGGTCTCCCGTGTGCTCAACGGCAACTATCCGGTGGCGCAGGCCACGCGCGATGTCGTGAACCGGGCCATCGAAGACCTCGGCTACACCGCGAACGCGCACGCCAGAGCGCTCGCGAGCTCGGCGACGCACAGCGTCGGGATCATCGTGAACGACCTCGTGGATCCGTTCTTCTCCTACATCGTGCGCGGCGTCGAGCAGGAGGCCTCCGCCACGGGCAGGCTCTGCATCGTGGCCGCATCGCAGGGCGACGTCGACCGTGAGATCGACCTGATCGACCGCATGATCAGCCAGCGCACCGACGCCGTGATCGTCGTCGGAGGAGGCTATGAAGACCCGCGCGCCCGCCGCCGGATGGCCGAGCGCGCGCGGACGCTGGCCGGCATCGGGTCGACGCTCGTGCTGTGCGGCCGTCCCTCGGTGGGTGAGCAGGCGCCGACCAAGATCGTCGGTTACGACAACGAGGGCGGGGCCTTCGCCGTCACCCAGCACCTCATCGCCCAGGGCCATCGCCGGATCCTCTACCTCGGCGGTCCGATCGGGCTCTCCACGAGCGTCGCCCGCCTCGCGGGCTTCCGCCGCGCGATGCAGTCGCACGGCTTCGACGTCCCCCCGGAACTCGTGTACCAGGGCGCGTTCGGGCGCCGTTTCGGCCACGCCACGATGGGCGAGATCCTGGACGGGAATCCGGAGATCACTGCGGTCTTCGCGGCGAACGACCTGGTCGCGGCCGGCGCGCTGGACGCGATGACCGCGCGCGGCGTGCGCGTGCCGGAGGACATCTCCCTCGTGGGCTACGACGACATCCCGCAGTCCAGCGAGCTCACCCCCAAGCTCACCACCGTGCACGTGCCGCTCGAGGACATGGGGCGCGAGAGCGTGCGGCTCGCGCTGAGCCGCACCGACGACGCCTTCGGCCGTCACGCGGACGGCGAGATCATCGTGGGGACCCGCCTCGTCGAGCGCGAATCCGTCGCCCCGCCGCGGGCGACGCCGTGGGCGCCGGGCCGCTGACCGCGGCGCGTGAGGGGACGACGAAGGGCCGCCCTGAATGGGCGGCCCTTCGTCATGTTCGTGCCCCCGACAGGAATCGAACCTGCGACCTACGGTACCGGAAACCGGCGCTCTATCCGCTGAGCTACGGAGGCGTACCGAACGAGCCTAGCATCGGATCGGCGTTCCCTCCGACTGTGCCGGATCCCGGTAGTGTCGCGAGAAACCGACCGATCGATGAGGATGCAGATGAGCGCTTCCGTTCCCCCGTCACCCTGGACGAACGCGGCTGCGGAAGAGCCCCGCGTCCCGCGCGGAACGCCGGTCTACACCGCCTGGGCATGGGTGACCGCCTGGACGACGGTTGCTGCGGTCGCCGCCTCAGCCGTCATGATGTGGCTGCTGACCGGGCCGATACTCACCTACGCGCGACACGTCGCCGAGCTGAGCGGTATGGCCGCGACGGGAGCGAGAGTGCAGCCCAGCGCGGTGTTCGCGATCATGTTCGACCTGATGCCGGGGATCATGACGGCGTCGCTGGTCGGCACGCTCCTGAGCTGGGCGCTCTATGCGCTCGCCATCGTCGCCGGGTACCGCGATTACGTGCAGCTCGGCCGTCTCGGCTACCCGAAGCGCTTCCACTGGGCATGGAGCTTCCTCTCGCCGGTGTATCCGATCGGCCGTGCCGTCGTCGTGCGCAGGCAGGCGGGGGCGGGGTCGGCCACGATGTGGATCGCCCTCGCCGCGACCGCCGCGAGCCTCCTGCTCAGCCTCGGCTGGTCGTTCTGGCTGATGACGGCGATGTTCGACGCCATGCGCGCTGGGCTCGGCACGTTCGCCTGACGCCGGCGGCAGCCCTCAGATCAGCACTCCCGCGATCAGCGCCAGCACGGCGAGCAGCGGGAACAGCCCCTGAACGGTCGCCGCGCGAGCCTTGCTGCGGTCGGAGAGGATCAGCACGAGCGCGGCCGCCAGCATCGATGCGACGCCCGCCATCATCAGGGTCCAGCCGATCGAGAACGACGCGGCGGGGGCGACGATCAGGCCGATGATCACGAGGATCGCGAGGAACAGGTTGTAGAAGCCCTGGTTGAACGCGAGCGGCTTGGTGACCTCCGCGGCCTCGGCGGTCGTGCCGAAGATGCGACGGGTGGAGGGATGCGTCCAGCGCACCGACTCCAGCACGAAGATGTAGACGTGGATCAGGGCGGCGACCCCGGCGAACACGGATCCCAGGATGAAGAGCATGCGCCGATTCTGCCGCGCTCCGCGTACCGGCGCGAGAGGCGCGCGCTAGCCGCGATGGCCATGCACCGGTGCGGCGTTCGCGGGAGGCTCTCCGACTTCGTCGACGGCATGCCCGGCGCACGGCGTCCTGGTCACGCTCGCCCGTTCGATGCGCGACACGGTGAACCATCGCATCGCGTCGCGCAGGCGGCACCACCCGACGAGGTACCACCGGCCGTTCGTGGAGGCGAACAGGACCGGTTCGACGTCGCGATTGGTCGTGGTCCCGTCACCGGCCGTGTAGCGGATGCGGACGACGCGCTGATCGGCCATCGCCTCCTCGAGTGCGGATCTGATCGCGCGCGAGGGGACGGGAAGCGCGTCGACCCAGACGCGATCGGCCAGCGCATCCGCCCTCGCCCTGGTCCGGGGGTCCAGGACGTCCATGATCTTCCGGACCCCGGCTGCCGCCAGATCCGCGTAGGGGGCATCGGATGCCGCCGATACGGCCGCCATGAGCGCCACCGCCTGCGCAGGAGACAGGCTGACCGGCGGCAGGGACGAGCCCATCGCCATTCCGTAGCCGCCCCCGGGCCCGGGACGGGACCAGATGGGCGCGCCGCTGCTCTCGAGCGCTGCGAGATCTCGCTTGACGGTGCGCACGGATACGCCGAACTCTCGTGCCAGCCGCTCGGCGGAGCAGCCGCGGGATCCGCTGCGGCGCAGCATCTCGGACAGGGCGTGGAGCCGCTCTGCGCGCTTCACCGTGCCGCTTCCGAGAATTTCATGACATAAATAGTGACATACACCTGCCCGCAGCGTCGTCGAAGCTGGTGACATGACACAGACGACGGGCAATCCCACCATCCTTCTCATCGCCGGCCACTGGCTGGGCGCATGGGCCTGGGACGACGTGCTCGAGCACCTGCAATCCACCGGCTCTCCCGCCGTCGCGATGACGCTGCCCGGCCTCGACCCCGACGATCCGGAGCGCGCCGCGAGGACTCTCGACGACCAGGTCGCGGCGATCCTCGACGCCCTCGCCCGAAACGGCGTCTCGGCGAGCGAACCCGCGATCGTCGTCGCGCACAGCGGGGCGAATTTCCCCGTCACCCTCCTCCTCGACCGGCATCCCGAGCTCGTGCGCCGCGTGGTGTGGGTCGATTCCGGGCCCGTGGGCGGGGAGAGCGCCTTCGCCGCCGACCTCCCGGACGACGTGGAGGATCTGCCGCTTCCCTCCTTCGACGTGCTCGCCCAGCAGGCGAGCCTCGAGGGACTGAGCGCAGAGGTCCTCGCACGGTTCCGCGCACGGGCCGTCCCCGAGCCCGCCCCCGTGCTCCGCCAGCGCGTCGAACTCGTGAACGATGCGCGCCGCAGGATTCCGACCACCCTGGTGTGCTGCTCGATCCCGAGCGCGCAGCTGCTGGACCTGGCACGAGGCGGCCACCCCATGTTCGCCGAGGTCGCGGGCCTCGAGCACCTCGACGTCGTCGACCTCCCGACCGGCCACTGGCCCATGTGGAGCCGTCCTCGCGACCTCGCCGAGGTCATTCGCTCAGCGGATCGTCCTGCCCAGCGATGACGGGCTGCGGTTCGCCCCAGCGATACCAGGCGACCACACTGATGAGCAGCGCGAGGATGAGCCCGGCGATCACCCAGAGCACCACCAGGTAGTCCACCCAGGATCCGATCGGCGGCTGACCCGGCAGGAAGTTGCGCAGCATCGGCGTCGCGAACAGCATGCCGGCGTTCCACGTGAAGAAGCCGACCTCCACGCGACGGCGTCCGCGCAGCGCCATGATCGCCACGATCAGCCCGAGCACCGGCATGATCACCATGAGAGCGAGGAGGACCACCGCGAACGCGATCGTCGCAGAGGCGCGATGCGCCTCGATCGAGTACTGGTGGAACTCCACGCCGTCCGCGACCGACAGTCCCCGCACGCCGTCGTCGGCGAGCGTGATCGCCCACCCGGGGATGTGGTGCTCGGCGAACCCGAGGTCGACGGCGACCGGCGACGGCTCCGCGCCCGAGGGATCCGCAACCGCCACGAGCAGGCTGCGGGCGGCATGCCGATCGAACGGCCAGGACTCGATCGCGCCCGACGTGCGCATCCACACGGTGACGGGCGCGAGGGCCTGTCCCTTGTCGAACACCAGGGACCGGGTCTCCGCGCCGGAGAGTTCGAGCCGGAACGGCGTGACGACGGTGGCGCCGTCGCTGCTGATCAGCGCGGTGTCCCCCGCGTCGATCGTCAGATCGAGGCGGATCCTGCCTCCGGCTGCGTCGATCTCGCGTGGCGTCAGCATGACGTGAAGCCCGGGCTTCCGGTTGTCTATGCCGGTTCCGGCATCGGACTTCCCGCCCTGCGCGTACAGCAGCACGACCGCGGCGTACAGGGCGACGAAGACGACCGCGCACACCACCACGAACACGGGCACGCGCCCGGCGTGCCGCGGCAGGGGCAGACGGCGCACGGTCAGATCCGCGGCACCCGGCGATAGGTGAGGTCGCGGATGTCGCGGCCCTTCGCGATGCCCTTGCGCTCGAACGCCGTCATCACGCGACCGTCGAAGCGCTCCGCCCACTCCCCCTCGAACGCGCGCTCGAACTCCGGCGTCTCGTCGAGCACCTCGCGCATCTGCAGGGCGTAGTCCTCCCAGTCCGTGGCGAGGCGCAGAAGACCCCCGTCGCGCAGGGCGGCGCCGGCCGTGGCGCCGAAACCGGGACGGACGAGGCGGCGCTTGGTGTGACGCTTCTTGTGCCAGGGATCGGGGAAGAAGATCCACGTCTCGTCGGCAGAGCCGGCGGGAAGGTAGGTGGCGAGCACCTCCGGGGCATTCGCCTCGATGAGCCGCAGGTTGCGCACGCCATCCCGCTCGGCGTCGAGCATCGTGCGGGCAAGGCCCGCCCGGAAGACCTCGACGGCGAGGAAATCCCGCTCGGGGTGCGTCCCGGCGGCGGACACGATCGCGTGTCCCTGGCCCGATCCGATCTCCACGGTCAGCGGCGCCTCGCGCCCATAGGCCGCGGCCGCCTCGAGCCGCGCCTCGGGGTGCACCGAGGTCCAGGCGACATCGCGCGGGACGTCGAGCACGTAGAACGCGGCCAGCTCGGCGAACGCCCTCTCCTGCGCCTCGGACATGCGGCCGCTGCGGCGGACGAACGAGACCGGTTCGTCACGGAAGGTGCGGGGTTCGGGCATCCCTCCAGGGTATCCGCCGTCCGGCGTCCCGCCGGCCCGTCCCGCCCCGCGGGCCGAGCGCCCGCTCATCGCCCGCCCCCGGCGATCGGCTCGGTCACGAAGTCGATGAGCTCCTCGACCCGGCCGAGCAGCGTCGGCTCCAGATCCCGGTAGCTCTTCACCCGCGAGAGGATGCGCTTCCACGCATGAGCGATGTCCGTCTGGGATTCCGCGGGCCACCCGAAGGCCCGGCAGATCCCGGTCTTCCAGTCCGTCCCGCGCGGGATCTGCGGCCAGGCGCGGATGCCGAGCGCCGCCGGCGTCACGCACTGCCACACGTCGATGTAGGGGTGCCCCACGATGCGCAGGTGCGCCCCGTGCGGACCCCGCATGATCTGCTCCACGATGCGGGTCTCCTTGGAGCCAGGCACGAGGTGGTCGACGAGCACGCCGTAGCGGCGGTCGCGCCGCGGCGGGGCCTCGGCGAGCAGCTCCTCCAGCAGGTCGACGCCCTGCAGGTACTCGACCACCACGCCCTCCACGCGCAGATCGTCGCCCCAGACCTTCTCCACGAGCTCTGCATCGTGGCGGCCTTCGACGAGGATCCGGCTCGGCAGCGCGGTGCGCGCGCGGGAGTCGCCGACGGCGAAGGATCCGGACGCGGTGCGCTTCGTCGCGCCCTCCGCCGCCGAACGCGCGGGGTGCACAAGGCGCACCGGCTCGCCGTCGATCATGAAGCCGGCGCCCATCGGGAACAGCCGGCGGCGGCCGCGGTAGTCCTCCAGTTCGACCTGTCCGCCCTCGATCCGGGTCACCGCCCCGCAGAAGCCGTCCACGGCGACCTCGACCACGAGGTCCTTCTCGGCCGCGACGTCCGCGGCGACCTTCGCGCCGCGCTCGCGCCAGCCCTTGGCGAGCACATCGGATCCGTACCTGTCGTCCATCCCGACCAGCCTACCGAGGGTGCATCCGCACTCCGCAGCCGAAGCCTCGGCAGGACAGGAGAAACACAAGGACGCACGCCCTAGACTCGCTCCAGGGGCCTTCCGGGTCCCGGGAGGAGCGAAGATGCGCGCGCGCTGGGCTGTCGTCGTCGGTGTGGTCCTGGGCGTGCTCGGCATGTCCCTCTCCTCCGCTCCGGCGCTCGCCGATGCGGGCCCCTCTTCCACGGAGCCCCGCACCGCTTCCACGGCGCCGTACCCCGCCACGGCCCCGGTGACCCTCGGATCCGACTTCGTCACCGACGAGGCGGGCGCGCTGAGCACCTCCGAGAAGAAGGAGCTCGACGACCGGCTCCAAACGCTCAGCCGCTCGCAGAACCTGCAACTGTTCGTGGTCTTCGTCGACCGGTTCTCGAACCCGGACAACAGTCAGGAGTGGACGAACCAGGTCGCGGTGGACAACGGACTCGGCCAGCAGCAGTACCTCCT
Source organism: Microbacterium sp. MYb64 (assembly GCF_002979495.1). NCBI lineage: Bacteria > Bacillati > Actinomycetota > Actinomycetes > Micrococcales > Microbacteriaceae > Microbacterium > Microbacterium sp. MYb64. Next base: position 82,754 of record NZ_PCOW01000002.1, on the reverse strand, counting down.
CGCGATCGCCACCGAGACGCGGCAGTACTACCTGTCTGCAGACAAGGCGGGCCCGATCCCCCTGACCCGTGTCGACCAGATCTCCCGGTCGCTCGTGAACGACCTCAGCGACAAGCACTGGGCCGCCGCCGTGAACACCGCGGCGGACGGCTTCGGCGGATCCGGATCCTCGGGAGCCGATCTCGGCGGAATACTGCTGGTCGTCCTCTGCGTCCTCGCGATCGTCGCCGCGATCATCGTGCTCGTGGTGATGCGCCGCCGCGCCGCCGCACGGGTGAAGCCGGCCGCGACCCAGCCGGTCGGCGATCCCCTCGACGCCATCAGCGACGAGGAGCTGGCGAAGCGCGCCGGTCTCGCCCTCGTGCACACCGACGATGCGATCACGTCCTCGACCGAAGACCTCGGGTTCGCCACCGCGCAGTTCGGCGACGCCGCGACGAGCACCTTCACCGAGGTGGTCGCCAAGGCCAAGGGCAAGCTCGACGAGGCGTTCTCGCTCAAGCAGCAGCTCGACGACGAGATTCCCGACACCGACCAGCAGCGCCGGGACTGGCATCTGCAGATCATCCGGCTGTGCGAGTCGGCCGACAACGCGCTGGACGCGAACGTCGCCGCGTTCGACGAGCTGCGCAAGCTCGAGCAGAACGCGGAGCAGGCGCTCGCCCAGCTGAAGGCCCATCGCGAAGTCGCGGCCTCCGCCGTGGCCGCCGCCCCTGCCGCGCTGCAGGCGCTGTCCGCCGAGTACGACGCCTCCGCCCTGCAGACCGTCACGGGCAACCCGGCGGAGGCCGCGAGCCGGCTGGACCTCGCGGATACCCACATCGCGCAGGCCGGCGAGCTCGTCGCACAGGGAAAGCGCGGCGAGGCCGCCTTCGCGATCCGCACCGGAGAAGAAGGCGTGCTGCAGGCGACGCAGCTCGCCGCCGCGATCACGACGTTGCAGGCCGACCTCGCCTCGACGGAGACGCAGTCGCAGGCGCTCATCGCGAATCTCGAACAGGATCTCGCGGGCGCCGCGGCCCTTCCCGTGTCTCCCGAGCTGAACGCCGCGGTCGCGGCGACCCGCACCGCCCTGGACCAGGCCCGGACCGACGCCACCGGCACCGGACGCCGCCCGCAGGCCGTGCTGGAGTCGCTGACGGCTGCCAACACGCGCATCGACAGCACGGTGGACGCGATCCGCAACGCGCAGCAGCAGGCCGAGCGCGCCCAGCAGGTGCTGGAGCAGACGCTCACGCAGGCACGCGCGGAGATCTCCACGGCCAACAGCTACATCACCACGCACCGCGGGGCGATCGGACCCGACGCGCGCACCAGGGCGGCGCAGGCGTCGGCGGAGTACGACCAGGCCGAGGCCGCTCGCGTCGCGGATCCGAACACGGCGCTGCAGCACGCGCAGCGGGCGATCGCCCTCGCCCGCGAGGCCACCCAGCTCGCCGCGGGCTCGATCGACTCCTGGGGCAATGGCGGCGGCTGGGGCGGCGGAGGCGGCGGAAACCGCAGCGGTATGGGCGACGCGATCCTCGGCGGCATCATCGGCGGCATCCTGTCCGGCGGCGGCGGTCGCTCCAGCGGAGGCTGGGGCGGCGGAGGCGGCGGCGGATGGCGCTCCAGCGGCGGAGGCGGCGGATTCAGCCCCTCGAGCTTCGGCGGCGGCGGCCGCGGCGGATCGGGTGGTCGCTTCTGACACCCGGACTCTCAGCCTCTCTTGACGTGCACGACCCCATCGACCGGAAATCTGGAAAGGACATCCCATGACCAAGCAGTCCATCTTCGGCCGCATCTCCACCCTGGTGAAGGCCAACATCAACTCGCTCATCGATTCCGCGGAGGACCCGCAGAAGATGATCGATCAGCTGGTCCGCGACTACACCAACAACGTCGCGGACGCCGAGTCGGCCATCGCTGAGACGATCGGCAACCTGCGCCTTCTCGAGCGCGATCACCAGGAGGACGTGCAGTCCGCCGCGGAGTGGGGCAACAAGGCCCTCGCCGCCAGCCGCAAGGCCGACGACCTGCGCGGTGCGGGCAACACCCCCGACGCCGACAAGTTCGACAACCTCGCGAAGGTCGCCCTGCAGCGCCAGATCAGCTCGGAGCAGGAGGCGCGGACGGCCGAACCGCAGATCGCGGCCCAGACCGAGATCGTCGACAAGCTCAAGACCGGCCTTAACGGCATGAAGGACAAGCTCGTCGAGCTGAAGAACAAGCGCAGCGAGCTGCTCGCCCGCGCCAAGGTCGCCGAGGCGCAGACCAAGGTGCAGGACGCGGTCTCGTCGATCAACGTCCTCGACCCGACCAGCGAGCTGGGCAGGTTCGAGGACAAGGTCCGCCGCCAGGAGGCGCTGGCCCAGGGCAAGGCGGAGCTCGCCGCGTCCAGCCTGGACGCGCAGTTCGAGAGCCTCGAGGACATCGGCCAGCTGACCGAGGTCGAAGCCCGTCTCGCGGAGCTCAAGGCCGGAGCGACCAAGCCGCAGGAAGCGCTCGAGGGCTGAGATGACCCGCTTCCTCGTCGTCCCGCAGTGGCAGGGCTCCCCTGCCCCGCGGGCGATGCTGCTCACCGAGGGGGCGTCGGCGATCGCCGGCGACCTCCCCAGCGCGCGCACGACGGTGCTGGAGGTGCCGCTCGAGGCCGGCGATGCCGAGGGCACGGGCGTGCACAGGCTCAGCAGCCTGCGCCGCACGAGGGAGCTCATCGAGGAAGCAATCACGGCGCATGCCGAGCCCACGCTCGTGGTGGGCGGTGACTGCGGCGTCAGCGTCGCCGCGGTCGCCGCCCTCCCCGGCGCACTGCACGACGTCGCGATCGTCTGGTTCGACGCGCACCCCGACCTGCACACCCCGGAGTCCTCGGCCTCGGGCGCCTACGCGGGCATGGCCCTGCGCGCAGTGCTCGGCCACGACTCGTTCCCGATCGACGGTCCCTCGGGGATCACTCCTGAGCGCACGGTGCTCGTGGGCGCGCGGTCCGAGGACGACGCCGAGAGCGCCTACCTCGCGACGTCGGGGATCGTCCGGCTCGAGAACGTCGACGACGCGCAGGCTCTCGCGGCGGCGGTCGCCGCCACCGGGGCGTCTCGCGTGTACGTGCACATCGACGTCGACGTGCTGGACCCTTCGGAGCTGGCCGGCGTCTCCTCCGCGGTGCCGTTCGGCCTGCGCACGGCCGACGTCGTCGGCGCCGTGCGGGCGCTGCGCGACCAGCTGCCGCTCGCGGGTGCGACGATCGCGGGTTTCGCCCCTCGTTCCCCCGGAGATGCGGTGCAGGACCTCGGCGCGATCCTGCGTCTGATCGGCGCCCTCGCGTGACGGCGGGCGACACCGCCCGCATCGCCGCGATCAAGGCAGAGGCCGCCGAGATCCTGGCACAAGGGCGACGGCGCGACCTGCGTCTGCCGTCGGTGCTGCTGCGCTCCCCGATCAGTCGCCTCGGCTACGCCTGGGGCATGGCCGTGGGCTGGATCTGGGGCGGGCTGTGGAGCACCGGCGAAGTGGAGCACCGCGAGGGACTGTGGATCTTCCGCGGCATGCCGGAGTGGACCTTCGCGCGGGGCGGCGTCTGCGTCGCGGGCTGCTACCTCACCGGCGACACGGTGCCCGACGACCGCGTCCTGCGGCACGAGGCCGTGCACAAGGAGCAGTGGCTGCGCTACGGCCTGCTGATGCCGTTCCTGTACCTGCTCGCCGGACGAGATCCGCTGCGCAATCGCTTCGAGATCGAGGCCGGCCTCGAAGACGGGCACTACCTGCCGCGCCACTGATCCGAGCGCGGTGGCCGAGCCTGTGGCGGGTCTCTGCGCCTGTCGAAGGGCCTGGAGCGGGATTCAGAGCAGCCGGAAGCGCTCCGGCGCGGTGATCCGCGCCGGATCCATGCCGAGCCGTTCCGTGAGGTGCTCCGCGATGTCCGCCGTGCCCAGGAAGCTCCCGAGCAGCGTCACCGTGGTGTGCTCCTCCGCGCCGTCGCACAGCATCTCGTCGGCCCAGGCGATCGCCGCGCGCGCGGCAGCCGTGCCCTGGGCGCACCGGCGGGCGGTGCCTGGCGCGCCGGAGCGGCTGGCGCGCGGCAGCCACGTGACGGTCATCCGCGGCGGGACCGTGACCGCGGAGATCGACTCCGCGTCGGGGACCTCGATGAACACGCGACCCGTCGCGCACAGCGGCAGCGTCGAGAGCTCCGCCTCCAGCTCGGCCAGGGATCGCTCGTCGGCGACGATGAGATGCTGAGCCTTCGTGGAGCGACGCAGGGCACGGCGCTCGGCGCGTGCGGTGGTGCGGATCGCAGTGGTCATGATGCCTCTACGATATCACCGAATGAAGGGTTGCCTAACCTACCTCGACCTCCGCGCAGGCGGGCATCCCACGACTCGCCGTCCGGCTAGCCGACCAAGGACGCGCCCAGCGCCTCCAGCTCGGCGCGGGTCAGCCCGGACGCGAGCAGATAGTCCGCCGCCGATCCGTGCTGCTCGTCGATGCCCTTCAGCAGGTCGCGCATGACCGGCGCCGGCGACTGGGTGGCGACCGCGATCGCGTCGTGCGCGATCGGCAGGCGCTCCTCGAGCCACTTCGCGATCGCCCTGTTGCGGGATTCCGGAAGCTGCGAGGCGGTCAGCGCGTAGTCCTCCACGATCGCTTCGCGATCGGCGCCCACGGCGGCGAGCGCGAGCGCGACGCTCACGCCCGTGCGGTCCTTGCCGAGCGTGCAGTGCACGAGGGTGGGCTCCCCCGCCGACAGGATCCGGACGACCCGCACGATGCGGTCCGCGCCGTCCTCGACGATGTGCCGGTACAGGCCTGCGAGGCTGACGTCGCCCATCAGGAAGGAGGCGACGGATCCGGCGAAGAGCGGGATGCGGTCGATGCGCAGCCCTGGCAGCGCGCAGGGCTCGGCGCTCGCCTCGGTGTCGTCGCGGAGATCGACCACGCGCGCGACCCGCTCGGTCAGGAACGAGTGCGCGTCGGGGCCGACGTGCGCGAGGTTGCCGGAGCGGAACAGCACGCCCTCGCGGATCCGGGAGGCGCCGGCGGGGATGCCGCCGACATCGCGCAGGTTCGTGATGCCAGGCACGTCGAGCAGGATCATGCGCGCCTCCTCACCCGTGGCCACTGCCGTCTGCCTCCAGCCTAGGGCGTGTCCGGGGTGTGCAGCCGCGCGGCGGCGGAGCCCGGGGGCGTGGGGCGGACCGGCGGAGGCGGCGCCGTCCGTAGGATGGGCCGGACGGCGAAACCTTGTCCCGGTTCTGGCTGCTCCGGCACCGGTTTCTGAGCCGGATCTGGGACACGGTGGGGCCAGAAGCGGGACACGGTTCGGGACGGACGGCGAAGGGGCTGACGGGATGAGCGGGGAGACCGAGCGGCGCGGCGTCCTCGACGGCGTGCGCGTGGCGGACTTCTCCCGGGTGCTCGCCGGCCCGTACGCGACCATGACGCTCGCCGATTTCGGCGCCGACGTCCTGAAGATCGAGCCGCCGGACGGCGACGACACCCGCCACTGGCATCCGCCCGTCGACGCGGAAGGCACCGCGACCTACTTCGGCAGCGTCAACCGCAACAAGCGCTCCGTCGCGCTCGATCTGACCGTCGAGGCCGACCGCGCGGAGGCGCTGCGCCTCGCCGGCACTGCGGACGTCGTGGTCGAGAACTTCCGCCCCGGCGTCATGGAGCGCTTCGGACTGGACTTCGCCGCCGTCCACGCCGTCAACCCCGCCGTCGTCTACTGCTCCATCACGGGTTTCGGCGACGGTCCAGGCGCCTCGCTCGCCGGCTACGACCTCCTCGTGCAGGCCGTCGGCGGCCTGATGTCCATCACGGGCGATCCGGAGGGCAGCGCTGCGAAGGCCGGCGTCGCCCTGGTCGACGTGCTGTGCGGGCAGAACGCCATCGCCGGGATCCTTCTCGCCCTGCGCGAGCGCGACCGCACCGGCCTCGGCCAGCGGGTCGAGGTGTCCCTGCTGCAGAGCCTCCTGTCCGCCCTGACGAACCAGGCCGCGTCGACACTCGCCACCGGGGTCCCGCCCCGCCGTCTGGGCAACGAGCATCCCTCGATCGCGCCCTACGCCCTGTTCCGCGCGGCCGACCGGGACCTCGTCATCGCCGTCGGCAACGACAAGCAGTTCCGCGCTCTGGCCGAGGCGCTGGGACGTCCGTCGCTCGCCGCGGACCCTCGCTTCCTCCGCAACGCCGACCGCGTCGCGCACCGCGACGCTCTCACGACGCTGATCGAGAGCGGGCTCGCGGGCGCAGAGGCCGCGCACTGGGTCGACCTGTTCCGCGCGGCGGGGATCCCCGCCGGCCTCGTGCACGACGTCGCCGAGGCGATCTCCTTCGCCGAGGGGCTGGACCTCGATCCCGTGGTCGCGCTCGGCCCCTCCCGCACGATCGCGAACCCCATCCGGCTCGGCGACGCCCCCGCGACCTACCGCACGCCGCCGCCCGCCCTGAACGACTCCGCGCCCGCCGCCTGGCGCACCGAAAGGACCTGAGATGACGACTGCTCCCCGCATCGACGCCGTGTTCGACCTCGACGCCCTGCTCACGCCCGAGGAGCGCGACTGGCAACAGCGCGCACGGGCCTTCGCGCAGGAGCGGATCCTGCCGGTCATCGAGGAGGACTTCGAGAACGCGCACTTCCGCCGCGAACTCATCGCAGAGCTCGGCGCCGCGGGCTTCCTCGGCATGCATCTGACCGGCTACGGCTGCGCGGGCGCCGGCGCCGTCTCGTACGGCCTCGCCTGCCTGGAGCTGGAGGCGGCGGACAGCGGCTGGCGCACCTTCGTCTCGGTGCAGGGGTCGCTCGCGATGAGCGCGATCGCCAAGTACGGCTCCGAGGAGCAGAAGCAGACGTGGCTGCCGCGCATGGCGACGGGGGACGCGGTCGGCTGCTTCGCGCTCACCGAGCCGCAGGGCGGCAGCGACCCTGCGGCCATGACGACCACCGCGCGGCGGGACGGCGATGGCTGGGTGATCGACGGCGCCAAGCGCTGGATCGGGCTCGCCTCGCTCGCCGATGTCGCCGTGGTCTGGGCACGCGTGGACGATCCCGCCCTCGGCGAGGGCGGACGGGCGGTGCGGGGCTTCCTCGTGCCGACCGCGACGCCCGGCTTCACGGCGACCCCGATCACCGGCAAGCTGTCGATGCGCGCGTCTGTGCAGTGCGATGTCGCGCTCGACGGCGTCCGGCTCTCCGCGGATGCGATCCTCCCCGGAGCCGAGGGCCTGTCCGGACCGTTCGGCTGCCTGAACGAGGCGCGGTACGGCATCATCTGGGGCGCGATGGGCGCGGCGCGCAGCTGCCTCGAAGCCGCTCTCGAGCGCGCCACCAGCCGCGAGGTCTTCGGCAAGCCGATCGGCGCCAACCAGCTCACGCAGGCGAAGCTCGCCGACATGCTCCTCGAGGTCGAGAAGGGGATCCTGCTCGCGCTGCATCTCGGACGGCTCAAGGAGCGCGGCGCGCTCACTCCTGCGCAGATCTCGGTCGGCAAGCTCAACAGCGTGCGCGAGGCCCTCGAGATCGCGCATCAGGCGCGCTCGATCCTGGCGGGCGACGGCATCACGAACGCCTACCCGGTGATGCGGCATGCGGCCAACCTGGAGTCCGTCCGCACCTATGAGGGCACCGACGAGATCCACCAGCTCGTGATCGGCCGGGCGCTCACGGGGCTGAGCGCCTTCTGATCCGGATCCGGACCTTCGCGCACGGTCACCGATCATGATGAGATCGATATGCTCAGTCGAGTGCCACTATCCAATACCTCTTCACTATTTGTGACGAGTGTTTGTTACGCAGAATGATCTCTCGTTTCGCACCGACGGCTGCGCAGGAGCACAATGAGGGCGTGTCCCACGTCGCACCAGAAGAGACCACAGAGTTCTCCTTCCTCGCCGGTCAGGCCCGCGTATTCGGAGCCGGGGTTCCGCCCGTCCGGCGTCTGAGTCTGCCCCTCCCCGACGGCCGCACGCTGAGCGCGCTGCGCTTCGGGGACGAGCCCGTCGAGGTCACCCTGCTGCACGGCGCGGGACTCAACGCGCACACGTGGGACACCACGGTGCTCGCCCTCGGCCGGCCCGTGCTCGCGATCGACCTCGCCGGCCACGGCGACTCCTCCTGGCGCGAGGACGCCGATTACACCGGCCGCACTCTCGCCGCCGACGTGATCGAAGCGCTGCGTGCCTGGACGGATCGCCTGCAGGTGCTGGTCGGGCAGTCGCTCGGCGGACTCACCGCTGCGGCTGTCGCTGCCCAGGCCCCCGAGCTCGTGCGCGAGCTCATCGTGGTCGACATCACCCCCGGCGTCGACCAGAGCGTCGGCCCCGCGGCCCTGCGCGAGTTCTACCGCGTGGTCGACGCCGCCAGCCGCGATGAGCTCGTCGACCGTGCGCAGCAGTTCGGCTTCGGCGGATCCCGCGAGGACACCGCCCGCGGCGTGTTCCTCAACACGCGCGTGCGGGCCGACGGCCGGGTGGAGTGGAAGCACCACTTCGCGCACATCGCCGCGCGGCTGCTGGACGCCCCGCACGCCGCGTCGGCCTCCTCCGCCTCCGCCGGGCCGGTTCCGACGATCCTCGGCGAGCACGGCTGGGCCGACCTCGGCGCCGTCGCTGCCCCGCTCACGCTGGTCCGCGCCGGACATGGATTCGTCTCGGACGGCGCGGAGCAGGAGTTCCGCACGCGTCTGCCCGGCGCACGCGTCCTGCAGCTCGACGGCAGCCACAACCTGCAGGAGACGGCGCCCGCCGCCCTCGCCGAGATCATCCGCACGGCGGCCGACAGCACCGCCGCGGACAGCACCGGCCCCTGAACCCGTCGAAGGACCCCGGAATGTGACGCCGCGTCTCACCACCCCCGCCTCGCGATGAGACGCCGTCCTAGGCTCGACCGCACAGCACGACCCGCAGCACAGCACCATTCGCACCGCACCGCACCCGCAGCACCTCCCGAGAGGATCCCCCGCATGCACCGCACCCGCGCCGCCCTCGCCTCGCGCCGGCCCCGCGCGCCGCGCCGCGCCGCCATCGCCCTGGTCACAGGACTGACGGCCGCCGCCCTGATGCTGTCCGCCTGCACCGGATCCCCCGCTCCGTCAGGAAGCGGCACCGCCGGCGCCGTCGACGCGAACGCCGCCCTCACCGTGGGGCTCGTGCTCGAGCCGTCGAGCCTCGACATCCGGCACACGAGTGGCGCCGCGCTCGAGCAGGTGCTCGTCGACAACATCTACGAGGGCCTGGTGAGCCGCACCCAGGACAACAAGATCATCGACCGGCTCGCGAAGAGCCACGAGATCTCGTCCGACGGGCTGACCTACACCTTCGTGCTCAACGACGGCATCACGTTCCACAGCGGCGCGAAGCTCACCTCCGCCGACGTCGTCGCCTCGCTGCAGACCGCCAAGGACGACAAGACCGTGCAGGGGCACGCCGATCTCGCCGGCGTCGCCTCGATCACGGCCAAGGACGACAAGACCGTCGTGATCACGCTGAGCCAGCCCAGCCAGAACTTCCTGTTCAGCCTCACCGGCACGGCGGGGCTCGTGTTCCAGAAGGGCGACACGACGGATCTGCAGGCCGCCGAGAACGGCACAGGCCCGTTCACCCTCACGCAGTGGAAGAAGGGCGACTCGCTCTCCTTCGCCCGCAACGACGAGTACTGGGGCACGAAGGCGGGTGTGAAGAGCATCGTGTTCGACTACATCCCCGACTTCACCGCCGGAGTGAACGCCGCCCAGAGCGGCACTCTCGATGTGCTCACCGCGGTCGACGCGAATCTCGCCCCGCAGCTCGATGGAAAGTTCGCCGTCACGAAGGGCAAGACCACCGACAAGGGCACTCTCGCGTTCAACAACGCCAAGGCACCCCTGAACGACCAGCGCGTCCGCGAGGCGCTGCGGCTGGCGATCGACCACAAGGCGATCATCGAGGCCCGGGGCGTCGGCACCACGCTGTACGGCCCGATCCCCCAGCTCGACCCCGGCTACAAGGACCTGTCGAGCACGGCGCCGTACGACCCGGAGAAGGCCAAGGCGCTGCTCAAGGAGGCCGGCCAGGAGAATCTCTCCCTCACGCTCACGATCCCCTCGTTCTACGGCACCACGGTGCCGCAGCTGCTCACGAGCGACTTCAAGAAGGTGGGCGTGACCCTCAAGGTGGACTCGGTCGAGTTCCCCGCCTGGTTGGACACCGTCTTCACCAAGCACGACTACGACCTCAGCTTCGTGCTGCACGTCGAGCCGCGCGACTTCGGCAACTTCGCCAACCCGGACTACTACTTCGGCTACAACAACCCCGAGGTGCAGAAGCTCTACGCCCAGTCGCAGACCGAGCTGGACGCGAAGAAGTCGGCCGATCTGCTCTCCCAGGCCGCCGAGATCGTCGCCAAGGACGCCGCCGCGGACTGGCTGTACGAGGATCAGACGCTGACCGCGGTGCGCCCCGGCGTGAACGGCTTCCCTAAGGACTCGATCAACTCGCGGCTCGACCTGCGCGGCGTGACCGTCTCGAAGTAGCCTCGGCTCTGTGCTCCGCTATGCGCTCACCCGAGGAGCCCTGCTCATCGCGGGGCTCCTCGTCGCGAGCGTCCTGATCTTTCTCGCCCTGCGGGTCTTCCCCGGAGACGTGGCGCAGCTGCTCGCGGGCGACAAGGCGACGCCGGCGCAGGTCGACGCGATCCGCAAGGCCCTGGGGCTGGATCAGCCGCTCGTCCTGCAGTACCTGGGCTGGATCGGCGGTGTGCTGCACGGGGACCTCGGCACGTCGCAGCTGAACGGCGCCTCGGTCGCCGCCGAGCTCGCGCAGAAGGCCCAGGTGACCGTGCCGCTCGCGACGCTGTCACTGCTCGTCGCCCTCGTGATCGCCGTGCCGCTCGGCATCGGATCCGCCATGCTGCGAGGGCGGGCCGCCGGCACGGCGCTGAACACCGCGGCGCAGGCGATCGCCGCCGTCCCCGTCGTGTGGGCGGGCATGATGCTCGTCGTCGTGTTCGCGGTGTGGCTGGGATGGCTGCCGGCGCAGGGCTTCCCCCGCGGAGGCTGGGCGGATCCGGGCGCCGCGCTGCAGTCGCTGATCCTCCCCGCGCTCACGATCGGCACGATCGAGGGGGCGCTGCTGCTGCGCTTCGTGCGCAGCGCGACCCTCCAGGCGGCGTCGCAGGACTTCGTGCGCACCGCTGCGGCGAAGGGCCTCACCCGCGACCGCGCCCTGATCCAGCACGGCCTCCCCGCCGTCGGCCTCTCGATCATCACGGTGCTCGGCATCCAGGTCGCCGGGATCATCGTCGGATCCGTGGTCGTCGAGCAGCTGTTCACGCTGCCAGGGATCGGGCGCATGCTCGTCGCCGACGTCGGCACGCGCGACCTCGTGAAGGTGCAGGGCGAGCTGCTCGTGCTCACGGGCATGGTGCTCATCATCGGCTTCGTCGTCGACCTCGTGCACCGCGCTCTCGACCCCCGGCAGCGGGAGGCCGACGAATGAGCCGGAATCAACTCTCCCTGAGCTCCCAGGGCCGATCGAGCGTGCTGCGACGCCTCCTCTCCTCCGCCCCCGGGGTGTTCGGGCTCGTCGTGGTGACCGCGATCCTCGCCACCGCCCTGGTGTCGCTGTTCTGGACGCCGTTCGACCCCCGCGCCACCGACGTGGCATCGCGCTGGCTGCCCCCGGGGTGGCCGCATCTGCTCGGCACCGACCTCACCGGCCGGGACATCCTGAGCCTGATCATGGCCGGATCCCGCACCACCGTGCTCGTGGCGGTCGGCGCGGGCGTGGTCGCCACGCTGATCGGGCTCGCGCTCGGCGCGCTCGGCGCCCTCACCGCACGCTGGGTGCGCGAGACCGTGGCGGTGCTCGTCGACGTCCTGATCGCCTTCCCCGTGCTCATCATCGCCATGCTGATCTCCACGGTGCAGGGCGGATCCCTCTGGGTCGTGGTGTGGGCGGTGGGCATCGGCTTCGGCGTGAACGTCGCCAGGGTCACCCGTCCCGAGCTGCGCCGCGTGCAGCACAGCGACTTCGTCATCGCGGGGAAGGCGTCCGGGCTCAGCCCCCTGCAGAACCTCGTGCAGCACCTGCTGCCCAACATCGCCCCGGTGTTCATCGTTCAGCTGAGCTGGGCCATGGCCACAGCCGTCCTGGCCGAGGCCGGCCTGTCGTACCTCGGCTTCGGCGCGTCCGTCGTCGATCCGTCCTGGGGCATCCTGCTGGCCGATCTGCAGCGCTACATCCAGATCCACCCGCTCACCGTGGTGTGGCCCGGGCTCGCGATCACGATCACGGTGCTCGCGTTCAACCTGCTCGGCGACGCGCTACGCGACGCGACGGATCCCACGCTGCGCACCGGCCGGCGTCCGGCCGGTCGGGCTCGCGCCGGCCAGCCGCGCCTTCCGGAGGTGACCGCATGACGCTCGAGGTGACCGACCTCGTCATCGAGATCGACGGCCGCAGGGTCGTCGACGGCGTCTCCTTCGCCGTGCCGGATGGCGCGCGCGTCGGCCTCATCGGCGAGTCCGGATCCGGCAAGTCGCTCACGGCGCTCGCACTCATGGGACTGCTGCCCGACGGCGCCTCCGCCTCGGGAAGCGTGCGCTGGAACGGCCGCGAGATCCTCGACCTGCCCGACCGCGAGCTCGCCGAGATCCGCGGCGACGAGATCGGCATGGTCTTCCAGGAGCCGCGGACGGCGCTCAACCCGATCCGCACGATCGGCCGCCAGATCGCGGAGACCATCCGGATCCACGAGCGCATCGATCGCCGTGCCGCCAGGGTCCGCGCCGTCGCCGAGGCGGCCCGCGTCGCGCTGCCGGACCCCGAGCGCATCGTGGACCGCTACCCGCATCAGCTCAGCGGCGGTCAGCGCCAGCGCGCCGCGATCGCGATCGCCCTCGCGGCGCGCCCCCGCCTGCTCATCGCGGACGAACCCACCACGGCCCTCGACGTCACGATCCAGGCGGGCGTGCTCTCGCTGCTGCTCTCGCTCGTGGAGTCGGACGGGATGTCGCTCGTGTTCATCACGCACGACCTCGCGGTGCTCGCGCAGGTCGCCACGCACGCCGTGGTGCTCGCGGACGGCCGCGTGGTCGAGTCGGGGCCGCTCGTGACGCTGCTGACCGCGCCGACGTCGCCGATCACGCAGGGCCTGCTGCGCGACGCGACCGCGACCCTGTGGCGCGGGGAGGACGAGGGATGACCGAGAACCCGCTGATCCGCGCCCGCGGGCTGCGCCGGGAGTACCTCGCGGCTCGGAAGGAGCCGTTCGCCCGGCGCGCCCGCACCGTCGCGCTCGACGATGCGGACCTCGACGTGACGGCCGGCCGCGCGCTCGGCATCATCGGCGAATCCGGATCCGGCAAGTCCACGCTGATCCGGCTCCTGTTGGGGCTCGACCGCCCGACCTCGGGGACCGTCCAGGTCGACGGACGCCCGGTGGACGCGACGGCCTCGGCCAGGGCGCTGCACTGGCTGCGCCGCGAGACGGGCCTCGTCTTCCAGGATCCGTACGCCTCGCTGGACCCGCGGCAGTCCGTCGGCCGGATCGTGTCGGAGCCGCTGCGCGCGCTGGACATCGACGGCGATCACCGCGCCAGGGTCGCCGAAGTGCTCGCCCAGGTCGGCCTCGACCCCGAGGCGGCGTCGCGCTACCCGCACGAGTTCTCCGGCGGCCAGCGCCAGCGGGTGGCTCTGGCCAGGGCGATCGCGCACCGTCCCAGGATCCTCATCGGCGACGAGCCGCTGTCGGCCCTGGACGTCACCGTGCGTGCGCAGATCCTCGACCTGCTGCGGGCGCTCAGCCGCGACGGCATGACCCTCGTGCTCGTCTCGCACGACATCGGCGTGGTGCAGAACCTCTGCGAGGACGTGGCCGTGATGAAGGACGGACGCATCGTCGAGCACGGTCCGACCGCGCGGGTGCTCCACCATCCGGAGCACGACTACACGAAGCGGTTGCTCGCGGCGATCCCGGTCATCCCGGGGCGCTGAGCCCTACAGCGACTTCTGCAGGAACAGCACATCCAGGGTGCGGCCGAACTTCACGCCGACGCCCTTCAGATGCCCGGCGTCCACGAAGCCGTACCGGTGGTGCAGCGCGATCGACGCCGCAGCCGCCGTCGGCTCGATGACCGCGATGAGCTCGTGCAGATCTGCCTTCGCCGACGCGTCCAGCAGCGCCTCCAGAAGGGCCTTCCCTAGTCCGCGCCCTGCGGCGTCGGGGCTCAGGTAGATCGTGTTCTCCGCACTGAACCGATAGGCCGACTTCGCACGCCAGTGCTGCGCATACGCGAAGCCGAGCACGACGCCGGCCGCGTCCTCCGCGACCAGGAAGGGCAGGCCGGTCGCTGCGAGCAGCTCGTGCTTGTGCTCCCAGACCGGGAGCTCCGTCTCCTCCTCGTCGAAGGTGACGGTGCTCGTGCGGACGTAGTGGTTGTAGATGTCGCGGACCGCGGCGAGGTCCTCCGTCCGCGCCGTGCGGATCCCCGCACCGGGCGCCCGCTGCGGCGCCTCCGCCGCGGCGGGCGTCTGCGGAACAGTCGGGGCGTCGCTCATGCGATCCTCCAGTCGACGGGGGCGGCGCCCTGCTCCTCGAGCAGCGCGTTGACGCGGGAGAACGGCCGGGATCCGAAGAATCCGCGGCTCGCCGAGAGCGGCGACGGATGCGCCGAGGCGACGATCGGGGTCTCGCCGAGCATGGGCCGAAGGCCTTCGGCGTCGCGGCCCCACAGAAGCGCGACGAGCGGGACGTCCCGCGCGACGAGAGCGCGGATCGCGAGCTCTGTGACCTTCTCCCAGCCCCACCCGCGATGCGAGGCGGGCGTGCCGGGTCGCACGGTGAGCACCCTGTTCAGCAGCATGACGCCCTGGTCGCTCCACGCCGAGAGGTCGCCGTGCGGCGCGGGCGCGATGCCGAGGTCCGTCTCGAGCTCCCGGTAGATGTTGCCGAGGCTGCGCGGCAGCGGGCGCACGGACCGGTCCACCGCGAAGGACAGCCCGATCGGATGCCCGGGGGTGGGATAGGGATCCTGCCCGACGATGAGCACCTTGACGTCTGCGAGCGGGCGGGAGAAGGCGCGCAGCACGTTCTCCCCGGCGGGCAGATAGCCCCGTCCTGCAGCCGTCTCGGCGCGGAGCCGGTCGCCGAGCTCCGCCACGAGCGGGGCGACGGGGGCGAGCGCCTCGGCCCAGCCCTCGTCGAGCCGGCCCTCCGCCGCGAGTTCGGCCAGCGACTTCGGCATCAGAGCGCCGCCCTGTCGCTCGAGACGGTCACGCCCTCGGATCCGGCGAACACGCGCCAGACGCTGCCTTCGCCGGCGATCCGCAGGCCCTCGGCGTCCGCGATGAGCACCGTGCTCTCGTCGATCCCGAGACCGCCGTCGATCGCGCCCGCCTCGGTCGCGGCGATCAGGCGGCTGAGCGTGCCCCACTGCGCGACGTGCACGTCGATCGCGACGTCGACCAGGCCGATCCCGGAGACGACCGTGATCTCGTCGAGATCCTCCGCGGTCTCCTCGGGGGCGATCGCGACCTCTCCGATCCGCCAGCCGCCGAGGATCGCACGCTCGGCGGCGATCATGGCGCCGGCCGAGAAGCCGAGGTACGGGGTCCCGCCCTGCACCGCGGTACGGATCACGTCGTATCCGGCCTCGAGCGCGGAGTGGTAGGCGGGGGTCAGGCCCCCGCCTATGACGATCGCGTCGACGCCGTCGAACACACCGGCATCCACGACGTCGCTCAGCCCCACGGTCACGAGCGTGGCGTCGATGGGCGTCGCCCCGTCGGCGGTGAGCGCGTCCAGGAGGTCGCCCGCATGCTTCGTCGATGCGTCCTCGCGCACGGTCACCACCACGACGGACGGCCGCTCGCGTCCCGCCGCCGCGGCGAGCGCCGTCGCCTCCGCCGTGAACGGCGCGTACGCGGCGCGGCCGAACCCGCCGCCGACCAGGTGCACTCCCACGGTCAGTCCTCTCCTCGCGGGCGCAGCGTCCCTCGTGCGAGCAGGTGCGCGGCGGCCTGCGCCACGGGGCGGATCACGACGAGGTCGAGGTTCACGTGCCCGGGCGCGTTGAGGGCGTAGGCGATCACGTCGGCGACGTCCTCCGCGACCAGCGGCGCCTCGACGCCCGCGTAGACCGCCTCGGCGGCGACCTCGTCCCCGCCGAGCCGGCGCAGCGTGAACTCCTCGGTGTGCACGAGGCCCGGCGCGATCTCGGTCACCCGGATCGGCTCCCCGTTGAGCTCCTGGCGCAGCACCTGCGGGATCATCGACTCCGCAGCCTTCGCCGCGTTGTAGCCGGATCCGCCGGGGTAGGCCTGACGTGCGGCGGTCGAGGTGAGGAACAGCAGGTCGGCGTGGCCCCCGTCCCCCGCCGCGGCGCGCAGCTGCGGCAGCAGCGCCGCCGTGAGCTGCTGCACGGCGAGCACGTTCGCCTCGAACATCCATCGCCACTTCTCCGCGGATCCGTCCTCGACCCGTTCCGTGCCGCGGGCTCCCCCGGCGACGTGGACGACCGCGTGCAGCGGACCGGTCTCTGCGAGGTGCTCCGCGAGACCAGCGATCTGCTCCGCATCCGTGAGGTCTGCCGCGTACGCGGTGGATCCGGTCTCCGCGGCGAGCGCCTGCAGACGGTCCTCGCGGCGCGCGACCCCCACGACGTCCCAGCCGCTCGCACGCAGCACTCGTACCGTCGCCTCGCCGATCCCGGTGCTCGCGCCGGTCACGACCGCGCGTCTGCTGTTGTGGGGACCGTCGTTCGTCACGCTGTTCGCCATGCGACCACGCTACGGGATCCGCGAGCGCCCTTCGACGACCGATCGCGCTGGATCGCCTCGCTCGATCCGCGGGATTCCGCGGCCGGCGCGTGTTACGTCACATTTCTCGCGCCTTGTTGACAGCGCCCGCCTGTTCGTACTCTCGATGCAACGCCACCGGTCCTCGCACCCGTCGAGGAACCACGGCGCACCTGCCCTGCGACGCGGTTCCGGTGTCGCGCATCCATGAAGGAGACATCATGACCGCTGCGGAGAACTGGCGCTTCGAGACCAAGCAGATCCACTCCGGCGCCGCGCCGGACCCCGTCACGAAGGCCCGCGCGACCCCGATCTACCAGACCACGTCGTACGTGTTCGACAACGCGGACCACGCGGCGAACCTGTTCGCCCTGGCCGAGTTCGGCAACATCTACACCCGGATCCAGAACCCGACGCAGGACGTGCTTGAGCAGCGCCTCGCCGCGCTCGAGGGCGGCACCGGCGCCCTCGTGCTCGCCTCCGGGCAGGCCGCGTCGACGTTCGCGATCCTCAACATCGCCCAGGCCGGGGACCACTTCGTCTCGAGCTCCTCGATCTACGGCGGCACCTACAACCTCTTCAAGTACACGCTCGCCAAGCTCGGCATCGACGTCACGTTCGTCGAGAACCAGGACGACATCGAGGAGTGGCGCCGCGCGGTCCGCCCGAACACGAAGCTGTTCTTCGCGGAGACCATCGGCAACCCGCAGATCAACGTCCTCGACATCAAGGGCGTCGCCGACGCCGCGCACGAGGCGGGCGTGCCGCTCATCGTGGACAACACGATCGCGACCCCGTACCTGATCCGTCCGTTCGAGCACGGCGCGGACATCGTCGTGCACTCCGTCACCAAGTTCCTCGGCGGCCACGGCACCACGATCGGCGGCGCGATCATCGACGGCGGATCCTTCGCCTGGTCGCAGAACGTGGAGAAGTTCCCCGGACTCACCGAGCCGGACCCCTCCTACCACGGCGCCAGCTACACCGCCGCGGTCGGCGATGGCCTCGCCTACATCATCAAGGCGCGCGTGCAGCTGCTGCGCGACCTCGGATCGGCGATCGCCCCGCAGAGTGCCTGGAACCTCATCCAGGGCATCGAGACGCTGTCGCTGCGCATCGAGCGCCACGTGCAGAACGCGCAGGAGATCGCCGAGTGGCTGGACGGCCGCGACGACGTCGCCAGCGTGAACTACTCCGGTCTGCCCACCTCGCCCTGGTACGCGGCCGCGAACACCTACGCCCCCAAGGGCGTCGGCGCGGTGCTGTCGTTCGAGCTGAAGGGCGGCGTGGACGCCGGCCGCGAGTTCGTGAACAGCCTTTCCCTGTTCAGCCACCTCGCCAACATCGGCGACGTGCGCTCGCTCGTCATCCACCCCGCCTCCACCACGCACGCCCAGCTCACCCCGGAGCAGCAGCTCACGGCGGGCGTCACCCCTGGACTCGTGCGCCTCTCGGTGGGCCTCGAGAACATCGAGGACCTGAAGGCCGACCTCGACCAGGCCCTCATCGCCGCGCGCAAGGTCTCCGAGGCCGCCCGCGCCTGACCACGTCCCTGAGCGGGGGTGTCCCGGGTCCTCGGATCCGGGACACCCCCGCTTTCGTGTGCGCACTGTGTGCTGCGTGCGCGCTTTCGTGTGCGCACACTGTGTGCTGCGCGCGCTTTCGCCGACGCCCCCTCTGAGCGTCCACGCCCCCTCTGAACTGCGAACAGGCGAGGGGGCGCGGACGCTGCGAGGGGGCGTCGGCGGCACTGGGTCGCACGGGGCGGTCGGTCCGCACAGGCCGGCGTCCGTGCGGACTTCGCACCGATCACGGGGGCAGCGCACCGCCGGCATGCGCGGGCCGTCAGGCTACGCGGATGAAGACGACCATCGGACTCGCACAGGCGCGCGATCTGCTGAAGACGCGCGAGGAGCTTCTCGACTCCGGATCCACCCCGCGGGAGATCCGGACTCTGGTCGCCGAACGTCGGCTGATCCGGGTCCGGCGCGACCGCTACGTGGAAGCCGACGCGCACGAGGGTCTCTGGGGCGAGGGGCGTCACCTCGTCGCCGTGGTCGCGGCCCATCTCAACGCGGATCCCCCGGGACCGGTCTTCTGGGGACCGTCCGCGGCCGTCCTCCTCGGCCTCCCGCTGTACCGTCTCTCGCCGAACACGGTGCACACCGTCATCCTCGGCGCGCGGCACGGGCGCACCCGCGCCGGCGTTCTGCAGCACGGCGTCGGGCTCGACGACGCGGACATCGTCGACATCGACGGAATCCGGTGCACCTCCCTCGAGCGCACCGTGCTCGACCTCGCCTGCACGACGTCGCCGGAAACGGCGCTGTCGGCCGCGGACGCCGCGCTCAGACGCGTCGCGGTCGAGCGGCATCGCCAGGATCCCGACCGTGCGACGGACTGGCATCGACGGATGTCCCTGCGCGCCGCCGTCCGCACCCGCGGGATCCGCCGGGCGCGCGAGATCATGGACTTCGCGGACGGCCGCGCTCAGCTGCCGGGAGAGAGCGTCAGCCGACTGCAGCTCCACCGCATCGGGTTCACCGGCGTCGAGCTTCAGCCCCACGTGGTCGGATCCGAGGGCGACGAGTACTGGATCGACTTCGGATTCCCGCGCAACCGGGTCTTCGGCGAGTTCGACGGCCGGGGCAAGTACGTGGATCCGGAGGTCCGCCGCACGCGCAGCACCGAGGATACGGTGCTCGCGGAGAAGCGTCGAGAAGACGACGTCCGGGGCGTCACAGGATGGCGCTTCGCCCGCTGGGAGGACCGCCACGTCCGCACTCCCGACGCGCTCGCGGCCCGTCTGCAGGCCTTCGGCGTCCGCCCGCCCGCCTGACGAGACGTCGGCGCCCCCTCTGAGCGTCCACGCCCCCGCGGCGGGACGTACCTGCGAGGGGGCGCGGATACTGCGAGGGGGCGCCAACGCAACAACCACCGCAACACGTCCCGACACCCGCGGGACCGTAACCTTCCGCGCACACCGCCCGGCACCCGGGAGAATGGATCCATGGACTGGCAGACGACCTCGGAGGACACGGTGCCCTCGGCACGCGTGTCGGAGGCGGACGCCCGCCTGCTGCGCGCCCGCCCGCCGTCCACCGGCGCCTGGCGCGACGGCGATCCCGCGGGCGACCGCCGGTTCGAGGCCTTCGGACCGTTCCGCACCGAGGGCGGGGCCGAGCTGCCGCTGATCCGGCTCGCGTACGAGTCCTGGGGCGAGCTGAACGAGGCGCGCGACAACGCGATCCTGATCCTGCACGCGCTCACCGGCGACAGCCACGTGATCGGCGAGGCCGGCCGCGGACACGCGACGAGCGGATGGTGGGGCGAGATCGTCGGCCCCGGCTGCGCGATCGACACCGACGAGTGGTTCGTGATCGCCCCGAACATGCTGGGCGGATGCCAGGGATCCACGGGACCCGCGAGCATCGCGCCGGACGGCTACGAGTGGGCCTCGCGCTTCCCCTACCTCACGATCCGCGACCAGGTCGCCGCGCAGGTGCTGCTGGCGGACGCCCTCGGCATCGCGCGCTGGTGCGCCGTGATCGGCGGATCCATGGGCGGCATGCACGCCCTGGAGTGGGCCGTGGGCCATCCTGAGCGCGTCGAGCGGCTGGCGATCCTGTCCTCTCCCCCGATCACGACCGCCGACCAGCTCGCCCTCAACTTCGTGCAGCTCGAGACGGTGCGGATGGATCCGCGCTTCGCGGGCGGCGAGTACTACGACGCGCCCGTTGGCGAGGGCCCGCACCGCGGCCTCGCCCTGGCCCGCCGCATGGCCCTGCTGAACTACCGCAGCCCGATCGAGCTGAACCAGCGATTCCAGCGCTCCTGGCAGTCCGATGTGTCGCCGCTGGGTCAGGGCGGACGCTACGCGGTCGAGAGCTACCTCGACTTCCACGGCAACAAGTTCACCCGGCGGTTCGACGCGAACAGCTACCTGACGCTCGTGGAGGCGATGAACTCGCACGACATCGGGCGGGACCGCGGCGGGGTCGAGGACGCGCTCAAGCGGGTGACGGCGACGACCCTCGTGCTCGGCATCGACACCGACCGGCTGTTCCCGGTCGACGGCCAGCACCGCATCGCCCGGGGCATCCCGCACACGCTGGACGGGAACGAGGCCGTCGTACTCGCGAGCGACTTCGGCCACGACGGCTTCCTCATCGAGACCGACGACGTCGGCACGCACCTGGGACGCCTACTCGCGTCCTGAGCGGGGACGCTGCCGCGCCTCCCGGGCTCAGACCCGCTCGTACCGCCACACCGGCTTCTCCGCGACGAGCCGATCGCGCGCGCCCGGTGCTCCCCCGGCGAGCTCATCGCCGTCCCAGTAGAAGATCCTGCCGTTCTCGGAGGGCTCCATCCGCGTCCGGAAGACGGCAGGATCCGGCTCGCGCGCGAGGGCGAACGCCTCCTGCACCGTGGCGGCGCCCCGCAGACCGTGCAGCGTCCGCCAGGTCGGCGGCATGAGCGAGATCTCGCCGGCGTCGTTCGCGGCCAGGGCCGCGTCCGGCGCGAACCAGCGCACGTCCACCGCCTCATCCTCTGCCGCGACCGCCCCTGTGGCGGGATCCTCCGCGAGGAAGAACCAGGTCCGCACGCGCTTCGGGATCCCGGCGGGCGGCACCCAGCACGAGAGCAGCACGAGCCTTTCCAGGGCGAGCCCCACCTCCTCGGCGGTCTCGCGCAACGCCGCCCGTCCGGCGTCCGCGCTCTCCTCCGCGCCCGCGACGCGGTCCCCTGGTTCGAGCATCCCCCCGGGGAACACCCAGGCGCCCGCGAACGAGCCGCGGTCCGGACGACGCATCAGCAGCGCCTCGACCCCGTGCGCCCCGTCGCGCAGGATCACCGCGGTGCCCGCGACGGGCAGGTCCTCGTCTTCGGCGGAGCTCATCCGCCCATGCTAGGTCGCACGGGGTGCGTGCGTCGCAGCCGCCCTGCGATCCGGATCGGCTCAGACCAGGTCGCGCACCCGCACGGATCCGGTCTCCGTGTGGAAGCGGCGCTGCACGGCGTAGGAGGTGATGGCGACACCGAGTCCGACGACGGCGAGCCCTGCCCCGACCCAGGACGGCGCGGCGAAGCCCCAGCCCCATGCGATCACGAGTCCGCCGAGGAAGGCGCCGAGACTGTTGCCGATGTTCAGCGCGGAGTGGTTCAGCGCCGCGGCGATCGACTGGTTGTCGCCTGCGACCTCCATGAGCCGGGTCTGGATCGCCGGGCTCAGGATCGAGGAGAGCAGCGCCATGACGAACGAGAGCGGTACGAGCAGCCAGATCGAGAACGACAGGATCGCGAGCAGCACGAGCACCACGGACATCGCGCCGAGCCCCACGAGCAGCGTGAGTCGGAGATTGCGGTCGCCGAAGTACCCGCCGAGCAGGTTGCCCACCGTCATGCCGACGCCGAACACGACGAGCGTGACCGGCACCATCCACTGCGGCGCTCCGGCCCGTTCCGTGACGACCGGCGCGATGTAGCTGTAGACGGCGAAGAATCCCCCGAAGCCGATGGCCCCGGTGCCGAGAGCGAACCACACCTGGGGGCGGCGGAACACGCGCAGTTCCGCGCGGAAGGTGCGGCCGGGATCCCCCTCGTGCTCGGGCACGAAGAACGCGATGCACACCGTGGCGATCGCGAACACGATCGTCACGACGAGGAAGGCGCTGCGCCAGCCGACGTGCTGCCCGAGATAGGTTCCCGCCGGCACGCCGACCACGTTCGCGATCGTGAGACCGGTCAGGATGAACGCCACGCCCTTGGCGCGCTTGCCGGGGCCGAGCACGTCGGAGGCGACGAGCGCACCGATCCCGAAGTAGGCGCCGTGCGGAAGCCCCGCGATGAAGCGCGCGAGCCCGACCGTCTCGAAGGTTGGCAGCACCACGGCGAGACCGTTGCCGAGGGTGAGCGCGATCGCGAGGCCGATCATCACCCTGTGGCGCGGGAAGCGAGCGACGAGGCCCGCGATGGTGGGTGCGCCGAGCACCACGCCCAGGGCGTAGAGCGACACCAGGATGCCGGCGCGGCCGATCGCCTCGTCGGGGTTCTGCGCCCAGAGCTCCGGCAGCAGGTCCTGCGCGATGTTCGGGAGCAGGCCCATGGCGACGAACTCGGTCATGCCGATGCCGAAGCTGCCGATGGCGAGGGAGAGGAGCGCCCGCTTCGCCGCACCCCTCGAGAGGCTCGAGGGTTTCATCCGTCCAGCTTAGAGGCTGCCGGAGTCCTCGATCGCGCGCTCGAGGCGCTCGATCTTGCCATCGATCTCGCCCGTGTAGCCGGGGCGGATGTCGGCCTTGAGAACGAGGGACACGCGGGATCCGAACGGCATGACCGCCTCGGTGGCGCGCTTGACGACGTCCATGACCGTGTCCCAGTCCGGGCCTTCGATCTCGGTCGACATAAAGGGGGTAGGGGAAATGGGTGCTTTTCGGCTCATTTTTTCATCCTCGATCCGCGGAATTCCGGGGTTTTTGGAGTGACCATATCTTAGGCGATCGATGTGAGATCACATCGAGGGGGGATGGTTAAGCCCGGATGAAAATGGCCTCGAGGGGAGCACTTTCGCGCCCGACCTCAAGCAACCAGCCACCTGCAAGGCCCTGTTTGACGCCGACGAGCTCGACCTCCGCCTGCACAAATTGGTTCGTGCCGATTCAGCGCTGTTCGGAGCGCACAGCAAAGAGACTCAAGGCGGAAACGCCGAGCTGGTGGGCCAGTGCATCAATGGAGTCGAGAGTGAGGTTCCGCTCTCCCCGCTCGATCCCGGCCAGGTACCGTGGAGTGACGCCGAGCTTCTCTGCCAGCCCCTCTTGCGTCAGCCCCTCCGCGAGCCGAAGTTCTCGCACGCGCGCGCCGAGAACAGACTTGAGGGGAAGTGCCACCTCTCAAGCGTGTTCACCGGGAGTCATCGCTTCCAGGTACTTATCGCTTCCATTGAACCTTGTATCGCGACTAAGATCGCTGTGACTCTCTTGAGAGAGCGAGGCGACAGTCATGGTCGATGGAGGCCCGAGGACGCAACGACGACGTGCAAGGAAGCAGGTCGTCGTGCTCCTAGACGACGAGTCGGAGGCGGCATTGGCTCTGCTGACTGCCGACACGACCTCAAAGTCCGCCGCCATCCGCACTGCGATCGTCGAAGCCGCCGTGCGCCTCCCTGAGCGTCCGCCTGTACCCGGGCACCTGAAGCATCTCCCCTATGCCCAGGCCATCGCGATTCACAATTCGGTCACGAAGACGATTGCCGACTTTCCTCCGCTTACCGCTGACCAGCGCGCGCTCATCTCTTCCCTGTTCCACGACTCACGAGTTTTCAGGAGAAGCTCTTCGGACACTTCGGCCGCTCCGCCCACCGGTGATCGCCCGTGACTACCGCGGACGATGAGATTCGGGCGCTGCTCAACGCGTATCGGCAGCTCAGCAGCAACGTCCCGTCAACCCTCCTTTCTCAAGGATGGACGTGTGTAAACCCCGACGCAGCCGACGACGATGCACTTGAGTGGGTCTGGCCGCCGACCGCGCCGATCGGATATCGAGGCCTGCGGGAGTGGATCACGCCGGGAGCCCGAGCAAGACCAGGAATGCATGCGCCGCGCCGCACGCCATGGACCGCGCCAACCCGAATCCTCCAGCATCCCGGCGCCGTGTGGGAACTCAGATACGGCGAAGCACTGGCGCAGCAGCCAGACACACCGACGCGTTTCGCCGCTGATGCGGAGCTACTCGATGACCTCGACCGAATCGAATCCTGGCCGATGAGCGTCGAGGAGCGTCGCAGGGAAGAGCGGAACCGGCTCTGGAACACCACGGTCGCCGACGCACACAATGATCACTACCTCGGGATGCCGATCACGGAACCCTACGGCAGCAGACTGGATGAGATTGACGCGCGCCGGGAAGCACGCGCCAGTATCCGAATCGACGACCCTCACTCATCCGAACTGGACGTCGGAGACCTTCACGCACAGCGGCGGCTCGTTGACGCCGCGGCGTGGGCGTCAGCCGTCCGTACTGCACGAGTTGGAGGGCCCGGGTGGAGCTCGGACGGACCAGATTAGCCGCCGCGCGCCACCACCGACAGGCGAGAAGAAGCCAATGCACGGCTCTGTGACGGATGGGGACGAGCGAGTTCCGGCGTGGATCGACCTCTCGTTCGACCGAACCATGTAGCGTCCGAGCCACAGGCTGCGAGGATGCGGTCGGTCGGAACGAATCGCCGGAGGGGCGAGCGGGGGCGAAAGCAGGGCGCTGGTGGACGTGCTGATCAACGGAGAACGTGCCCCGATCGATCGAGCCGTCTTCGAGGAGCTACTCGAAAACTCCGTCGTGAACGGCCGGGCGCCGTACCACCACGCCCTCGAGCGGGGCGAGATCCACTACACCGAGCTCGTGGACCTCGCCCGGAAGGCAGAAGTGCCGCACCCGCTGTTCTTCGCCCCGCTCTCGCTCGTCCAGGCACAGGTTCGCGCGAAGACGGAGAAGCTGCTGCAGGGCGTAGCCCCGGACACGTTCACCGTCAACACGAGGACCACGATCAAGCTCCGCGACGTGGAGCTGATCATCAAGGACCTCCTCCGGAAGCAATCGCTCGCGAAGAAGCACGACCCGTCGCTCGTCAAGAACAAGATCGTCGGGCTCCTGCGCCGGCCAGGTGCGACCGTGCGCGCGGATGCCGAGAAGCTCGTCGCGGCCCTCGGGCTCGATCTCGACGCGATCCGTCGAGCGAGGACGAAGGACATCGCCCTCGAGATGCTCATCGAACGCCTCGAGGCGAACCAGGTGCTCGTCTCTCGGAGCGTGCGCGGCTACATGCCGCAGATCCTCGACGGCGTGCACTTCAGCGGTATGACGGTCCGGGACCCGAAGGTGCCATACATCTTCCTCACCGGCGGCGACCACGGCGACTTCCAGGAACCACCAGGGCGGCAGATCTTCACCCTGATGCTGATGACCGTGCTCGTCGCGCGCGGGATCTTCGCACCCGTGACGTATGACGCGAACAGCGACGCGCCAGACGCCGGCGGCGAGTACGACATCGTCGGCGAGATCCTCATGCCCGGCCACGAGCTCCAGGACCTCGACCTCGACAGCCTCGACGCGGTGAAGGCTGCGGCGGATGCCTTCAAGGTCACCCCGAGCGCTATGGCCGTGCGCGCGAAGCGGCTCGGCAAGCTCAGCGTCGAGGGTGCCGTCGAGTACCTCGGTGAACTCGAGACCGAGTTCCGGGGCCGCCCGAAGCCTGGGCCCCGAAGTCAACCGAAGCCCGTCAACGCGATCCGGAAGTACAGCGGGCGAGCGCTCACCGCGCGGATGCTCCGCGCCGTCGAGGAACACCGACTCTCCGAGCGGGAGTTCTGCCGAGTTGTCTGCCTCAACCGCCTCTCCCCCGCCGACCTCGGCGAGCTGAAGGCGGCGCTGCGATGAATGAAGAGTTGTACCTCCTCGACAACAACGCCCTCTCGCACCTCACCCGTGCCCAGCGCGCGAGCGCGTTCTTCCACGATCGCTGCGCACTCCCATCGGAGATCATCCACGAGGCGGACGGGTACCCCGATGCCGCATCGTTCAAAGACGTCGAGTACCCGACCACCGCGAATGTCCTCAAGCACCTCGGCACCGTGATGGCTACCGTGTCGGTCGATGACACCACGCTCGTGAACCTCTACGCGAACAAGGGCGCCGCCGACCCGATGCTCATCGCCTGCGCACTCGACGGCATGGAAGAAGCAGCCACTGCCCTGTGGGGCCCGACCTGGGTGATCGTCTCGAATGACAACGCGGTACGCGCCAAGGCCGCGGAGCTCGGCGTCGAGTCGTGCACGAGGGAGGAGTTCCTCACCGAGACGGCGGGTGTTTGGGAGGAGTGATCACGATTTCCCTGCCGGGATACAAAGGACCAGTGTCGGACCTGTATGTCAGGCTTCTGAAAGACCCAACGATTCAAGGAGCCAACCGAATGATGTTCACGGCACTCCCGCTTCGGCGGTGACGACATGCAGGAGCTCTACGACATGGCGTTCACCAGACACGAACGTGCAGCCGCTAAGCGGGGCGAGTTCGCGGCGGCCTGGGGCACGTATGTCGATGGACATCCGTGGGACATCGACGTTCGAAACGTCAATCCATGCACGCTGGAGGTCCTGGCCGTCATGCGGGAGCCCGCTCCGGTCGAGATGGCCCTGATCTTCTCCGAGTGGCTGGCCGCCCTCCGGGCTGCGCTTGACAACGGCCTGTACGCCCTGGCCGCGACACTTTCTGGACGGAATCCGCCGCCGCAGGCTGAGCGAATCCAGTTTCCAATCTGCACGACCCCTCGTGAGTTCAAGCAGCAGTCGAATCGCTTGTCGATGCTGCCGACGCATGTCGTCGAGGCACTCGAAAAGTCACAGCCCTACCAGTCGCCCTACGGACCCGAGAGCAACCTGACCTACTGGATCCACGAGCTCGCACGCACTGACCGGCATCGCTCCCTCCACGTCGGGCTCGGGCGCATCGACGCCCATCGCATCCGCATTGCCGTGCCACCCGGCGTGAAGATCCAGTTCGACGAGACCGTAACGCCGTATCGCCAGATCGAGGGCGAACTTATCGTCGGACGATTCACCTGCAGCCGACCGATCGCTCCACGAGAGGTGCAGGCGGACCTGCGCGGGGTTGCGATCGCACCTGAGATCCAGGCATGGGCCGGTTTCACTCTGAACGGCAGCACGCAATCACTGCAGGACCGAATGATCTACACCGAGATCTTCACGCGCAATCACCTGGAGAACTTGGCCGCGATGGGGAACGTGACTCCAATAGGCGGATTCACGACCATCGATCCGGGCTCCAAGAACGACGTATCGCAAGTCCGAATGGCCGAGTGAGCGCGTGGGCCTGACCGAGCGCCCAACGAAGAGTCCGCCGCTGCGGTTAGGTAATCACCGTCGACGCTCTGGTTGAGCCGCAGGCGCGACGCACTCCTGCCGAATACCGTGCGGAAATCCAGGATCTGCGTTGTTGCGGCCGCCTCACTACTCCCCTAGATCCACAGCTTGGCGATGGAGGGACACTTCGCTGGCCACTCGCTAGACCTCAACTGATCCTGCATCGGCTTCCTCCCTCTGGTCGGAGTGCAATGTTTCAGCGAGACTTTCGACACGATGGAAGAAATCAATTGACTCCCAAGTTTCATCGAGCAGCGGATTAACACGACCGTCGAGGCCGCCAAACGCGTCGTTCAACGTCATCACGTTGTCGCGGACCGACGCCGCGGCATTAAGCAGAGCGGTCCCGCCTGGCCTTCGTCCGCGAGGTTGACGCTCATGTTGCAGAGGCGCATCAGCGTGCGTCCATCCGCCCGCGGCCGCGCGAGTCCTCCCCACGCCAAGGAAGTTCGCGCGACATCAGCAATGTTCCACGGCGTCAATCCGAGCTTGGTACTCTCCTCGGGAAGTTCGTCCCGCGCAATGAGGGCCGATACAGCCGCCGCCTGCACCAACAGGGTCTCTCGATCCTCCTTTCGGACCTCCCTCCTGAAAGCGCTCCATGTCGGTAGCGGCTCGCGGGGCCGAGTAGGGGCTTCTCCACCTGGTCACAAACCGATTGTCTCCAAAGAACATCGATATTCAGGGCGGCCCCGCCGAAAGCTGAGCCTCAGGGTCGGCGATTCCCTCTGGAGCTTTTGCACTCACACACGAACATGCTCTGTCTTTGCTCAAGAGTTGGTCGATGGTCCCGGGTCGCTGCTACTTTCTGGGTGCCTCTGCGCCGTGCGCGCAGCTGGTCGATGCGTTCGCACCTGAGTCAGAAAATTGCCACGCGAACGAAACACGACAGGGGCATCAGGACTCAGCCCCGCCCCAGACTGACCTTGGCCTACCTTTGGCGGAGACTCACTCTCAACCTGCCAGTTCTGTGCGGAGCGTACTTGGAAACCACACCTTCCGTCTTGAGTTTGTCCAGGATGACTCGCGCGGAAGGGGTATCCGCAACCTCCTTGAGCCCAAACCCGGGATCGGCGATCTTCTCCCATGGACTGTTGAGCATTCGCAATACCCTCCTGAGCTCATCTCCCGTCAGACGATCGATAAACCTGGCCGTGAGTTCCAAGGTCGTTCTCTTTCCTACGCCGCCTTCCAGGGCCATCCGCACCCCACCGAAGTTCAGCTTCCATTCCCCCGCCATTGCGCCCTCGGCAAAGGCCTCATACGCATCGCGCGGGAGATCGGAATATGCCGAGAGAACCTCGACCACTGGATAGTGGTGCTTCTTGAGTTGGTTGTCGCGTAGTAGGCGGGAGACATATCTCGCACTCAGTGAGTCAGGGCCCACGAACGAGCTGAAGTTGTCCGAGAGAGCGATCGTCGATGCCTGTGTTGGCCAATCGACCATGAGTCGAGCAGAGAAGGCTTCCTCATCGTCCGCAATGAGCTCAGCCCTAATTAGTTCGCCGACAAGAGAACCGGAGCGGGGCGCGATCGCGGAGGTCGGCAAGGTCCCGGGCTCCAATGACTCGGCCAACTGAACGCGATGCTCAGCTTCCAAAAGGTCAGACGGAGAGTTGATGACGGCCACCGCAACCCGCGCCCTCGCCGCATCATCCAACTCGTCTATCTCACCTAGCTCCGCTACCCCCGCGAGCGCGGCCGCGAGGTCATCGTCGACTTCGTCGTATTCATCGAGGTAGTTGATGGCATTGCTGGCCGTCATCAAAGCGTGCTGCGTACGAACGAGTGCCGGCCATGTCTCCACCGGAACCCGCTGCAAGTCATCGACGACGCAGTCCGAAGCCGCACGCGTAATGATCTCCGCAATTGCGTCGGAACTCTCGCCACCGGCCTCCCGAAGATATGTCACCAAGAGAGGGGCTGACGCCACAGAAGCTTGAGTCGCCGATTCACGCAACGCGGAAGCATAGTCGCTCGGCCTCGCCGCAATGTGAGAGAGCGATGCCTTCCCTGATCGGGCGACGGCATCGAGCGAGATGTCATTTGAACCCGTAATAACCTCGAGGTTCTTGGGAGTAATCGACCAGGCATCGGTCTCGCGAAGCGCAACGACAGCGTGTGGCCCGACACCGCGCAAGTCCGGTAGCACTGCCCCGACCGCCGCGAGGAACTGAACGACGTGTCTCGCGGATGTCTGCTCCGCCGTTGCACCGAGCGACGGCATGCTGAAGTATCGCGATTCAATGAGTGAACGAACTTCGGGAACGACCACGAAACTGACGCCCCGCCCTCGATTGTTGATTGCGACGTCGACGAATTCCGCCTTCTCATCGGGGCTAAGCGTCGCGTTGCTTGCGAGCATGGCGAGGGTATCCGACATGACCGATGCCATACACGCCGCAAAAGACTTCCTCTCGACGCCAACCTCGAAGTAGCGCTCGACAAAATCCGAAACGGACACGTCCCCTGCGCCCTGAGCTGAGCGGAAGGCGGTTTCTGCGTCTTTGAATCGCGCGGCGAGCAGGTGATCGAAGATCCCAACATTCAGCATGCTGCGCTCACCGAGTACTGTGCTGCCCTGGTCCTTCAGAATCGCTTCGACGTCCTCGGAGTCCAGCGGATAGTCCATGTCCACGAGACCGTGCTCGACGTATCGCATGACATAGGTCATCGCATCCGGCCGGATCAACTTGCCGTAGAAGGATGACACGTGAAGCGCGAAGTAAGACGTGATGTAGCCGTTGATCACCAAGTCCGCGGCGAGCCGCGACGGCATGAGATCCTTCGTCCAGCTCTGGAAGTTCTTCGCCTGCTCGCCAGGTTCGAGCGCATGTCGAAAGTTGGGCTCGCCGCAAAGGCGCTCCCAAGTGTGCCGTCGTAGCATGCTGATCTTCTCTTCGTTCTCCTCCAGTACCTGCCTGCTTGCTTCTTCAGCCTCAAAGGAGAACTTGTCTGCCGCAAGCGACAGCCCCAATAGGTCCTCCAACACGGAGCGCGTAAAGCTCATGTCGCGGACCGTATAATTGACGCTCACCTGAACTTGAAGCCCCGGGTCCTTGAACTCTTGCCAGAACTCAAGGGACTGCAACTGATCATCGGTCACTAGGTTCCCGCCGTACCTGATGTGTGCAGCAGCCAGGGTCGTTCCCGGCGCGTTGGAGAGGGCCGTGAACCGCGTACGCACAGCCTTTCCAACCGTCCTGGCGTGATCCTTCGCTCGTGTCTCGGCGTTGATGCTCGCCCGCAAGACACGGTTCTCCTCGCGTATTGACGCGATGTTCGCCCGAACAAAGACGCGCCAGTAGCCCCACAACCGATCGAGAGAGCTGGACCCGAGGCGGATCTTCTCAAAATCGCCCATATGCGCGTTCTTGAACAAGATCATCGCAAACAGTCTGTCTGGATCGAGTTCCGGAACCGGAGTTGCGACATCGAGCAGACGATGCTTGAAAACCGCGTACTCATTGATGATGTTGTGGATGAGACGCATGTCAGCGACGTGGCGCGCGGCAAGATCGATGAGGTCTTTCGAGACGACGAGTTGCCTTCGCTCAAGAAGGTCCGCCATCAGATCCCGTGCATTCTTGTGAGTGATGAACGGCACCACGGGGACGACCAGTTCGAAGAACTTCGTTCGATTGGCGCGGACCAACTCGGCGTGCGCTTCGTCATCGATGCCTGTGGTGGCGCCCCACCCAAGTCGCTCAAAGACGCTATCGCGAACGGCATAGATGAACCTGAAGTTCCGTCCATCGAGCTGCTGCGCGGCGTTCAGTAGGCTATTGAGAGAGCGGAGAGCCTCAAAGATGTGGGGGTCGTCGAAGCGATCCAAGTCTTCGATAACGACGATGTCACGTCTCTTGTTGACCTCGAAGAAGTAGATGATTTCGTCGAGGTATTCGTCAAAGAAGCTCGTTGAGCGCGATGGAAGTGTAATCGTTGCGGGTCCTGCCGTGACCTTCTCTACGCCCACTCTCCCTCGCACCAGTGCTCGGATCGCAAGCGTGACGGACCCTGCCAGCAAAGCAACGGCCAATAGCAGGAAGCTCAGACGCACCCATTGCGGCCGATCAGCAAAAGTCACCGCGATCGACGGCTGAAGAGTTACATCGAGACCAGCCACGAGTGCGATCGCGACGGCAGCCACACTCACGCACGCCGCGATTCCGAGCTCCGGCCACCAGCGGAATCGCATGATGCGGCGGAACCGCGACTCCCGAGCGCGTGTTGGCCGCTGCTGGTAGAGCAGTTGCTTGACGATCTCCTTTTGGATGCGGTTCGTCGTCGTTGCGGCTGCCGGATTGGAATCATCGGGCAACCCCGTAGCGTCAGGGTGCTCGCCGAGAGTGAGAAGCGAGAGTTCTACCACCCGACCCTCGTAGGCTTCCGCGACTTGACGGAGGACGCTGCTCTTCCCCGTCCCATACGTACCCGCCAGCGCAATGTTCGCTACCTTGGGCTGCGTATCGATCGTCTTCTTGAGGATGCTGAAGTACGTTCCATGGCGCTCAAATGCGTAGTCAGGAGCGAGGCTCGAGAGCTCGGGAGCCGTTGCATCTACCTGAATCTCCGGTCCTGAACGACGAGTGAACACCGCGATCCTCCATGGCAAAGGGTTGGAACAACGCCGGGACAGGCGGCTGTCTATCCAGATCCTATGAGTTGAGGCACCCAACGGCGGAACCAGTGTGGTCGGTGGCGCTTCCGTGGGTTCGTCCCAAGTTCGCATATGCATGAGCTGCCACCTCACGTAGTACCGCAGGAGCACACCCGCCGTTTGCCCGGCGGTGTTCAGCGAGCCGCTGCGCCAGCCGGCTTCGACGACGATGGTCGCGTCGCCCAGGGCCGCAATGAGTCTGTTGCGCGCACAAACGTCAAGTTGCGATCGTTTGCGTGTCGCCCTGTAGGCAGGCAGGTTATGCAGCCCGCGTCTTTCGCGTTGACGCGGGTGCGTCAACGGTGCTCGAGGTCCCTGGAGTTGCCCCGCGGCGGGTGATGGTCGCGAACGCGTCGAGCCGGTGTTCGTCGAAGCGGAGTCCTGCTCCGGGGTACGGGGTTGTCCCTGCGGAGTCGAGGCGAAACGCCACATGCCATCCTGATCTTGCTGTCTCGAGCTCGCGAACCGGCGCGACCTGTAACGCTCTCTAGTTCGCCCCAACAGCTCGAACGGGCGTCAACGTCAATACCTCTCCCATCGCAATGTAGGTGTGCAAGAACACGAATCGAGCTTCATCGACCGTCACGTCAGCATGAGTGCCCGCCGAACACCGTGAGTACAGATCAGCGATGGTCCGCCGAAGACGGTCTCGACGCCCCTTAGGAATTCCGCATTGATGCGTATATGCCTGCAGACGATTCAGCACGTTCTGCTGTCCGACCGACAACGTCGCCTCTGCGCCTATGGCGTATGGTTCCTCCTGCGCCGGAAAAACGTGGTCAGCACAAGAATCAATTAGCCGCCGACAGGTCGTTAGAGCTTGACTGACAGACTCCGGGTCACCGTCACGGAGACGGTCGGAGACGCTCTCGATCTTCTGGAGCGCCGACCCACTCGCTTCGGCCAGAGAACCATCGACTCGGCCTTGGATGTCTGCGAACAAGCTCGCCTGCAGCTCGCTAAACAACAGCTCGTGATAGGTCTCAGCCAACATTTCGTAGATCGTGGCGACTACCTGACCGGCGATCCCAGACCATACTCCGACCGCCTTCGCCTGCGATGCGATGCGCGCGTCGTGCTCGCGAGACGCTATCGTCACATAGTCCCCAGAGTAGTTTCCACCCCCTTGCATGGCCTTGATAGCCTCTTGGGCAGCTTCGAGGCTCGCCTCGACCTTTGCGATCGACTGTGGGTAGAACTTACTGTCGTCTTCGGTGACACGGCGCCCCGCTCGCGCGATCCATTCGGACTCTGAACCCGCGTATCCATTGCGCTCGCACGAGAGAAAAGCACTCAACTCATCGTGCCCTGTTAGTCGTGCGACCCTACTTGCCTTGAGAACGATCTCAGAGGGCTTCAGTCGCTTGAGCTCAATGTCGGCCAGGATCTCCTCGGCGACTCGCAGC
The DNA here is from genome assembly GCF_002979495.1 of Microbacterium sp. MYb64. Classification (NCBI taxonomy): domain Bacteria; kingdom Bacillati; phylum Actinomycetota; class Actinomycetes; order Micrococcales; family Microbacteriaceae; genus Microbacterium; species Microbacterium sp. MYb64. The sequence continues at coordinate 48,996 of NZ_PCOW01000002.1, read as the reverse complement.
GCCTCATCTTGTCTAGTCACGGCACCATAGAATCACGGAGCCCTGCAGCGCTGAGACAACGACGCGGCGCATTCGGAACCCATCATCTTGAAATCAGCGCCACCAAATACTCCGGAGCACCAAGCTCCAGCACACGGAACACCACCGCTGGCGGTGACACGCGGCCAGTGTCGCCCCTGGGACACCAGTACTCCTCCTCGGCGGGAAGCGATGCATCATTTCGCGCGATCGACATAAGACTCACGCATCGTCGAGCGGTCCGACGTCCCCACTAGCAGACGTCCTGCGGTGAGCTAAGGGCGGGCGGGTGTCTTCATCGCTGTCGAAGCCTCACTCCTCGATTTCGTCGATCGCCCGCTCCAGCCGCTGGACCTTCGCTTCGATCTCACCCTCGTAGCCTGGCCGGATGTCCGCTTTGATCACGAGCGAGATCCTCGACCCAAACGGCTCCACCGCCTCGGTTGCGCGCTTGACTACGTCGAACACCTCGTCCCAGCTGCCTTCCAGCTCCGTGAACATGCTCGAGGTCCTCGAGGGCAGGCCGGAGTCGCGGACTACCTTGACCGCAGCTGCCACTGCGTCATGGACGGAGCCGTCTGCGCGACCTGTGCCGGACGGGGCGACGGAGAATGCAATCAACATGATGAGATCCTCTCTCAAGCGGTGACGCGGTCGGAAGCCGAACCATGCCTTAGACGATCGATATTCGTGAACATGCTCGTGGTGCGGTGCGCGAGCCCGGAGGCGCGGACCACGGCCACGGCGGCGGCGACGGCGTCGTGCACCGAGGCGTCGGCGCTCTCCGAGCGCTCGGGGGCGGATCCGCTGGGGGCGACGGAGAAGGCGACGAGCATCAGGACCTCCTGGTTTCGGGGAGTTCGGGGGCGAGGGACGAGGTGCGACGCACCGGGGTGCGCACGATCGCGCGGATCGCGATCACGCAGATGACCACGACCAGGATGTTGCGGGCGCTCAGCAGGGCGATCGGCAGTGCCTCGGCCGCCAGCAGATGGTCGTACACGACAGGGTAGACCGCCTGGGTGAGCGCGTAGTCGAGGAGCACGAGGATCGCGGGAATCCGCACCCGGGGGCCGTCGAACAGGCACCACAGCACGAGCGGGGCGAGCATCCACACCTGGAACTGCGGCGAGCCCACCTTGTTACACGCGATCAGGATCGCGACGAGGGCGAGCATGGTCGCCGGCAACAGGCGCCGCGCCGAAGCCCCGGCGCGCAGCTTCCAGAGTGCGAGCGCCGCCACGGCGACCACGCCCACGACCATGAGCGGGGTGAGCAGCGCGGCGACGACGTCGACGCCGGGGCCGGCGAGCTGGAAGGTCAGGATCTGGCGGTCGTACTGGATGCGCGTCACGCCGACCTGGGTGAGCCACAGCAGCGGAGTCGCGCCGACCGCCTCGATCTGCAGCCCGCGGCCGCTCATCTGGCTGAGGAAGCCGAGCAGGTTCTTGGACCCGCCCAGCAGCACGAGTCCCAGCACGACGACGAACGTGACGATCGCGGCCGAGACGATCATGCGGATCCGGCCGCGCAGCAGCGCGAGCGCCGCGACGAACAGCGCGCCGGGCCAGATCTTGATCCAGGCGCCGATCGTGAACAGCGCGCTCGCGACCGCAGGGCGGGAGAACAGCCACAGCCCGCCGATGATCGCGAGCGGCACGGTGATCGCGTCGATCCGGAACATCGCGATGGGGCCGAGCAGCACGAGCGCGATCATCCAGAGCAGGGCGGCGCCGCGGCGGATCCGGCTGCGTCGTGCCACGGTTCCGCGCAGCAGGAACGCGAATCCCACGGCATCGAGCGCCGTCACCAGGATCGACCAGGCGACGACGTAGCTCGCGGATCCGACGGCGTACGACCCGGGGACCAGCGGGTGGATGAGCTGTGACAGCCCCTGTGCGATGAGCATGGGCACGAGGGCGAGCTGCGGGTAGACCCAGCTCTCCGTGACGCCGACGATCGCGCCTCCGCCGAGGGCGTTCCTCGCCCACGGCTCGTACACGAAGACCGTGTCCCCCATCGGCAGCGCCGGCATGACCCAGCCGATGGTCGCGACATACAGGTGCGCGACGACGAACGCGAGCCACAGCACGGTGAGCGGCAGACCAGCCCTGCGCAGGGTCGTGGACGCGCGCCGGGCGGCGCCTCTGGTCGGTTCGGCACGGGTCGCGCCCGTCGGCTCGGCACCGCTCACGCGCGGCCCTCCTCGGTCTCTTCGTGGTGTTCGATGTGTCCGGCCCCGGCGTCGTCGGCGGCGAGCCCGAACGCGAACGCGGCCGGCAGCGCCTCGGCGACGTCCAGCGCGACAATGGGATGGCCCGGGCGGCGAGCGCCGACCTCCGCGGCGATGCGGCCGGCGGTTCCGTGCAGCCAGGTGCCTGTCGCGGCGACCTCGGCGAGGGGCGTCGCCGGATTCAGGACGCGGCTCGCCAGGAGCGCGCCGATGACGCCCGCGAGCACGTCGCCGGTGCCGGCGGTCGCCAGCCACCCCGTGCCCGCATCCACCGCGATCGCCTGCGCGGCGCCGGGGTCCGCGATGAGCGTCGTCGCGCCCTTCAGCAGCACGGTGCCGCCGAGGGCGTCGGCGGTCTCGCGCACGGCATCCGCGCGCCGCGCCGGATCCTGCAGCGTGTCGGTGTCCACCGGATCCAGCCCGAGCGTCGCCCGCAGCCCGCGGAACTCGCCCGCATGAGGCGTCGCGATCACCGGCGCCGTCGCCGGCAGCAGCGCCAGCGCACCCGCGTCCACCACGATGGGGACGGTCCCGGCGAGCAGTTCTCTCAGCGCCGCCGTCTCGCTCTCCGCCTGCCCCGCATGATCGGTGCCGGATCCGATCACCCAGGCGTCGCCACGGACGCCGCCGAGCGCATGCGCAGTCTCGACTCGGGTGCCCACTCGCACCGAACGATCATCCGCCACGATGGGATCCGTCACGATCGTCTCCGGCCGCCGCGCGAGCACGAGGTCCGCCGCACGCCGGGGACCGACGTAGCGCACGTAGCCGCAGCCGGCGCGCCAGGCGCCCTCGACGCCGAGCACCGCCGCACCCGGATACGCGTCGGATCCGGTCCGCAGAGCCACGACGCCGCGGCTGCGCTTGTCGTCGCGCTCGCCCGGCGCGCGCAGCAGTCGGCGTACGTCCCGACTCGTCCACACGATGCGGTTCTGCGCGTCGTGGGCGCCGGCGGACGGAGAAGGCATGGGGTCAACGGTACTGGGCCGACGCTGTGCGCGCCGCCGCCGGGACGTCGCAGGGCGGATCCGGCCCTCGCGCACCCGCGCCCCCTCCACGACGGGTAGCGTCGTCCCGTGAGCCTCCTATTCTCCCCACTGACCATCCGCTCCCTCACCCTGCGCAACCGTTTGTGGGTCTCCCCCATGTGCATGTACAGCGCCGTCGGCGGTATGCCGCAGGAGTGGCACCACACGCATCTCGCGCAGTTCGCCTCGGGCGGCGCCGGACTCGTCGTGGCAGAAGCCACGGCCGTCGTGGCGGAGGGCCGGATCAGTCCGCGCGACACGGGCCTGTGGAACTATGCCCAGCGGGACGCGTGGAGGCCGATCGTCGACGCGGTGCACGCGCGCGGCGCGCGGATCGGGGTGCAGCTCGCGCACGCCGGCCGCAAGGCCTCGACGTGGTGGCCGTGGGCGCAGGAGCACGGCTCCGTCCCCGCCGACGATGGCGGCTGGACGACCGTCGCCCCGTCGGCGATCGCGTTCGAGGGGTTCGCCGCGCCGGAGGCCCTGGACGCCGCCGGGATCGCCGGCGTCGTCGCCGCCTTCGCCTCCGCCGCGCGCCGCGCTCTCGACGCCGGCTTCGATGTGCTGGAGATCCATGGCGCGCACGGCTACCTGCTGCACCAGTTCCTCTCGCCGCTCAGCAACCACCGCGAGGACGCGTACGGCGGATCGCTGGAGAACCGGGCCCGCCTGCTGCTCGAGGTCACCGCGGCCGTGCGCCGGATCGCGGGCGACGAGGTCCCCGTGTTCGTGCGGATCTCGGCGACGGACCACGCCCCCGGCGGCTTCACGCCGGACGAGGCCGCGACGGTGGCGGACTGGGCGGTCGCGCACGGCGCGGACCTCATCGACGTCTCGAGCGGCGGACTCGTCGCGCACCAGCGCATCGAGGTGCATCCGGGGTATCAGGTGCCGCTTGCCGCGGCCGTGCGCCAGGGCGGTCGCATCCCCTCCTCCGCGGTGGGGCTGCTGACCAGCGGCGCGCAGGCCGAGGCCGTGCTCGCCGAGGGCTCCGCGGACGCGATCTTCGCCGGGCGGGAGTGGCTGCGCGACCCGCACTTCGGCCTGCGCGCCGCCCACGAGCTCGGCGACGAGATCACCTGGCCCGACCAGTATCTGCGGGCCCGCTGGCGCTGAGCAGCGAGCGCAGCGCCCTTCGTCTCGCCTTCGGCTCGCTCAGGGACCGATCACAGCGCACCCCCCGAGCGAGCGCAGCGCCCTTCGTCTCGCCTTCGGCTCGCTCAGGGACCGATCACGGCACGGTCCCTCAGCGAGCGCAGATCAGCGGCCGAAGCCGCGGCGGGTGATGTCTCGGACCTCGCCGACGAGCTCCTCGATGATGTCCTCCAGGAACAGGATCGCCGTGGTCTCACCGGCCGCGTCGCGCACCTGCGCGAGGTGACGGCCCGCGCGACGCATGATCGCGAGCGCGTCCTCGAGGTCGGTGTCCTCCTGCATCGGCACCATCTGGTGGATCCGCTTCGCGGGGATCGGCGCGGCCGCGCGCGCCGCAGCATCCGGCCCCTCGGCAGAGCGGATCACGTCCTTCAGGTGCACGTAGCCCACCGGCACGCCCTCGGGATCGACCATGACGTAGCGCGAGAAGCCGTGCTTGGCGACAGCGCGCTCGACATCGTCCGGGGTCGCGCCGAGCGGCAGCGTCACGAGGCCCGCGAGCGGCACGGCGACGTCCCGCGCGTCCTTGTCGGTGAACTCCACCACCGCGCTGACCGTGCCCGCGGAGTCCGTGAGCATGCCCTCGCGCCGGGACTGGTCCACGATCGTCGCGACCTCGTCGAGCGTGAACGTCGAGGCGGCCTCGTCCTTCGGCTCGACGCGGAACAGCCGCACGACGCCGTTGGCCGTGGCGTTCAGCCCGCGGATCACCGGGTAGAAGACCTTCGAGATCCACACCAGCGGCGTCGCGAGGATCAGCACGGCCCTGTCCGGCACCGAGAACGCGAGGTTCTTCGGCACCATCTCGCCGAACACGACGTGCATGAACGACACGATGACCAGGGTGATGATGAACGCGATCGCGTCGACCGCTCCCTCCGCCAGCCCGAGTGCGCCCAGGGGGGCTGCGAGCAGGTGGTGCATCGCGGGCTCTGAGACGTTCAGGATCAGCAGCGAGCACACGGTGATGCCCAGTTGCGAGGTCGCCAGCATGAGCGTGGCGTGCTCCATCGCGTACAGGGCGGTGCGCGCGGAACGGGATCCGCGCTCGGCGAGCGGCTCGATCTGCGAACGGCGCGCGGAGATCACCGCGAACTCCGCCGCGACGAAGAACGCGTTGAAGGCGAGCAGCACGAACAGCCATGCGATTCCGGCCCAGTCGCTCATCGCTCGCCCCCTTCCTCGGTCGCTGCCTCCGGCGTGAAGCGGATCCGATCCACCCTGCGGCCCTGCATGCGCACGACGTGCAGGATCCCGCCGGGCACGGGCACTTCGTCCCCGGCCTTGGGCAGGCGCTCCAGCACGCTCATCACGTAGCCGCCGATCGTGTCGTACACGTCGCCCTCAGGCACCTCGATGCCGGTGCTCGCGCGCAGCTCATCGGGGCGCAGCTCCGCGGGGAAGGTGATCCCGTCACGGCCCTTCACGACGCCCGCCCTGCTGCGATCGTGCTCGTCCGACACCTCGCCGACGATCTCCTCGACGAGATCCTCGAGGGTCACGATCCCGGCCGTGCCGCCGTACTCGTCCACGACGATCGCGAGCTGGTACCCGCCGCCGCGGAGCTCTGCCACGAGCGCGTCGAGGTGCACGGTCTCCGGCACCCGCAGCGGCTCGGAGGCGAGCGCGCCCACCGGCACCTCGGTGCGGCGATCGCGCGGCACCGATACGGCCGCCTTCAGGTGCACGACGCCCGTGATGTCGTCGAGGTCCTCGTCGAACACCGGGAAGCGGCTGTGGCCGGTGCGCCGGGCGAGGCCGATGACGTCGTCGGCGGAATCCGCCGCCGCGATCGCGTGCATGCTGGGCCGCGGGGTCATCACGTCGCCCGCGGTCAACCGGGCGAACCCGAGGCTGCGGTCCAGCAGCGTCGCGGTGTCCTCCTCGAGCAGCCCGGCGCTCGCGGAACGGCGCACGAGTGAGCTGAGCTCCTCCGCGGAGCGGGCTCCGCTGAGCTCCTCCTTGGGCTCGATGCCCATCGCCCTCAGCACGCCGTTGGCGCTTCCGTTCAGCACCGAGACGATGGGGCGGAACACCACGGTGAACGCGGTCTGGAAGGGGATGACGACCCTGGCCGTGGCCACCGGCAGCGCCAGCGCGAAGTTCTTCGGCACGAGCTCGCCGAGGATCATCGACAGCGTCGTGGCGATCGTCATGGCGACGATCACGGCGATCGTGACGGTGACGGCCTCGGGGATCCCCCACGAGCCGAGCACCGGACGGAGCAGGTTCGACAGCGCCGGCTCCATCGTGAAACCGGTCAGCAGCGTCGTGAGCGTGATGCCGAGCTGCGCCGACGACAGATGCGTCGACGTGATCTTGAGCGCAGCGATGGTCATGCCGAGACGGCTCTCGCCGCGATCCCGTCGCGCCTCCAGATCGGCGCGGTCGAGGTTGACCAGTGCGAACTCGCTGGCGACGAACAGGCCCGTCCCCACGATGAGCAGAAGCCCCACGCCCAACCAGATGTAATCCATCACGGTGTCACCTCCGACGAAGCGGAGAGCGGGCAGTGGGGCGATGTACTACACGAGGGAGGGTCGTCCATGGTGCAGACGATTCTACTGTCCCGCGGTGGGAGCGAAGCTGAGCGGATGCCCGATCCCGGACGCGTTCACCAGCTGACCGGCAGCGCCTTGCCCTCTTCGTAGCCGGCCGCGGACTGCAGACCGACCAGCGCCCGCTCGTGGAACTCGGGCACGGACGAGGCGCCGGCGTAGGTGAACGAGGACCGCACGCCGGACGTGATCATGTCGAGCAGATCCTCGACGCCGGGGCGGAGCGGATCCAGGTAGATCTTCGAGGACGAGATGCCCTCGGCGAACAGCTCCTTGCGTGCGCGCTCGTAGGCGTCGAGCCGGCCGAAGCGCGCCTGCACCGCCTTGGTCGAAGCCATGCCCCAGGACTCCTTGTAGAGGCGCCCCTCGGCGTCGATCTGCAGCTCGCCCGGCGCTTCTATCGTGCCGGCGAACCAGGAGCCGACCATGACCGACGCGGCTCCCGCGGCGAGCGCGAGGGCGACGTCGCGCGGGTAGCGCACTCCCCCGTCCGCCCACACGTGCGCGCCGAGCTCGGCGGCGGCCTGCGCGGTCTCCAGCACGGCGGAGAACTGCGGACGACCGACCGCGGTCATCATGCGGGTGGTGCACATCGCGCCGGGTCCGACGCCGACCTTCAGGATCGATGCGCCGGCCTCGACGAGATCGCGCACGCCGTCGGCGGTGACGATGTTGCCCGCGACGATCGGGATGCCGAGCTCGAGCGCCGACACCGTGCGCAGGGCGCGGAGCATGCCCTCCTGGTGGCCGTGCGCGGTGTCGACCACCAGCACATCGACCCCCGCCGCCGCGAGGGCCTTGGCCTTGGCGGCGACGTCGCCGTTGATGCCGACGGCCGCGGCCACGGCGAGGCGCCCGGAGGCGTCGACCGCGGGACGGTACAGCGTGGAGCGCAGCGCGCCGCGCGCGGTCTGCGTGCCGACGAGGTGCCCGTGCTGGAGCACGCACACCATCTCGGCCTCCACGGCGGTGATCGCGTCGAAAGCGGCACGCGGGTCGGCGATGTCCTCCGCGTCGAGCGACGGCGAGTCCGCGCGGACCAGATCGCCCAGCTGTGCATCCCGCAGAGCGGTCGCGAGGCGGACCGCGGGCAGGATCCCGTGGATCGCGTCGACGTGCAGGCCGTCCGGCCCGCCCGGCGCATCGGCGACCACGATGCCGTGGCCGTCGGTCGCGGGCAGCAGCCGCAGCGCGTCCTCCACGGTGGCCAGCGGCGAGAGCACGAGCGGGGTGTCCCAGGACACCGGCTGGCGCTTGACCCAGCGGATCGCCTCATCCAGATCCTGCAGCGGCATGTCCTGCGGCAGCACGCCGATGCCGCCACGGCGCGCGAGGGTCGCCGCGAGTCGAGGACCGGTCACCGAGTTCATGTTCGAGGACACGAGCGGGATGGTGGCGGGGGTGCCGTCCTGCGGTGCGAGATCGACCTGGAGGCGGCTCGTCACGTCCGAGCGGCGCGGCACCAGGAACACGTCGGAGTAGGTGAGGTCGACCATGGGTGCTTCGCCGGAGAACTGCATGCTCTCAGGGTAGCCGCCCCCGCCCGGATCGCCTCGGGATCGCGTCCGGCGGACCGCCGGGGGCGACCTTGGGAAGGGGCGGCGGCGAAAGGTCCTGCCATACGCCGCGATCCACGCCCGCAGGGCACCTCCGACACGTTAGGCTTGACACCCGGATGAGTGGCCATACCCGGAGACCACCGGGGACGGATCCCACCAGATTCAGCGATGAAAGAGGGCGATCGAGCGTGTCGAGCCAGGTGACCGGCGTCGGGACTTCTGGAGATGGAGAGTTCGGGGCCAATTCCTGGCTCGTCGACGAGCTGTACGAGCAGTTCAAAGTCGATCGCAACTCCGTCGACAAGGAGTGGTGGCCGGTCCTCGAGAACTACCATCCCTCCCAGCCCTCGGCGGCTCCCGCCGCCCCCTCCTCCCCCGCGGCCGCGCCGGCCGCTGCCGCCGCCGATGCGCATCCGGTGACCGCGCCGATCCCGGTGATCGGCCAGCAGCCGGTCGCGCGCACGACGACGAAGCCCGCGCGCCAGGCCCCGATCCCCGCCCAGGCGCAGGACCGCACCGCCGCGGAGCCCGGCACCGAACAGCACGAGGACGTCGTCACGCCGCTGCGCGGCATGCCGAAGACGCTCGCCGCCAACATGGACGAGTCGCTCACGGTGCCGACCGCGACGAGCGTGCGCACGGTTCCGGCGAAGCTGATGATCGACAACCGGATCGTCATCAACAACCACATGTCCCGCACGCGCGGCGGCAAGGTGAGCTTCACGCACCTCATCGGCTGGGCGCTGATCCAGGCGCTCAAGGAGTTCCCGAGCCAGAACGTGTACTACGCAGAGGTCGACGGCAAGCCCAGCGTCGTCGCCCCCGCGCACGTGAACCTCGGCATCGCGATCGACATCCCGAAGCCCGACGGCACCCGCGCCCTGCTCGTTCCGAGCATCAAGCGCGCCGAGACCCTCACCTTCAGCGAGTACCTGTCGGCCTACGAGGACCTCATCGGCCGTGCGCGCGGCAACAAGCTGACCGCCGCCGACTTCCAGGGCACCACGCTGTCCCTCACGAACCCCGGCGGCATCGGCACCGTGCACTCCGTGCCGCGCCTCATGAAGGGCCAGGGCTGCATCATCGGCGCCGGCGCCCTCGAGTACCCGGCCGAGTTCCAGGGTTCGAGCCAGAAGACGATCGACGTGCTCGGCATCGGCAAGACGATCACGCTCACCTCGACCTATGACCACCGCGTCATCCAGGGCGCGGGCTCGGGCGAGTTCCTGAAGAAGGTGCACGAGCTGCTGATCGGCGAGCGCGGCTTCTACGAGGGCATCTTCCGCGCCCTCCGGATCCCCTACGCGCCGATCCGCTGGAACAAAGACATCGCGGTCGACCTCGCCGAGCGCATCGACAAGACCGCGCGCGTGCAGGAGCTCATCAACTCCTACCGCGTGCGCGGCCACCTGATGGCCGACATCGACCCGCTCGAGTACGTGCAGCGCACGCACCCCGACCTCGAGATCGAGACCCACGGGCTCACCTTCTGGGATCTGGACCGCGAGTTCGTCACGAACGGCTTCGGCGGCCAGCGCCAGCTGAAGCTGCGCGAGATCCTCGGTGTGCTCCGCGACTCCTACTGCCGCACGCTCGGCATCGAGTACATGCACATCCAGGACCCGGATCAGCGCCGCTGGTTCCAGGACAAGGTCGAGGTCAAGTACGTCAAGCCCGGCCACGACGAGCAGCTGCGCGTGCTCAGCAAGCTCAACGAGGCCGAGGCCTTCGAGACCTTCCTGCAGACGAAGTACGTGGGCCAGAAGCGCTTCTCGCTCGAGGGTGCGGAGTCGCTCGTCCCGCTGCTGGACGAGATCCTGCAGGGCGCAGCCGGCGCGGGCCTAGACGGCGCCGCGATCGGCATGGCGCACCGCGGCCGCCTGAACGTGCTCGCGAACATCGCAGGCAAGACGTACGGCCAGGTGTTCCGCGAGTTCGAGGGATCCATGCAGCCGGGCAACCAGCGCGGATCCGGCGACGTGAAGTACCACCTCGGCAAGGAGGGCACCTTCGTCGCCGACGACGGTGCCGAGCTGCCGATCCTCCTCGCCGCGAACCCCTCGCACCTGGAGACCGTCGACGGCGTGCTCGAGGGCATCGCCCGCGCCAAGCAGGACCGCAAGCCGATCGGCACCTTCACCTGGCTGCCGATCCTCGTCCACGGCGACGCGGCCTTCGCCGGCCAGGGCGTCGTCGTGGAGACCCTGCAGATGTCGCAGCTGCGCGGCTACCGCACCGGTGGCACGATCCACGTGGTCGTGAACAACCAGGTCGGCTTCACCACGCTGCCCAACGACTCGCGCACCTCCGTCTACGCGACCGACGTCGCCAAGACGATCCAGGCGCCGGTCCTGCACGTGAACGGCGACGACCCGGAGGCCGTGGTCCATGTGGCCCAGCTCGCGTTCGAGTACCGCGAGCGGTTCCACCGCGACATCGTGATCGACCTCGTCTGCTACCGCCGCCGCGGTCACAACGAGGGCGACGACCCGTCGATGACGCAGCCGCTGATGACCGACCTGATCCAGGCGAAGCGGTCGGTGCGCAGCCTCTACACCGAGTCGCTCGTCGGCCGTGGCGACATCACCCAGGAGGAGTACGACCAGGCCAAGGCCGACTTCCAGAACCGCCTGGAGATCGCCTTCGCGGAGACGCACGCGGCGGAGACCGGCGCCACGCCGATCGCCCCCGACCTCGCTCCCGTCGACGACCAGGTCGGCTCCCCCGAGGTCACCGGTGTGCCGCTCGAGGTCGTACATCTCGTCGGCGACGCGCACGCGAACAAGCCCGAGGGCTTCACCGTGCACCCGAAGCTGCAGCAGGCGATGGACAAGCGCGTCGACATGAGCCGCAACGGCTCGATCGACTGGGGCTTCGGCGAGCTGCTCGCCTTCGGCTCGCTGCTGGTGGAGGGCACTCCGGTGCGCCTCGCCGGTCAGGATTCGCGCCGCGGCACGTTCGTGCAGCGCCACGCCGTGCTGCACGACCGCGCGAACGGCCAGGAGTGGCTGCCGCTGGCGAACCTCTCCGACAACCAGGCCCGCTTCTTCGTCTACGACTCGCTGCTCAGCGAGTACGCCGCGCTCGGCTTCGAATACGGCTACTCGGTCGAGCGTCCCGAGGCGCTGGTGCTCTGGGAGGCGCAGTTCGGCGACTTCGTGAACGGCGCGCAGTCGGTCATCGACGAGTACATCTCCGCGGCCGAGCAGAAGTGGGGCCAGCAGTCGAGCGTCGTGCTGCTGCTGCCGCACGGCTACGAGGGCCAGGGACCGGACCACTCCTCGGCCCGCATGGAGCGCTTCCTGCAGCTGTGCGCGCAGGAAAACATGACGGTGGCGCGTCCGTCCACGCCGGCGAGTTACTTCCACCTGCTGCGTCGTCAGGCGTACGCGCGCCCGCGCAGGCCGCTCATCGTGTTCACCCCGAAGGCCATGCTGCGTCTGCGCGGCGCGACCAGCCCGGTGGAGGACTTCACGCAGGGCCGTTTCGAGACCGTCATCGACGACAACCGGGAGCTGGACCGCAACGCCGTCAAGCGCGTGATCTTCCACTCCGGCAAGGTGCACTGGGACCTGGTCGCCGAGCTCGAGAAGAACCCGAACCCCGAGGTCGCGCTGGTGCGCGTCGAGCAGCTCTACCCCGTGCCGCTGCGCGCGCTGAAGACCGTCGCCGACACGTACCCGAACGCGGAGATCGTGTGGGTGCAGGAGGAGCCGGAGAACCAGGGCGCCTGGCCGTTCCTCGCGCTGCACTTCCAGACCGTGCCCGGCCCGCGCGTCGTGCGTCCGATCACGCGTCCCGCGTCGGCGGCGCCGTCGACCGGATCCTCGAAGGTGCACGCCGCGGAGCAGGCGGATCTGCTCTCGCGGGCGCTGACTCTCTGAGCCGTCCGCTCAACCGATCGACGCGGTGTCCCGGTTCTCCGGGGCACCGCGTCGTCGTCCCCGCGCCCGGCGCACCACGGTCACGGCGAGCGCGATGACCGCGACGGCGGCGGGGACCACGAGCGCGACCCCGGCGAGCAGCAGCAGTCCGACGGTGCAGACCGAGGCGATCACCGCCATCCACCAGCCCGGCGTCCGCCGCGGCAGGATCCGGATCGCGGCGATCATGCCGATCGTGTAGACGGCGACCATGCTCGCGGTGTGGATGAGGATGAACGGCTGCAGGTCGAACCCGGTCGCCCAGGTCACGGCGAAGTAGGCCAGGACGAGTGCCATCGACAGCATCAGGGCGCGCCGCGGCACCGCACCGGACTCGGCGCCCTTCGCGAACCAGCGCGGCAGATCGCCGTTGGATGCGAGAGAAGCGCCGAGCTTGCCGAACGCGGCGAGGTACACGTTGAGCACCCCGAGCGCGACCACCGCCGACACCACGCCGATCAGGGTCGGCGCCGCGCGCACCCCTCCGGCCTCGGCGAGATCGAGCAGGACGACGTCGCCGTGCCCCGCCCTCTCCCCCAGGGCTCCGACCGTCACGACCTGCAGAGCGAGATAGGACCCGCCGGCGAGCACCAGGGTGATGGCGGTTGCGAGCGGGATGGTGCGTCGCGGCCGTGCGAACTCCCCGGAGATGTGCGTCCCGACCTCCCAGCCGGCGAACGCCCACACGAACATCACGATCGCGGTGCCCACCCCGCCCCACCCGTGCGGCAGGAACGGCGTGAAGCTCTCCGGTCGCACCGCGGGGGCCGCCACCGCGACCACCACGACGACGATCGCGAGCAGCAGGCCCGTGAGCACCAGCTGCAGCCAGCCGGTGAGCCGCACTCCGAAGAGGTTGGCGACGAACGGCACCACGAGGAATCCGAGGGCGAGCCACGGGATGCCGGCGCTGTCGATTCCGACCGCGGTCGCGATGTAGCGTGCGCCGAGCACCGACACGACGGGACCTCCGGCCGCGACCCCGAAGAGGAACCAGTACCCGGTGGCCCTGGCCGCGGTCGGCCCGAGGGCGCGACGCGCGTAGCTCGCGACACCGCCCGGATCCGGATGACGGGCGGCGAGCGCGGCGAACGCCCCGGCGAGGGGCACCGCCAGGAGCGTGATCACCCCCACCGCGATGAGACTGGCGGGGCCGGCGGTCTTCGCTGCGAGCCCCGGGAGCACGAGGAGGCCCGTGCCGAGGACCGAGGCGAGGTACAGCGCGATCCCCTGCGCCAGGCCGAGGCCCGATGGCGCGTGCGTGCCGAGATCGGCGCCATCGGATCCCTCGGCGGGGCGGAGTGCGGTCATGCCCTCACGGTAGCGAGGGCGTCGGACATCTCAGTACCAGATCGTGAGGGCGGGCGCCGCGGCGGTGCCGAAGGCGTTCTGGATCGCCGCCGCCGTCTCCGCAGACGCCGAGATCCGGCCCGCCGCGCGCAGGGTCGGCGCGCTCACACCGCCGAGGTACAGCGACGAGAGCGCGTCGACGCGGAGCTCGACGTCGGGCGCATCGGTCGTGACGTCGACGACGCCCTTCCCGTCCTGGCCGACCCGCAGGCGCCAGGATCCCTCGGCGAGTCCGAGCGGATCCGACACCCGCAGCACGAGATCGAGCGGGGCGCGGTACGAGCGCGCCGCGAGCACGGCGGGCACGTCGAGGATCCGCAGCCAGCCGTGGTCGTGCACCGTGGTCTGCACCGCGCGCTGGTTGGCGACGAGCCAGGGCAGCGGATCGTCGATCGGGCGGAGGTCCGCGTGCACGGTGCGGATCAGGTCGTGGTTGACGGCGAATGCCCAGAGCGCGCGCAGCGCCTCCGGCGTCTCGGCGTCGAGGTGGCGGATCGCGAAGTCGGCGCCGAACTCGTCCGGCAGCTCGTCGAGCGTGTACGCGAGCACGCCGCGGGTGCCACCATCGGCGTCGACCGCCCTGACTCCTCGGACCGCGCGGGACCTCTCATCCCCCGGCACGAGCCCCGCCATCCGACGCCAGCGCAGCGGCCAGCCCGGGATGTCGCCCGGCCGATCGAGGCGAGCACGCTCATGCACCTCGCCGAGTGCCGCCAGCAGCGCCTCGGGCTCGAGGTACTCGACCGTCGTCGCTCCGTCCGCCGCCGGCAGCGTGACGCCGCCGGCGCGCCGCGCGTCGACGCGCACGCGCGACACGGGGATCGCGGGACCGAAGCCGTAGCGGCCGTAGATCGTCGCCTCGGTGGCGGTGAGGCCCGCGATCGGGACGCCGGCCGAGGCGGCCGCGCGGAGCTCCCCCTCGAGGAGGTTGCGCGCGATCCCACGCCGGCGATGCGTCGCGGCGACGGTGACGATGCTGATCGCCCACATGTCGAGGTGCGCTCCGGCGTCGCCCGGCACGGTCATCGGCGTCACCCAGGAGTCGACGGTGGCGACGGGCAGGTCGGCACCGGGCGCGTACACGCCGATGTTGCGCCGCCCCGACATCATCTCGCCCATGACGCGGATCGTCTCGTCGTCGGGCTCCTTGTCCAGGAAGCCTCGGGCGTCGGCCCGCGCGAATCCGCGCAGCTGCGCCGGATCCGAGAGGTCGACGATGCGGTACTCGAGACCAGAGGCGCTCAGGCGCTCCTGCGAGGTCGGGTCGACGGGGACGTCACGGGCGTCGAGGTCTGCCATGCCCCCAGCCTAACCACGGCTGCCGACGATGCGGCGGCCACGGGACGCGAAGCGGCTCGTCAGTGGACGGCGGCCTGCACGGCGCGCAGCCGCGCCATGACCTGGTCGCGCAGCTCCTCCGGGGCCGTCTCCTTGCACGCCCGCGAAACGACCTCGGTCAGCGTGGTCGCGACCAGCGCCTCCTCCGCGCAGGACGGGCAGTTGTCGAGATGCTCGCGGATGTCGGAGTGCTCCGTCTTGCACATCTCGTTGCGGAGGTATTCCTCCAGGTCCTGCCGCGCCTTGGCGCATCCGCAGTCCGTCATTTCGTGCTCCTCGTGCCGGCCGTGGCGATTCCTCGCTCTGCGGCGTAGTCCGCCAGCAGCTCCCGCAGCATGCGGCGCCCGCGGTGCAGGCGGCTCATGACGGTGCCGATGGGGGTCTTCATGATGTCGGCGATCTCCTGATAGGCGAAGCCCTCGACGTCGGCGAGGTACACCGCCAGTCGGAAGTCCTCCGGGACCGCCTGCAGCGCCTCCTTGACGACCGACGCGGGCATCCGGTCGATCGCCTCGGCCTCGGCCGAGCGGCTGTGCGACGCCGTGGTCGATTCGGCGCCGCCGAGCTGCCAGTCCTCCAGCTCGTCGATCGTGCCCTGATAGGGCTCGCGCTGGCGCTTGCGGTAGATGTTGATGTAGGTGTTCGTCAGGATCCGGTACAGCCACGCCTTGAGGTTCGTGCCCTGCGTGAAGCTCGACCATGAGGCGAACGCCTTCACGAACGTCTCCTGGACGAGGTCCGCGGCATCGGACGGGTTGCGCGTCATGCGCATGGCGGCGGCATACAGCTGATCCATGAAGGGGATCGCCTGCTCCTCGAATTCCCGGCGCGCGGAGGATTCCGCGTCCGGCTGCGCGTCCAGCGGTGCGTGATCGTTCATCGCCAGCCAGTTTAGGCCGAACGCGTCGACCTCCACCGGTTCGAGAGTCGCGAGCATGCGCACTGCCTTCCGTTTTCCCGCCCTCCGCTGCCGGAGGCCTTCAGTAGGGTAGGAACCGATGAGCGCCTCCATGTATTCCCCCGCACCGCGCGGACGCTGGTCCGCGCCGCTCGCCGCAGGCACCCTGAACGCGCGGTTGCGCGTGCCGGGATCCAAGTCGCTCACCAACCGCGAGCTCGTGCTCGCGGCGATCGCGGACGCGCCGGGACTCGTCTCCGCTCCCCTGCACTCGGACGACTCCGCCCGGATGATCGACGCCCTGCGCGCCCTCGGCGTCGGGGTCGAGGAGCAGCCGGGCACGGGCGGGTTCGGACCCGACCTCCGGATCACCCCCGCCCGGCTCACCGGCGGCACCACGGTCGACTGCGGTCAGGCCGGCACCGTCATGCGCTTCATCGCACCGCTCGCGGGACTCGCCCGCGGCGACGTCCTGCTGACCGCGCACGAGACGGCGCTGCACCGCCCGATGGGCGCCATGATCCATGCGCTGCGCGACCTCGGTGTCGACATCGAGGACAACGGCAGCTGGTCCCTCCCCTTCACGATCCGCGGGCGCGGACACATCCGCGGCGGTCGTGTGGAGATCGACGCCTCCGCATCCAGCCAGTTCGTCTCGGGCCTGCTGCTCGCCGCGCCGCGCTTCGACGTGGGCCTGCACCTGGTGCACACCGGCGAGCGGCTCCCGAGCATGCCGCACATCGACATGACCGTCGAGGCCCTGACCCGCCGCGGGATCAAGGTCTCCCGTCCGGCGCCGGGGGAATGGATGGTCGAGGGCGGCGTGCCGCGCTCCAGGGAGATCGCGATCGAACCGGATCTGTCCAACGCCGCACCGTTCCTCGCGGCCGCGCTCGTCGCCGGCGGCGAGGTCACGGTCGAGGGGTGGCCTGCGCGCTCGACCCAGCCGGGCGCCCTGCTGCCGGAGCTGCTGGCGCACCTCGGCGCCGAGGTCCGCCGGGCCGATGGCGTGCTCACCGTGCGCGGCACCGGTCGCATCCGCGGCGGCGAGTTCGACCTGTCCGCTGCCGGCGAGCTCGCGCCGACGTTCGTGGGCCTCGCCGCTCTGGCCGACGCGCCCACCGCGATCACCGGCATCGGCCACATCCGCCTGCACGAGACCGACCGGATCGCCGCGCTCGCCGGCAACCTGCGCGCGCTCGGCGGAGAGGCCGAGGAGCTCGAGGACGGCATCCGCATCGTCCCCACCGCGCTGCAGGCCGGCACCTGGCCCGCGCATCACGATCACCGCATGGCCACCACGGGCGCGCTCATCGGCCTGCGCGTGCCGGGCGTCGAGATCGACGAGATCGGCACCACGGCGAAGACCCTGCCCGAGTTCACCCAGCTGTGGGAGCGCCTGCTCGCCGTCGACGCCACCGGGAGCGCCCGCGCGTGAGCTGGCTGGACGACGACGGCGATGACGAGCTCGACGACTTCGACGAGTCCCAGATCCGGATGCGGCCCAATCCGAAGGCCAATCGCCCGCGCACCAAGCGGCGCCCCGCGCACAGCGACGCCGAGATCGGGCGCGTGCTGGGAGTCGATCGCGGCCGCTACACCGTGCTGCTCGGAGAAGGCGGCGACGCGGACGACGAGCGCACGATCACCGCGGCGCGCGCCAGAGAGCTGCGCCGCACCCCGATCGTCACCGGCGACGCCGCGCGGGTGGTCGGCGATCTCTCGGGCGAGGACGGCTCCCTGGGCCGGATCGTCGGCATCCTCGAGCGATCCTCGCTGCTCCGCCGCAGCGCAGACGACACCGATCAGGTGGAACGGGTCATCGTCGCCAACGCCGACCAGATGCTGATCGTGGTCGCCGCGGCGGACCCTGAGCCCCGTGAACGCCTGGTGGACCGCTACCTGGTCGCGGCGCTCGACGCGGGGATCCGCCCGCTGCTCGTGGTCACCAAGACGGATCTGGCGGATCCGTCCGAGTTCCTGAAGCACTTCGAGGGCCTGGATCTCCAGGTCTTCACCAGCGCCCAGGGCGAGATGCCGGTGGACGAGATCGGCATGGCGCTCATCGGGCATTCCACCGTGTTCGTCGGGCATTCCGGCGTCGGCAAGTCCACGCTCGTGAACGCGCTCGTCCCGGGGGCCCGACGCGCCACCGGGCACGTGAACGAGGTCACCGGCCGGGGAAGGCACACCTCCTCGTCGACCGTGTCGCTGCGCTACGTCGCCCCTCCTCTCACCCCCGGGTCGGGCTGGGTGATCGACACCCCCGGCGTCCGCTCCTTCGGGCTGGGACACGTGGAGCCGCAGAACATCCTCGCCGCCTTCACCGAGCTCGCCGCGATCGCGGAGAACTGTCCGCGCGGCTGCACGCACCGGGCGGACGCCGAGGACTGCGCGCTCAACGAGGCCGCGGCCGACGGCGCGCTCGGAGAAGCGGGCCTGGCGCGGCTGGAATCCCTGCAGCGGCTGCTCGCGACTTTCGCGGACAAGCTCTGAGCGGATCCGCTCCCCTGCGTGCGGGTAGCCTGGAGGCGTGACTGCGCAGCGCCTCGAACCCGGATCCCCCGCCCCCGACTTCACCCTGCAGAACCAGGACGGCGCGTCCGTCTCGCTGCACGACCTGCGCGGCCGGAATGTCATCCTGTACTTCTATCCGGCCGCGATGACGCCCGGTTGCACGACCGAGGCCTGCGATTTCCGCGACAGCCTCGCCTCGCTGCAGGGCGCCGGGTACACGGTGCTGGGCGTCTCCCGCGACGACGTGGCGAAGCTCGCGCAGTTCGCCGAGCGCGACGCGCTCTCCTTCCCGCTGCTGAGCGATGCCGACCTGGCCGTCCACCACGCCTACGGCGTCTGGGGCGAGAAGAAGAACTACGGCAAGGTGATCCAGGGCGTGATCCGCTCGACCTTCGTCATCGACGAGGACGGCGTGATCGCGCACGCCCTCTACAACGTCAAGGCCACAGGCCACGTCGCCCGCATCCGCAAGCTCGTGGGGCTCGCCGCGTAACGCGCGTCAGTCGTTCTCCTGCTCGGCGTCGGCGCTCCGGCGTGCTTCGGCACCCGCGCGCCGCGTCAGCAGGAACAGCAGCACCGCGCCGATCGCGCCGGGGATCAGCAGCGCGAGCACGAACACGACCGGGAACGGCTGCACCGTCAGAGCGCTCAGCGCGACCGCGATCGCGAGGATCTGCACCACCATGCCGCCGCTGCGCCCGAACGATCGCCCGCGCAGCACGGCGAAGGCCAGTGCGGCGAGCCCGACGGCGCCCACCGCGCTGAGCCCGATCAGCCCGAGGGCTGAGGGCAGCGACGTCGCGGCCCCCGAGCTCAGGCCGAACACCTCCATGAGGGTGACCACGAGCAGTGCCGCCGCTTCCAGAGCGAGCACGGCCGCCGCCGCGATGGTCAGTCTCGACGGGCGCATGCGGGCTCCTGAGGGGGTGTCTGGGGCGATGGCGTTCGCTCGAGGTTCGCCTCCCGTTCACACGGAGTGCAGAAAATCCTTGATCGTTCGCCTTTCATGTAAGAGAATAGATCACAGCCATGTGCTCCCACAGCGGCGTGGGGCGAGCATCCGCTCGCATCACCGATGGGCGTCGACCCCCCGAACGCCGCCCACGAATTCCGGGCACGCGAGATTCGCGCGCCCATGACATTTCCACACTGAGGAGCCCCCATGGATTGGCGCGACAAGGCCGCCTGCCTCACCGTCGACCCCGAACTGTTCTTCCCCGTCGGGAACACCGGTCCGGCCGTCGATCAGATCGAGAAGGCGAAGGCCGTGTGCGCCCGGTGCACCGTCACCGAGGTCTGCCTGCAGTACGCCCTCGAGTCCAGCCAGGATTCGGGCGTGTGGGGCGGACTCAGCGAGGATGAGCGCCGCGCCCTCAAGCGCCGCGCCGCCCGCGCCCGCCGCGCCGGCTGATACCCGGCCAGGCGCAGATTCAGGACGGGCGAGCAGCCCGCAGGCTTCGACAGGGACCGCTGCGCGGTCCTCGCTCAGCCATGAGTCGGCACGTCGCAGGTCCGCGTCGCGGACGAGCGTCGTGTCGACTCAGCCGTTCACCCAGCGCATGGGCAGGTCGATCGTGACCGTGGTCCCCTCGCCGTCAGAGCCCTCCCACACGATCGTCCCGCCGAGCTCGCCCTGAATGAGCGTGCGGATGATCTGCGTGCCGAGGCCCTGACCGATCCGCCCCTCCGGCAGACCGTGTCCGGTGTCGCGGACGATCACGCGCAGGTTCTCATCGGTGCGCTGCGCCTCGATGGTGACCAGGCCCTCCTGACCCGCGAGACCATGCTCGACGGCGTTGGTCACGACCTCGGTGAGGGCGAGCGCCAGCGGCGTCGCGTACTCGCTCGGCAGCACGCCGAACCGCCCCGTCGACTGCGTGCGCGCCCGCGTGTTGGGCGCGGACGCCACCTCCGCCACGAGCTTCAGCACGCGCGCGAACACCTCGTCGAAGTCGACTTTCTGCGCGAGCCCGCCCGCGAGCGTGTCGTGCACGACGGCGATCGACTCGACACGGCGCATGGCCTGGGTCAGCGCGTCGCGCGCCTCCTCGGAGTGCGTGCGGCGGGCCTGGATCCGCAACAGCGACGCAACCGTCTGCAGGTTGTTCTTCACCCGATGGTGGATCTCGCGGATCGTCGCATCCTTGGTGATGAGCTCCTGCTCCTGGTGGCGCAGCTCCGACACGTCGCGGCACAGCACGATCGCGCCGATCCGGGTGCCGTGATCCTTGAGCGGGATGGCGCGCAGCGAGACGGTGACCCCTCGCGCCTCCACATCGGTGCGCCAGGGCGCGCGCCCCGTCACCACGACGGGCAGGGATTCGTCGACCTGCCGCGAGGGCGGGACGATGCGCGTCGTGACCTCGACCAGGGACTCCCCCTCGAGCTCCTCGTCGAAGCCCATCCGATTGAAGGCGCTCAGCGCGTTCGGGCTGGCGAACGTGACGACGCCGTCGACGTCGATGCGGATCAGGCCGTCGGAAGCGCGCGGGGCGCCGCGGCGCGGCGAGGTCGGCGCGGACAGGTCGGGGAACGCTCCGCCCGAGATCATGCGGAACAGGTCGTCCGCGGCCTCGTTGAACGTGATCTGCTGCCGGGAGGGCGTGCGCGCCTCGCCGAGGTTCGTGTGCCGGGTGAGCACGCCGACCGGGCGCGTGCGCTCGCCGTCGGTGCCGCTCTTGCGCGTGCGGACGATCGGCACGGCCCGCACCCTGGTGGGCGTCTCCTCGAACCAGTCGGGATTCGCCGAGTCCACGATCTCGGCCGTGTCGAAGGCGCCCTGCACCTGGGTGCGCCACTGCGGCCGCACCCGCTCCCCCACGATGTCGCGGTAGAACAGGGTCGCCGCGCCGCTCGGGCGGGTGTGCGCGACCGCGATGAAGGATCCGTCGGCGGTCGCGATCCAGATCACGATGTCCGCGGAGGCGAGATCCGCCAGCAGCTGCCCGTCGCTCGCGAGGCGGTGCAGCCATTCGACGTCTTCGTCTTCGAGGCAGCCCTGGGCCTGGGCGAGATCACTGAGTGTCGACACCCTATACAGCCTAAGGCGTAACCTCTGCCCGGCACGCGCGAGCCGGGGCGGCGGACGCGCGGGCCCGAGCGACGCCGGATCGCGCTCAGAGCATGGCCAGCGACGTGGCCCGCCAGCGCCGGTCCAGCCCCTCCAGCCGCACCGCGACGGCCCTCGTGCGACCGGGGGTCTGCACGATCAGGGTGGCCTCGACGATGCCGTCCGCCGGCGAGGACACATGCGTGGACAGGATGCGGAACACGGGCCTCGCCGGAGCCACCCCGCGCGCGCTCCGCGCCCTGGCCGACAGGTTGGCGCGCGTCGTGAGCACGACGAACGCGTCCTCCGCGAACCAGCGCGCGAGCTGATCCGCCTCGCGCACTCCGGCCAGCACCTCGAGGACGCCGCGCGTCAGGCTCTGCAGAAGCGGAGTCGGATCCGGCAGTTCCGCGCTCGGCGTGGGCTGCGGCGCGAAATCCTCAAGCGTCATCATCGGCGTTCTCCCCCTCGAGACTCGGATGGCGTGACTCGCAGTCGAGCACATCCGCGTGCGGCACGGGGCGGATCGGCCAAGGTGTGTGGAGAACCCGTATGCCGCCTGCGGGTGCATCGCCTACCCTCGACGGCATGGAATGGGACCGGCTGTTCGAAGACCTCGAGGACCAGGTGGCCTCCGGCTGGGAGGCGGAGCGCGCAGCCCTGGACGCCGAGACGGAGCGTCTGCGCGTCGCCCGACTCGACCTGCGCACTCGGCTGGGCGCGCTCGTGGACGAGGGCGCGACGCTCGCCGCCGTGCTGACCGATTCCACCCGCGTGCACGGCCGGTTGCGGGCGGTCGGCGCGGACTGGACGGCCGTGCAGCCGCAGGGCGCTCCCGGGATCGTGCTGCTGCCCTCGCACGCCGTGGAGCTGTGGGCGCTCGACCACGGGGCGCTGCTCAGCAGCAGCGCTGCCCCCGCGCCGCTCTCGCCGCTGCGCGAACGGATGACGTTCGGGTTCGTGCTGCGGGACCTCGCCCGGCGCCGCAGCGGAGTCACGGTGCGCACCCGCTCCGGCACGGTGCTGGCAGGGACGATCGACCGCGCAGGATCCGACCACCTCGATCTCGCGCTGCACGACGCGGGCTCGCCGCGCCGAGCACGAGCGGTCGCGGGATTCCGCATCCTGCCGTTCGCCTCGGTGCTCTCGCTCAGCACGGATGCTCCCGCCCCCGGCCTCGGCTGAAGCGCGCGCGACCGCTCCGCTCCCGCATGCGGAGCCCACTCCCCGAAGGCGATTGCCCCCACACTCCGAGTCGTCCCCACCAGCGCACGCCATAGCCCCCGCTCACAGGGACGACCCAAAAGGCGGGTGCCCGCACACTCCGAGTCGTCCCCACCAGCGCACGCCATAGCCCCCGCTCACAGGGACGACCCGAAAGGCGGGTGCCCGCACACTCCGAGTCGTCCCCACCAGCGCACGCCATAGGCTCCGCTCACAGGGACGACCCGAAAGTAAGCACGGGACGGCGGCGGGCTCACTCGCCGAGGCGGACGGGCGGGCCCCACAGCTCGGGGAAGCTCGCCGCGTTGGCCTGTCGCCACAGCGCCCTGCGCCGCGCGTCCTCCGCCTGCTCCGCGAGGTACTCGGCGATCGAGGCCTCCTCGACCCGCCACACGGCGGGAGCGCCGAGTCTCGCTCCGCGCAGCCGGCTGTGCATGATGAGCTCGACGATCTCGTCGACCCCCACTCCGAGAAGCTCCGCCACCTGAGCCAGGGCGAGATAGCGCACGGCAGGCGTGGATGCGTCGGGCATGCCTCCATTGTGCTCCGCGTCGGTGCGGGCGAGCCAGAGGCCCCGACGCTGTGGATAACTTCCTCGCCCGCATCCGGATTCTGTGACCATGGGCGCATGACCACCGCACGCGCCGCTCGACGGCCCTGGACCGATCTGCGCTTCTTCATCGGCCTCGCCCTGATCGTCCTGTCGGTCGCAGGGGTCTGGCTGATCGTGGGCGCGGCGAAGCAGACCCGTCCCGCGCTGCAGGCGGTGCGCACGATCGTCCCCGGCGATCCGCTCACCTCCGCCGATGTGCGCGTGGTCGACGTCATGCTCGGAGCCGTCGGATCCGGCTATCTCACGCCTGCCACGCTCGAGCCGGGCCTGATCGCGACCCGCACGATCGCCGAGGGCGAGCTCGTGCCGTCGACGGCTGCCGCCGCCGCCGACGAAGGACGCACCACCTCGGTCGTGGTGCGCAGCGCAGTGCCGGTCCCCGGTTCGATCGGCAGGGGCTCCGTGGTCGAGCTGTGGGCGGCCGATCCGCGCGCCGAGGGCAAGGGCTTCGACGCGCCGCGCGTGCTGCTGCCCGATGCGACAGTCGCCTCGGTCGACCGCGAGGACGGTCCGCTGTCGGCGAAGTCCACGACACTCGAACTCGTCGTGAGCCGGGCGAAGGTCGGCGAGGTGCTCGGAGCGCTGACCGCCGGATCCTCCCTGTCCGTGGTACCGGTCGGAGCCCGTTCGTGACCGGGGTCGTCCTGGCCCTGCCCCCGGAACGCGCCGAGCGGCTCGCTGAAGAGCTGGAGCTCGCCGGCGTCGCGGTGATCGCGCGGATGCCGCCACACCAGGCTGCCCGCCTGGTCGCGCACGCCGAGGAGCTCCGCGGTGCCGAGGCGCTGCTGATCCCGGCGGAGCGGGCGTGGCTGAGCCCGGCGCTGCGCGGGGCCTGCGACCGCGCAGGCGTGCGGATCCTGACTCTGGGCGACGGTCCAGCCGCCGCCCGGCTCGCGCACCGGCACGGACTGGGTGCACCGTTGCCCGCCTCCGCGAGCGGATGGGATGTCGCAGACGCGCTCCACGACCGGGGCACGGACGCGGACTGCGGCGCGACGAGCATCGCCGGAGCCGGTGCTGGCGACGGCGCCGCCTCCTCGCCGAACCGGCTGATCGCAGTGTGGGGCCCCCACGGGGCGCCGGGACGCAGCACGGTCGCCGTGCAGCTCGCGGCGCTCCTCGCCGCCCCGGATCGCGGGGTCGCCCTCGTCGATGCCGACACGCATGCCCCCGCCCTCGCCCTCCTGCTGGGCCTCACCGACGACGGGCCAGGCATCGCCGCCGCATGTCGCCGCGCGGAGCTGGGACTGCTCGACGGGGCCGAACTCAGCCGGCTCTCCCGCCCCGCGGAGTCCTCCGGCGGCACCATCGACGTGCTGGTGGGCATCAATCGCCCCTCGCGCTGGCCGGAGCTGTCGGCCGCGCGTCTGCGCGCCGCGCTCGACGCGTGCCGGCGCTGGAGCGCGATCACCCTGGTCGATGTCGCGGCCTCGCTCGAGGCCGACGAGGAGATCAGCAGCGATCTGGGCGGCCCCCGGCGGAACGCCGCGACGCTCAGTGCCCTGCACAGCGCCGACCGCATCGTGGCGGTGGCCGCGGCCGACCCGCTCGGGATCGCCCGATTCGTGCGCGGCTATGCGGAGCTGCGCGCCGAGGTCGGCGATGTCCCCGTCACGGTCGCCGTGAACAAGGTGCGTCCAGGCCCCCTCGGCGTCGACGCGCGCGGTCAGGTCCGGCGCGCCCTGGACCGGTTCTCCGGCATCCGCGAGGTGCATTTCCTGCCGTACGATCGGCGCGCGCTGGACGCCGCAGCCCTGCACGCCAGACCCGTACCCGACGTGGCGGGCCGCTCGGCGTTCGCGACCGCGGCGCGCGCCCTCGCCACGACGCTGCTGCGCGACGCGCACAGCCCCGGGACGCGGCGCGAGCGGCGTCTCGGGGCTGCGGCGGCGGTCTGACCCGCGCCGGCGACGGGTTACTGCTTGTAGCTCGCCAGGAAGTTGCCGAGGCGCTCGATCGCCTCGGTGATCACGCGCGGCTCGGGCAGCGTCACCACGCGCAGGTGGTCCGGCGTCGCCCAGTTGAAGCCCGTGCCCTGCACGAGCAGGATGCGCTCCGCGACCAGCAGGTCGTAGATGAGCTTCGCGTCGTCGTGGATCTCGTGCACGTTCGGATCCAGCTTCGGGAACGCGTAGAGGGCTCCCGTGGGCTTCACGCAGCTGACGCCGGGGATCGCGGAGAGCCCCTCCCAGGCGGCGTCGCGCTGCAGGTGCAGGCGCCCGCTCGGAGCGATCAGCGACTCGATCGACTGCACCCCGCCGAGCGCCGCCTGCACCGCGTGCTGCGCCGGCACGTTCGGGCACAGTCGCGTGGACGCGAGCAGGGTGATCCCCTCGATGAAGCCCTTCGCGTGCTGCTGCGGACCCGTGATGACGAGCCAGCCCGACCGGTATCCGGCCACGCGGTAGGTCTTGGAGAGGCCGTTGAAGGTCAGGCAGAGCAGGTCGGGCGCGAGGGTCGCGGTGGGGATGTGGTGCGCGTCGTCGAAGAGGATCCGGTCGTAGATCTCGTCCGACAGCAGCAGCAGGTCGTTCTCCCTCGCGACCTGCACGATGCCCTGCAGCACCTCGCGCGAGTACACCGCGCCGGTCGGGTTGTTCGGGTTGATGATGACGATGGCCTTGGTACGAGGCGTCACCTTGGACCGCAGATCCTCCAGATCCGGGTTCCAGCCGTTCTCCTCGTCGCACAGATAGTGCACAGGGGTGCCGCCGGCGAGGCTGGTCATCGCGGTCCACAGCGGATAGTCCGGCGCGGGGATGAGCACCTCGTCGCCCTCGTCCAGCAGCGCCTGCATGGTCATCGTGATGAGCTCGGAGACGCCGTTGCCGAGGTAGACGTCCTCCGGGTCGACGAGCGGGAAGCCGTCGACCTGCTCATAGCGGCTGACCACGGCGCGGCGCGCGGAGATGATGCCCTTGCTCTCGCTGTAGCCGTGCGCGGTGGGCAGCGTCGCGAGCATGTCGCGCACGATCTGCTGCGGCGCCTCGAATCCGAAGACCGCGGGGTTGCCCGTGTTCAGCTTGAGCACCGAGTGGCCTGCCGCCTCCAGCCGAGCCGCCTCGACGAGCGCGTTGCCGCGGATCTCGTACAGGACGTTCTTCAGCTTGGACGACTGGTCGAAGGTTCTCGGTGTCATCGGCCAAGGTTACCGC
This sequence comes from Microbacterium sp. MYb64, assembly GCF_002979495.1. NCBI lineage: Bacteria > Bacillati > Actinomycetota > Actinomycetes > Micrococcales > Microbacteriaceae > Microbacterium > Microbacterium sp. MYb64. Next base: position 22,378 of record NZ_PCOW01000002.1, on the reverse strand, counting down.
CCGCGCGAGGGGTCCCCGTGCACGCGAGTCTCGCTACTCGACGCCGGCCGTGCCCGCACGGACCGCCTCGACGTGCGCGATGCGCTCCCGACGGCTGCTCTCCACATGCGCGGCGGCGAGCTCCGCCGCGCGCTCCGCGTCGCGCGCCTTGATCGCCTCGAACAGCTCGACGTGCTCCCCGCTGATGTGCTGGAGGTCGTCGTGCTGCGAGAGCGCCCAGCGCAGTCTGCTGCGGATGCCCTTCATCATGTCGCTCAGCAGCCGGTTCTCGGCGAGGTCCGTCACGATCTCGTGGAAGTCGGCCGCGGCGCGGCGGGACCCGATCCCGTCCCCCGACCGCGCACCGGTCTCCTCCAGCTCGAGCGACCGCTGCAGCCGGGCGAGGCCGTCGCGCCGATGGCGCTCCGCAGCGAGCCGGAACGCCAGGGGCTCGAGCACCGCGCGCACCTCGTCGAGGTCGGCGAGGTCGGCGTCGGTGAACTCGCGCACCACGGCCCAGGTGTGCGGACGCAGCTCGACGAGGCCCTCCGCGACGAGCACCTTGAGCGCGTCCCGCACCGGCACCCGGCTCACGCCGAACTCGGCCGCGAGGTCGCGCTCGATCAGGCGGCCGCCGGGGGCGCGCACGCCGTCGAGGATCGCGTCGCGCAACCACGACGCGATCCGCGTGGACTCGGGCTGACGTTCATCCGTGCTGGTCACGGCCCCATTCTTCCATCGCCCGGTCCGCCTCCTGCGACGACGGCACGCGGGTCAGGCCTTCGCGGTCTCGACCCAGCGGATGCCCTCCTTGAGCGTCGGCACGATCTCGGTGCCGATCTTGCGCGCGAGCAGGTCGTCGAGCCGGTCGAGCGGACCGATGAGGGTACGGCCTCCGGCGCGGGCGACGCGGATCGCGGCGTCGATCTTCGGCTGCATGGATCCCTCGGCGAACGACATCGCGGCGACGGCGTCGACCGAGGCCGTGTGGATGTCGCGCTGCTCCGAGGTGCCCCAGTTCTCGCTCACGTAGTCGCCGTCGGTGAGCATGATGAGCGTGTCGGCCTGGATGTCGGCGGCGAGCGCGGCGCTGGCGAGATCCTTGTCCACCACGGCCTGCACGCCGATGTGGCGGCCCTTCGAGTCCACGCGCACCGGGACTCCCCCGCCGCCCACGCATACGGCGAGGCTGCCGGCCTCGAGGAGGCGGCGGATGAGCGGCGCCTGCACGATCGAGAGCGGCATCGGCGAGGGCACGACGCGACGGAACGCGTTGCCGTCCTTCGCGATGGTCCAGCGGTACTCGGCGGCGGCCTCTGCGGCGTCGTGCGCGGAGTACTGCGGTCCGATGAGCTTGGTGGGGCGCACGAAGGCGGGATCCGCCTCGTCGACCACGGTCGTGGTGATGATGCCCGCGACCTCGCGCTCGCCGCCCAGCGCGTTGGAGAGCTCCTGCTGCACGACGTAGCCGATCATCCCCTGCGTCTCGGCTCCGAGGATGTCGAGCGGATACGCCGCGACGTCCTGGTAGGCGAGGTTCTGGAGCGCGAGCAGGCCGACCTGGGGACCGTTGCCGTGCGTGATGACGACTTCGTTGTCGCGGGCGAACGAGGCGAGCGCCTCGCACGCGGCCTTGACGTTGGCCCGCAGGTATTCGGCCGTCATCGGCTCGCCTCGGCGGGCGAGGGCGTTGCCCCCGAGTGCCACTACGACACGCATCTGGTCTCTCCTTCGCTGTGGCCGCGAAGGCGACCCGTTCGATCAGAAATGGTACTCCATTTAAGACAATGGTATACATTCAAGAGACCACTTGATCACCCTTCCCCGTCGGGGAAGGCCCAGGAGAGAACACGATGCCCCCCATCGCCACCCCGATCGCCGTGCGCGCGATCACCTGGGACCCCTCGCTCGAGGACACGCTCGTACGCGCCGCCGATGCGCAGCCCCCTTCAGTGCTGGCCCGCACTCGCCCCGGCGTCACCCCGTCGATGCCCGTCGATGCCGACGTGCGGGTGCACTCGGTGCATCGCCGCGCCGTGAACCTCCGTGTCGGCGATGAGCTCGTCGCACTGGTCTCGGCCGAGCTCGACGACGCGCCGGCCACGGTTCGCGTCCCGGTCGAGGACTGGACGGCGCTGCAGGTGCGTCAGGGCGATCCCGCGTCGATCGGACCGGACGGCTTCCGCATCGAGACGGTCCACGGGCCGATCGCCGTGCTCACCTCCTCGGCCACCGCGTGGGCGCCGGCCGAGATCTGCCTGTGCGCGCTCTCGGGCGGGCAGCTGCTGCGCGCGGAGGCGACGATCGCGGCGACCCCCGCGCCGGCGCAGCAGTCCGCATTCGGCAGCGCCGCCGCCGCACTGCTCACCGAACGCGTGGCGGCTCTCGAAGAGGCGCTGCGGCGGCGGGATCCCTCCGCGATCACCGCGGCGGCGACAGGACTGCTCGGACTCGGAGAGGGGCTGACGCCGTCCGGCGACGACGTGCTGACCGGGCTCGCCTTCGTGAGCGCGCAGCGCGGGACCAGGCTCCATGGAGCGCTCGCATCGCTCGCCGCCGCGCTCGACGACGAGGAGGAGCGCACGACCCTGCTGAGCGTCGCGACCGTCCGTCACGCGCTCGGGGCCCGCGCCCAGCAGGGCCTGCACGAGCTGATCCAGGCCGTCCGCGACGGCGACGACGAGCGCATCCGCGACGCGGCGCTGCACGTCGCGGGGATCGGTCATACCTCCGGCACGGACATGCTCTCGGGCGTCCGGCTCGCCCTGCGCACCGAGGCGGCGCTGCGCTCCGCCTCCGCACCCGTCCCCGCGACCTCGTCGTCCGGGATCGTTCCGAAGGAGCAAGCGTGATGACCAAGACCGTCCCCACGGAGACCAGCACGGGTGAGTTCGAGCACGAACCCGTGCCGCTCAGCCATCGGAAGTCGCTCTTCACCGTCTCGGCGGTGTGGTTCGGCTTCCCGATGATCCTCACCAACGCCGTGCCCGGTGGACTCGTGGTCGCGATGCTGGGCTTCTGGCCCGGCGTCGGCGCGATCCTCACCGCGAACGCGATCATGTTCGTCTACGTGAGCCTGCTCAGCTGGCGCGCGGGCCGCACCGGCAAGAGCTTCTCGCTGCAGGCGACCGAGACCTTCGGCACGGCGGGCTACGCGATCGCGTCAGGATTCCTCTCGACCGTGGTCGTCGGATGGTTCGCGTTCAACACGGGCGCGACAGGCGACAGTCTCAGCACGGCCTTCGGCTGGAACGAGACGCTCGTCGCCGCACTCGCGGGCCTCGTGTTCATCGCCGTCACGTACCTCGGCATCCGCGCCCTGTCCGTACTGGGCGCGATCGCGGCCCCGCTGTTCATCGCCGCGGTCCTCATCGCGATCGGCATCGCGGCGCAGAACCACGACTTCTCCGCCGTCTTCGGCTACACCGGCGTCGGCGGCGGCGCGATGTCGTTCGGCGTCGCGGTGACCGCGATCATGGCGACCTTCGCCGACTCCGGCACCATGACCGCGGACTTCACCCGCTGGGCGCGCAACGGGAAGCAGGCCGTGATCGCCACGGTCACCGCGTTCCCGTTCGCGAGCCTGGTCGCCCAGCTCAGCGGAGCGCTCTTCGTCGCCGCGGGCGCGATCGCGTCCCCGGCCGTGAACGGCGGCAACTTCGCGCCGATCCTGACCGGCACCCGTAATCCGCTGCTGGACGTGTTCCTGCTGCTGTTCGTCGTGATCAACCTCGGATCCGTGTGCACGCACTGCCTCTACAACGGCGCCCTGGGCTGGTCGCACCTGACCCGTTCGAAGATGCGCGTGCTGACCCTGATCCTGGGCGTGATCGGAACGCTGGTGGCCGTGCTCGGCGCCTGGCACTACTTCGTGAACTGGCTCGCGCTGCTCGGTGTCCTGGTGCCACCGCTCGGCGCCGTGCTCATCGCCGATCAGATCATCCTCGCGAAGCGCAACGCCGACCGGCCGCCGCAGCGTTTCCGGCTCACCGCGCTGGTGGCCTGGGCCATCGGCGCCGGGGCGGCCCTGCTCTCGCACTTCTTCGCCCCCGTCCTGAGCGATGCCGTCGTCGGCCTCGTCGTGGGCTGCATCGCCTATCTCGCCCTCGAGCGACTCGCCCGCCCGCAGACCGCCCTCAAGAAGGAGACCATCCGATGACCGCTTCGACCAGCGCCGACGATCGCTACCTCGCCGCCGCTGCGGCCGGCGACCTGGACGCCGTCCGCACCGCCCTCGCCGGCGGCGCCGACCGCAACGCCGTGGACCGTGAAGAGGCCACCGCCATCCTGCACGCCGCGCGCGGCGGCCACCTCGACGTGGTGCGCGCCCTCATCGCCGAGGGCGTCGACATCGACGCCCAGGATCAGACCTGCTCGAACCCGTTCCTGTTCGGCTGCATCACCGACGACCTCGCGCTCGTACGGACCATGGCCGAGGCCGGAGCCGACCTCAAGCGGCTCACGCGCATGGGCGGAAACGGACTCACCCCCTCGGCGGAGAAGGGACACCTCGAGGTCGTCCGGTACCTCCTGGAGAGCACGCGCATCAACGTCAACCTCACCAACAACCTGGGCTGGACCGCGCTGATCGAGACGATCATCCTCGGCGACGGCGGCCCGGTGCGCCAGCAGATCGTCGAACTCCTCCTCGCGCACGGCGCCAAACCAGGCATGCCCGACCCGTGGGGAACGTCCCCCGCCGACCTGGCCCGCGAGCGCGGATACGACGAGATCGTCGCCATCCTCGAGCGCCACCAGGCCTGAGACCCCCCGAAAGGAACACGATGACCCGGCACATCGAGATCAGGAAGAACACGTACCTCGACTCCGTCTCGCTCATGTCGATGAGCACCAGGGCGAATGCGGTCGACGGCGTCAGCCAGGCCCTGCTCGGCATGGCGACGCCGATGAACAAGGAGGTCCTCCTCAACGTCGGCGTGCAGGACGCCGCGATCGACGAGGCCAGGCCGAGCGATCTGATGATCGTGATCGACGCCTCGGACGACACCATCACCGAGGCGATCGAGGCGGTCGACGACATCCTCGCCCGCAAGGACAAGGGCACCGCCGGCGCCGCCGAGGTGCGCTACCGCACTCTGGACGGCGCGTTCGCGGAGGTCCCTGACAGCAACCTCGTGCTCATCTCGGTGAACGGCGCTTTCGCGGCCCGCGAGGCGCGCAAGGCGCTGAACGCCGGCAAGCACGTCATGATCTTCTCCGACAACGTGTCCGTGGAGGACGAGCTGGCCCTCAAGACGCTCGCGCACGACAAGGGCCTGCTCGTGATGGGCCCGGACTGCGGCACCGCGATCATCAACGGCACCGGCCTCGCCTTCGCGAACGCCGTCCGCCGCGGCTCGATCGGCATCGTCGGCGCCTCCGGCACCGGCAGCCAGGAGCTGAGCGTGCGGATCCACGACTTCGGCGGCGGCGTCTCGCAGCTGATCGGCACGGGCGGTCGCGACCTCAGCACGGAGATCGGCGGCATCTCGATGATCGACGGCATCGCCGCGCTCGACGCGGATCCGGAGACCGCGGTGATCGTCGTCGTCTCCAAGCCCCCGGCGGAGGAGGTCGCCGACAAGGTGCTCGCCGCCGCCGGCGCCGCGTCGAAGCCTGTCGTCGTCACCTTCCTCGGGTCGGCCCGCACCGAGAGCGGCTACGACAACGTGACGATCGTCTCCGGCACCAAGCCGACCGCGATCGCGGCGGTGGTCGCGACCGGGATCGACGAGTCCGCGCTCGACACGCATCCGCTGAACCTCCCGCTGATCGCGGAGGTGCGCGCGAAGCTCGCCCCCGAGCAGGCCTACGTGCGCGGGCTGTTCTGCGGCGGCACGCTGTGCGACGAGGCGATGTTCGCGGCGCTCGCGACCTCCGACGACGTGTACTCCAACATCCAGAAGGACCCGGCGCGCGTCATCGGCGCGAGGGACGCCTCCCGCGCGCACACCTTCCTCGACATGGGCGACGACGACTTCACCAACGGCCGTCCGCACCCGATGATCGATCCGAGCCTGCGCCTGCAGCGGCTGGTCCAGGAGGCCGACGATCCCACCGTGGGCGTGATCGCGATGGACTTCATCCTCGGCTTCGGCTCGCACGAGGATCCGGTGGGGGTCACGATCCCGGCGATCCAGGAGGCCAAGGCCAAGGCCGCGGCGCGCGGGCAGCACCTGGAGATCCTCGGCTACGTGCTCGGCACCGACCTCGACACCCCGGCGATCGCCGACCAGATCGCGAAGCTCGAGGCCGCGGGCGTGACCATCGCCTCCTCCTCCACCAACCTCGGGCTGCTGGCCCGCGAATTCGTCGCGAAGGGTGACAACCGATGAGTGTCAACGAACTGTTCGGCTCCGCGCTGAAGCCGGTCAACCTCGGCCTCGACATGTTCGCCGAGGACCTCGCGGCGCAGGGCGTGAGCCCTGTTCTCATGGACTGGACCCCGCCCGGCGGCGGCGACCCCGAGGTCATCGCCGCGCTCAGCACGCTCGAGGACCCGGCCATCGCCGCCAGGATCGACGCCGCCAACCTGGAGGCGCTGAGCCGCATCCTCGCCGCACAGCCGTTCCTGGAGGGCTTCGGCCAGGCGATCGACGTCGTCCCCGGGATGACCGCGAAGACGATCCTGCACGCCGGCCCGCCGATCGCCTTCGCCCGCATGTCCGGCCCGATGAAGGGCGCCGTCACGGGCGCGCTCGTCTTCGAGGGACTCGCGAAGGACCTCGACGAGGCCTTCGAGCTGGCCGCCTCCGGCGAGATCACCTTCTCGCCCTGCCACGAGCACCAGTCGGTCGGCTCCATGGCGGGGGTCACGAGTGCCAGCATGTGGGTGCACCAGGTGCGCAACCGCACGCACGGCAACCTCGCGTTCACGAACCTGTCCGAGCAGCTGTCGAAGATCCTGCGCTTCGGCGCCAACGACCAGTCGGTCATCGACCGACTGAACTGGATGCGCGATGTGTTCGGCCCCGTGCTCTCCGGCGCCATGAAGCTCAACACCGACGGCATCGATCTGCGGCTCATGCTCTCGCAGGCGCTGCACATGGGCGACGAGGCGCACAACCGCAATGTGGCCGGCACGACCCTGCTGATCCAGGCGCTCGCGCCCTACATCCTGGAGACCGACTTCACGACGAAGGAGAAGCGCGAGGTCTTCGACTTCGTCGCCTCGTCGGACTACTTCTCCGGCCCCACCTGGATGGTCACGGCGAAGGCGTCGCTCGATGCCGCGAACGGCATCGAGAACTCCACGGTCGTGACCACGATGGCCCGCAACGGCGTCGACTTCGGCATCCGCGTCTCCGGCACCGGTGGCCAGTGGTTCACCGGACCCGCGCAGCAGGTCGTCGGCCCGATGTTCGCCGGCTACACCCCGGCCGACTCGGGCCTCGACATGGGCGACTCCGCGATCACGGAGACCTTCGGCATCGGCGGTTTCGCCATGGCCGCGGCGCCCGCGATCGTCGCACTCGTCGGCGGCACCGTCGACGAGGCCATGGGCTACTCGCGCACCATGAACGCCATCACGACCGGGAACAACCCGAACGTGACCATCCCGGCGCTCGACTTCATGGGCGTGCCCACCGGCATCGACGTGCGCAAGGTCATGGAGACCGGGATCCTCCCGATCATCAACACTGCGATCGCCCACAAGGATCCGGGCATCGGCATGATCGGCGCCGGCATCACCCACCCGCCCGTCGAGGCCTTCCAGCAGGCGCTCATCGCGCTCGCGGCCCGCGTCGCCTGACCCCCTGACAGCCGGCGCGGGCGCCCGATCGCCCGCGCCGGCCACCATCCGGGCCCCGCGTCGTCCTCGCCGGTGCCCGCAGCCTCCACACCGCACGTGCGAGCGCATCGTGCCGACAGATATGGATGACGATGTCCGCCACCCCCATCGATCCTGCCCTGGTGGATCCCGGCGCCGAGCGCGTCGCGGAGTACGCGCGGCGCGGTTACGCCGACGACGTGCTGCCGATCCGCCCTCAGGAGCGCACTTGGAGGACCACGCAGTTCCTCACCGTGTGGATGGGGCCGATCCACAACATCCTGTCCTACTTCACGGTGGTCGGCTTCTTCGCGCTGGGCCTGTCCGCCTGGCAGGTCGTCGCGGCGATCATGACGTCGGCGGTGATCGTCTCCCTCGGGTACGTCCTGAACGGGCAGGCGGCGGCGAAGTACGGCGTGCCGTTCGCGATGCAGCTGCGCGAGGCGTTCGGCCACAAGGGCGCGCTCCTGCCCACCTGGATCCGCGGCATCATCGCGGGCGTCGTGTTCTTCGGCCTCACCACGGTGTCGTCGGCGAAGGCGTTCGACGTCGTGTTCACCACGATCTTCCCCGGATTCATGGACATCGGAGGCGGAGGGGACATCTTCGGGCTGCCGATCCCCACCGCCATCTCCTATCTGGTGACCTGGGTGATCACGGTCGCACTGTTCCTCGGCGGCCAGAAGTTCCTCGGGCGGTTCAGCACCTGGGCCAACCCCGCGGTGTTCGTCCTCGTCGTCATCGCCGTCGTCCTCGCCGTCGTCAACGCGGGCGGCTTCGGCGAGGTGTTCGCCTTCCAGGCAGCGCACACCGCGGTGACTCCGCTGATCTTCATCAGCTGCGTCTCCGCTCTGGTCTCGAACTGGGCGGGCCCGATCGTGAACACGGGCGACTACACCCGCAACGCCACGTCGATGAAGGCGCCGGCGATCGGCTTCCCGATCGGCGTGATCGGCTCCTACATCCTGTTCGCCCTGGTGACGGTGTCGTTCATGGCGTCCCTGCAGGTCGCGACCCGCGGAGAGTTCGACATCAGCAGCCCCGGCGTCTTCGTGCAGGCGATCAACTCGATCGGCAACCCGTTCGTCGTCGTGCTGCTCATCCTCGCCATGAACGTCGGGGCGATCGCGTTCTGCGTGTTCGGCAACATGCTGCCCGCGGGCCTGCAGCTGACCGCGCAGCTGCCGAAGGTCTTCACGGTCAGGCGGGCGGCGGTGCTCTCGGCGGTCCTCGGCACGCTGATGCTGCCGTGGGTCTTCCTGGAGAACACCGACGTACTCTTCCTCTTCTACTCGTTCATCGGATCGATGTTCGGGCCGATCGCGGGCATCATGCTCGCCTCGTACTTCATCGAGGGCAGGAAGACGCTCGATCTGGACGGCATCTACGCGGACTACAAGGGCGGACAGAAGGGATCCCTGCCCGCGTACAACTGGCGCGCGGTGGGCCTGCTGATCGTGAGCTTCGTCATCACGATGGCGGGCACCGTGCTGAAGGACGTCGAGGTCCTGGTGCAGATCAAGAACCTCGCGTTCTTCGCCGGTCTGTTCATCGGGTTCGTCGGATACGCCCTGCTCACCCTGGCCGCCCGCCGGCGCGCCTGACCCGGACGAAGGAGACGTCATGACCCCCACCACTCCCCCGGCCGACGTGCTGGACCGCTACTTCGCGCCCGCCGTCGAGGCGACCCTCGAAGGCCTGCGCGCCGGAGACGGCGGACCGTTCGGCGCCACGCTCGTCGATCCCGCCGGACGGATCGTCGTCGCGGTCGGCAACACCGTCCTCCGCGAGACGGATATCTCCGGCCACGCCGAGATGGTCGCCGTGCGCGAGGCGTGCACGCAGCTGGACACCCTGGATCTGTCGGGCCACGTGATGTACGCGACGTGCGAGCCCTGCCCGATGTGCGTCGCCGTGATGATGTGGGCGGGGATCACCACCTGCTTCTACGCGTCGACCCACGTCGACGCGGCCGACAACGGATTCAGCGATCTGCGCCTGCGCCGCTTCCTCGACGGCAGCGACACCTCGGCGCTCGACATGATCCACCTCGAGCGCGGCCGCGAGGACTGCGCCGGGATCTGGACGGAATTCCAGCGCCGGAACGCCTGACCGGCCGATGAAGGAGGCCGGCACCCTGGACGGGTGCCGGCCTCCTTCGTGTCCCTGGAAGCGGGAGCTACTTCTTCTTGCCCTGGGCGCGACGCTCCGCGCGGTTCGCCGGAGCGGCCTGGTCGCCCTCGACGCGCTGCCCGAAGGCGCCGCGCGCGGCCGGCTCCGCCGGCTCCTCGCTCTCGGACTGCGCACGCGCGGCCGCCTGGCGGAGGCGATCGGTCGCCGCCTGCTGCACCTGACCACGGTCGTTGCGGACCTCGACGTCGCCCGCGTCGTTGGGCGCGGAGTACTCGAGTCGCTGGTCGCCCGCCGACTCGGCGAGACCCTTGGCCTCGACCTCGGTGATGCCCTCGTCGCCGGCCTGACGCACCTCGACCTCGAGGTTGTAGAGGTAGCCGACCGACTCCTCCTTGATCTGGCCCATCATGGCCTGGAACATGGAGTAGCCCTCGCGCTGGTACTCGACCAGCGGGTCGCGCTGCGCCATCGCGCGCAGGCCGATGCCGTCCTTGAGGTAGTCCATCTCGTACAGGTGGTCGCGCCAGCGACGGTCCAGCACCTGCAGCACCACGCGGCGCTCCAGCTCGCGGGTCGCGGCGTCTCCGAGCGACGTCTCGCGCGTCTCGTAGGCGACCATCGCGTCCGAGACGAGCTCGCGCTTGAGGCCCTCGGCGGTGATCCCGCCCTTGCGTCCGCCGGCCTCGGCGACCACCTCGTCGATCGTGACGTCGACGGGGTAGAGCGTCTTCAGCTCCGTCCACAGGCTGTCGAAGTCCCAGCTCTCGGTGTGCCCCTCGGCGGTGTGGTCGTCGACGACCGCGCCGATCGCATCCTCCACGAAGTGCTTCACCCGGTCGGCGATGTCGTCGCCCTCCAGAATGTGACGGCGGTCGGTGTAGATGGCCTCGCGCTGACGGTTGAGGACGTCGTCGTACTTGAGGACGTTCTTGCGCATCTCGGCGTTGCGCGCCTCGACCTGGCTCTGCGCGCTGCGGATGGCGCGGGTCACGAGGCCCGACTCGATCGGCATGTCCTCGGGGAAGTTCGTGCGCGCGAGGATCGCCTCGGCGGCGCCCTGCTGGAAGAGCCGCATGAGGTCGTCCGTGAGGCTCAGGTAGAACCGGCTCTCGCCGGGGTCGCCCTGACGGCCGGAGCGTCCGCGCAGCTGGTTGTCGATGCGGCGCGACTCATGGCGCTCGGTGCCGAGCACGTACAGGCCGCCGGCCTCGACGACCTTGGAGCCCTCGGTCGCGACCTTCTCCTTCATCGCCTCGTAGGTCTCGTCCCACGCGGCCTCGTACTCGTCCGGCGTCTCCACCGGATCCAGTCCCTTGGCCTTGAGATCCTGCACCGCGAGGAACTCGGCGTTGCCGCCGAGCATGATGTCCGTGCCGCGGCCGGCCATGTTGGTCGCCACGGTGACGGCGCCCAGGCGTCCCGCGCGGGCGACGATCTCGGCCTCGCGGGCGTGGTTCTTGGCGTTCAGGACCTCGTGCTTGATGCCCTTCTTGCTCAGCAGCCGGGAGAGGTACTCGCTCTTCTCGACGCTCACGGTGCCGACCAGCACCGGCTGCCCGTTCTCGTGGCGCACCGCGATGTCCTCGACCACCTGCGCGAACTTCGCCGTCTCGTTCTTGTAGACGAGGTCGGCCTTGTCCTGGCGGATCATCGGCCTGTTGGTCGGGATCGGCACGACGCCGAGCTTGTACGTGGACATGAACTCGGCGGCCTCGGTGTCGGCGGTTCCGGTCATGCCCGCGAGCTTGTCGTAGAGGCGGAAGTAGTTCTGCAGCGTGACGGTGGCGAGGGTCTGGTTCTCGGCCTTGACCGGCACGGCCTCCTTGGCCTCGATCGCCTGGTGGATGCCCTCGTTGTAGCGGCGCCCGACGAGGATTCGTCCGGTGTGCTCGTCGACGATCATGACCTCGTCGTTCATCACGACGTAGTCGGTGTCGCGCTTGAACAGCGCGAGCGCCTTGATCGAGTTGTTCAGGAACGAGATGAGCGGCGTGTTCGCCGACTCGTACAGGTTGTCGATGCCGAGGTAGTCCTCGACCTTCTCGATGCCGGGCTCGAGCACGCCGACGGTGCGCTTCTTCTCGTCGACCTCGTAGTCCTCGCCCACCTCCAGCGTGCGAGCGATCTTCGCGAATTCGGCGAACCAGCGGTTCGCCTCGCCCGACGACGGGCCGGAGATGATCAGCGGCGTCCGCGCCTCGTCGATCAGGATCGAGTCGACCTCGTCGACGATCGCGAAGAAGTGCCCGCGCTGGACGAGATCCTCCTTGCGCCACGCCATGTTGTCGCGCAGGTAGTCGAATCCGAACTCGTTGTTCGTGCCATAGGTGATGTCGGCGTTGTACTGCTCGCGGCGCACCTCGGGCGTCTGCCCGGAGACGATCACGCCGGTGGTCATGCCGAGCGCGCGGTAGACGCGGCCCATGAGCTCGGACTGGTAGGTCGCGAGGAAGTCGTTCACGGTGATGACGTGCACGCCCTGTCCGGCGATCGCGTTGAGGTACGACGGGAAGGTCGCCACGAGGGTCTTGCCCTCACCGGTCTTCATCTCGGCGATGTTGCCCTCGTGCAGGGCCGCACCGCCCATGATCTGCACGTCGTAGGCGCGCATGCCCAGAGTGCGCTTCGCGGCCTCACGGACGGCGGCGAACGCCTCCGGCATGAGCTGCTCGAGGGTCTCGCCCTTCTCGAACCGCGCGCGCAGCTCGACGGTCTCGTTGCGGAGGTCCTCGTCGCTGAGCTTCGCGAAGTCGTCCTCGAGCGCGTTCACGGCCTTGACGACGCCGTTCAGGCGGCGCAGGATCCGTCCCTCACCCGCGCGCAGCAGCTTCTCAAGAGGATTCGCCACGGATTCCATCTCCCTAGGGGTCTGACCCGCGCGCGACGCGCGCACGGCATACGGACCCATGTTACCGGGCCGTGACCTGTCGATCCCCTGCACCGGGTCGGTGGATCCGATCCGAGGCCGGGCCACCGCCCCCGAGGCGCCGACACACCGCGCGGCGGAGACCGACGGATATTTCCGGGTATGCATATACTCGGAAACAGATTCCGGGAAAGGAAATACCGATGTCCGTTCGCCAGAGCCTCCTCGCCATCCTCAATCAGGGTCCCTGCTACGGGTACCAGCTGCGCGCCGAGTTCGATCGCCGCACCGGCTCGACCTGGCCGCTCAACGTCGGCCAGATCTACAACACGCTCGAGCGCCTGGAGCGCGATGGGCTCGTCGAGCGCGGCGACGCCGACGACCAGGGGCACGTGTACTGGGCGATCACGCCGGCTGGATCCGTCGAGGTCTCCGGCTGGCTCTCCTCCCCTGTCGAGCGCGGCACGGGCACGCGCGACGAGCTCGCCATCAAGCTCGCGGTCGCTGCGACTCTGCCCGGCGTCGATGTGACGGCCGTCATCCAGTCGCAGCGCAAGGCCTCGCTCGCGCAGCTGCAGGAACTGCAGCGCACGAAGTACGCCGGCCCCCAGCCGGACAGCCCGCAGGAGCTGGCCTGGACGCTCGTGATCGACAGCATGATCTTCCAGGCGGAGGCGGAGGTGCGCTGGCTCGATCACACCGAGCAGCGCCTCGCGCAGCACCCCAGGCACGCGCTGGAGCTCGAGCTCTCCACGGAGCATCCCAAGCGCGGAAGGCCGACGCGCGCCGTCACGCTCTGATCGCCGAGGGCGTAAGGGATCCACAGCCCGTGCACGGTCGGGGACCATAGGATCGGCGCATGGCCGGATTCTGGGGCAGACGCAAACGTGAACAGGAAGAGCTGCAGGCGCAGGACGCGGATCTCGCGCGGCGCGCCGAGCAGGCGATCGTCGCCGCCGACGAGCGGATCCGCACCTCCTCCGATGAGCTCGCCTTCGCCACGGCCGAGCTCGGCGACGAGATGACCGCCGACTTCCAGTCGGCGGTGGAGGCCGTGCGCTCGCACATGGGCGAGGCGTTCCAGCTGCACCAGCTGAATCACGACGAGATCCCGGACACTGCAGAGGAGCTGCGCACCCGCAACGCCCGCATCGTGCAGCTGTGCCAGTGGGCCGAGGACCTGATCGACGAGAAGTCCGCCGCGATCGCCGATGCCGTCGCCCGGGTGCGCAATGCGCCGCAGGTCGTCGCCAAGGTACGCGCGGACGCCGCCGCGCTGGAAGGCAGGGTGCCGCAGGCGCAGGCCTCCGTCGAGCGGCTGGCCACGCGCTACTCCGACACCGCCATGCAGCGTGTCGCCAAGAGCGCCGAGGAGGCCGCCCAGCTCGTGGTGTTCGCGAACCACGGCGCCGACGTGTTCGAGCGTCGCCGGGACGCCGGCCGCAACCAGGAGGCCGTGCTCGCGCTCGAGACGGCGACCGAGGCCACGCGCCGGGCGTCGTCGCTGCTCGACGCCGTGGACGACTTCGAGATCGAGGCGCTGCGGGCGGAGTCCACGCTCGCCGAGGTCGTCGCCGACTCGCGCGGCGACCTGGCAGCCCTGCCGATGGCGCCCGATGCCCCTGCCGTCGCGGCCGCCGCGGCCGAGCTGCAGCGGGCGCTGAGCGCCCTCGCACCCGCCGGCAGCCGCACCGACCCGTTCGGGGAGCTCACGCGCCTGCGCGCGGCGAACACCGCGCTGGACGCGGCGATCGCGGCGGCGCGGTATCGCGCGGAGCACCCGCTCCCCACGGTCAGCGCCGTGCAGCATGCGCTCGACGACGCGGACCGGCAGCTCGGCGTCGCGCGCGGCCTGATCGAGGGCCACCGCGGCTGGATCGGCGCGGACGCCCGGACGCGTCTCGCCGAGGCCGAGCGTCTGCGGGTGGACGTGCCCTCGCTGCTGCCCGCCGAGGAGACCCGCGAGCAGGCCCTCAGCACCGCGCGTCGCGTCGCCCAGCTCGCCGCGGAGGCGCTCCAGCTCGCCCAGCACGACATCGACCGCTCCCGCCCCGACCAGGGCTGGGGCGGCGGCGGAGGCAACGGCTGGGGCGGTGGCGGCGGCAACGGCTGGGGCGGCGGCCGCGGCTCCGGCGGCGGAGACGTCGTGACCGGCGTGCTCGGCGGCCTCGTCATCGGCGGCCTGCTCGGCGACATCTTCGACTGACTGTCTTCGGCCCCACTATCTTCGAGTCGTCCCTGTGAGCGCACGCTATGGCGTGCGCTCACAGGGACGACTCGGATCTACGGAGGCAGATCCGGGAGGATCAGGCCCCTCGCACAGCGCTGCGCCCCGGTCTTCCAGGACCGGGGCGCAGCCTTTCGTCTGTCAGGACCGCGTCAGCTGACGAGCTCCTCGGCGGGCGCCGCCTGGGTGGTGAGCGAGATCACGCCGTAGTCCCAGCCCTTGCGGCGGTACACGACGCTGGGGTGGTCGCTGCGCGCGTCCACGAAGAGGAAGAAGTCGTGCCCGACCAGCTCCATGCGATCGACGGCCTCTTCGACGGTCATCCACTCGGCATCGAAGTTCTTGGTGCGGATGACGACCGGGGAGTACTCCTCCTCGATCTCGAGCGTCGGGATCGCACCGGTGGACACCGCATGAAGCGTGTCGGCCGAGACGGGGTGCACGTCGATGCCCGCGAGCTCGCCGGTGCCCTTCTCGAACCGCGCGCCACGCGGATGGTGCCGCCCGTCGATGCGGCGCTCCTTGGCGCGCCGCACCTGCTCGATGAGCTTGTCGACGGCGAGGTCCAGCGCCACGAACTTGTCCGCGTCGCGTGCCTCCGCACGGACCAGCGGGCCCCTGCCGATGAGAGTGAGCTCGACGGTCTCATCCTCCACATGACCGCCGCGATAGGAACGATGAGTGACCTTCACGTCCAGGCTCTGCGCCTTCGTCGCGATAGTCGCGATCCGTGCGGTCTTCTCTTCGACCACCGCTCGGAATCGATCGCTGATGCCGACTCCGACACCGACGATGTTCGTTTCCATCCTGACCTCCTTGTTCCGGTCCGCCCGGCCAAGGGCGGACCGTGGTCGCCTTTGTGAGTCCCCACCGTAGTCGCCCCACCCTGACATGTCATCCACAATTCATCTGCGTGTCGTGCGGATCCGCTAGGAGGCCCCTCGGGCCGAGCGCGCCGAGTCTCGGCGGCTCCTCCCTGGACGCTCATCCGCGGCGCAGAGTGGCGGCGACGGCCACCGCGCCGACGACCGTGAAGCCTGCCGCTCCGAGCGCTCTGGCGGCCTCCGCACAGGTCGCTCCTGTGGTGATCACGTCGTCGACGATCAGCGCCGACGCTCCGTCTCCGGCACGGGACGAGAGGAGGCCGCCGGCGAGGTTGGTCCTGCGCTCCTGCGCACCGAGCCCGCGCTGATCGCGTACCCGGCGCACGTAGGACAGCGTTCGCAGCAGCGGGATGCCGGTGCCGCGGGCGAGGATCTCCGGCACGCGATATCCGCGCCGCCGGAAGGCCGCACGCGTGGTCGGCACCGGCACCACGACGTCGAGGCGGCGCGGCGCGGTCGCTCCGGCGCACAGGTCGTCCACGGCGGCGGCGAGCGCCGGCCGCAGGGGCCGGATGAGCGAGGTCTGCCCGTCCTCCTTGACCGCGCGCAGCACGGAGGCCGCGACGCCGTCGAACACGAGGCCCGCCCGCAGCGGAACGACGCCGGACCGGAGGCGCACCACGCGCGGTTCGAGCTCCGCCTCGCACGAGGTGCACAGAGCCGTCCCCGCGGCTCCGCACCCGGCGCACGCCGAGGCGAAGGCGAGATCGGCGATCTCGCGGACGAGCCGGCGCGCGGTCGGCCAGGAGAGAAGCCGTGCGCCGGGCGAGGAGGACGGTGTCTTCGGAGGCATCCCGCGAGTATGCGCGCCGAGGCACGTCGGCGGGGCGGCCAGTCCGCGATCCGTGCGCCGTCCCCTCTCCCGATGGTCTGTGCAGGACGATCGGACCGGCTCAGCCGCCGGGCTGTCCGCCGATCTGCACGGCGAGCACCTTGACGTTCGTGCTCACCTGCGTGGGGGCGGGCCCGCTGCGCACCCACAGCACGCCATTGCCGAAGAGTTGCACCGATGTCGTCGGCGAGCCCGGTGCGATCGTCTGGGTCGCCTCCGGCACGTCGACGGTCCTCGCCGGTCCGCCGACCTGCTGCTGACGCAGCAGGGGCGATGCCGCGTCGGTCGCGAGCACGCCCACGGTCGTGTCGTCCAGCCACGCGATGTCGAGCGCTGCGGCCGGCCAGGCGATCACGTTCGGATCCGCGACGCCGAGCCCTGTGGGCGCGCCGCGGTCATCCCGCGCGATCGCGACGACCTCGATGCGGACCTGGCCGTTCGCGGTCACCGCCATGGCGAGCCTGGCACCGTCCCTGCTCACCGCCATCGCCGTGATCTGCCCCGCGTCGGAGGGGCCGGCGAGCGAGCGCGAGGCCGATGCCGAAGCCGAAGCCGAATTCGACCAGGCCAGGATCGACGAGGGCGAGGTGCGGGGAACGGTCCAGATGTATCCGAAAGGATCCAGGGCGGGCGGGATGAGGCCGGGACGCGCGTCGATCTCGTCGGTCCGGCCGTCGGCGACCGCGTACACCGTGCCGCTCACCCCCTGCACCGCGACGCGCTGCGCGCCGCTCGCCGCACGGATCGCGGTGATCTGCTCGGGGAAGTTCTGCAGCGGCACGGAGACGCCGTCGATCGGGGTGAGCTCGCCGCCGGCCAGATAGCCGAACCCCTTGTCGGTGAGCACGAGCGGACGCGGGTCGACCGCTGTCGGCGCGGCCGTGGCGGCTCCTGCGCTCAGATCGCGGCCGGAGGAGGTGAGCTTGACCTGCAGCACGCCCGCGCCGCTCAGGCTGCTCAGGCTGCGCTCGAGCTGGGTGCGCATGCGCGCCAGCGTGACCGGGTCCGCCTTGTTCGCGGCATCGTTCAGCGCGACCTCGGCGATCTGCGAGTCGAAGGTCACCGCGTTCCGGCCGAGCGCGATGTCCCCGGTGAAGGCCGTGCGCACCGCCCCGGACAGCCAGGGACTCGGCTTGCCGCTGACGAGGGACTGCACGATCCTGCTGGCGGTGTTCTCCCGCTTCGGGAACCAGCGCACGTCGGGCACCAGGTAGGTCCAGCTCGGGTCGAAGTACTGCAGCGCGTAGGGGGCGAACACGTCGGCGGCGGCGAAGGAGTCCGCGTCCAGCACGATGCCGTCCGGCGCCGCCGAGATGCGCCACTGGCCGTCCTTGTTCTTGGCGAGCGTGAACATCAGCTCGGCCGCGCGGTTCACGGGGGCCCCGGAGTACGCGCCCGTCTCGTCCACGGCGCCGGCCTGCTGCAGGCTGAGGTGCACGCTGGTCGAGGTGGCCTCCTTGGCGACGTCGGGGACGTCGAAGCGGCGCTCGGCGGATCCCGTGTCGATCGTGACCCCCGCGTCCGGCTTCCACTTCTGTGCTTCGTCGGCGGTGAGGAACTGCCGGGCGATGCTCCAGCTGTCCTTGGGGCTCGAGGCCGCATCGATGAAACCGCGGACGATGTCCTTGGGATCCATGCCGTTCGACGGCCCCTGCGGCACGAAAGCGAGATCCGAACCACCGCCGCTCTGCCCGGCGGCGAGGCCGGGGCGCACGTCGCCCGTGACCGGCAGCGACGCACAGGCCGTCAGCCCGAGGAGGGCGAGCGCGATGACCGCACCCCGCAGTATCCGTCCGATTCTCATGACTCCTCCTGCGGGGCCGCCGGGGGCACCGGCCGTGCATCGCCCGGCTGGACGATCGGCGCGGTGGTGACGCCGATCTCGGCGATCGCCTCGACCGGCTCCAGGGGCACGGGCGATGCGCTATCGAGCGGTCGGGATCCGCGCGGAAGCGTCAGCACGAAGTTGGTGCCCTCCCCCGGCTGCGACCACACCATCAGGGTGCCCCGGTGCAGTCGCGCATCTCCCAGGGCGATCGACAGGCCGAGCCCCGTGCCGCCGATCGTGCGCTTGCGCGAAGGGTCCGCCCGCCAGAATCGGTCGAACACGCGCTCCGCATCCTCCGGGGTCATGCCCATGCCCCGATCCCGTACACCGACGGCCACGGCGTTCTGGCCGCTGTCCACCGTGATCACGATGGGATGCCCCTCGCCGTGCTCGATCGCGTTGCCGATGAGGTTGCGCAGGATGCGGCGCACGCGGCGCGGATCGAGATCCACCGGCGTGTGCCCGCCCGGAGCCACGAAGCGCAGCTCGGTGTCGTGCGACTCGGCCAGGGGGCACATCTCGTCGACCATGTCCTCCGCGAGGTGAGCGAGGCTCACCGCCTCGGTCTCCAGCTGCACGGATCCGGCGTCATAGCGGCTGATCTCCAGCAGGTCCGCGAGCAGCGTGTCGAAGCGGTGCACCTGCGTCTGCAGCAGCTCAGCGGTGCGGGCGGTCGTCGGATCGAACTCGTCGCGACGATCGTTGAGCATCTCGGCGGCGAGCCGGATGGTCGTGAGCGGTGTGCGCAGCTCGTGCGAGACATCGGAGACGAACCGCTGCTGCACGAGCGACAGTTCGCCGAGCTCCTTGATCTGCGCCTCGATGCTGTCCGCCATGGCGTTGAAGGATCGTCCGAGAATCGCCAGCTCGTCCTGCCCTCGCACGGGCAGGCGCACGTCGAAGTCGCCCCCGGCGAAACGGGCGCTGGACTCCGCGGCCTCGGTGATCGGCTGCACCACGGTGCGCAACGAGAACCAGGCGATCACGCCGATCAGGGCGACGAGCACGATCCCGGCGATCCACAGGCTCGACTGCACGAGCACGAGGGTCTGCTCGGTGTCGGCGAGGTCGTACGCGATGTACAGCGCGTACGACCCTGCATCGGGGACGTTGAGCTGCTGGCCGACGAGGATCCCGGCATGCACGGCGCCGTCGGCGTCGTGCAGCGCGACCGGCTGCCACCACTGCTTGGTGGCGTCCTTCTCGACGCGCTGCGTCAGCTGGTCCGAGACGAGCTCTTGACTGAATCCGGTCTGGGTGAATCCCAGTCCGGCCTGCGAGTCGAGGGGGATCACGCCGTACAGCGGGGACGCCGAGACCGACTGCACCTGGAAGCTGACGTCGCGCATGAGGCTGGTCAGGGCGGTGCGGTTGCCCTGCGTGTCGGCCGAGTACAGCATCAACTGCGCGGAGTTCGCCGCGCGCCCCGCGTCCTTGAGCGCCTGGTCCTTCCGCGACTCCCAGAGGTTGTTCTGCACCGCGAGGGCCATCGCCACGCAGGTCACCAGCACGGCGACGCTGGTCAGGGCGAGAGCGATCACCATGGTGCGGAACCGCAGCGACTGCCGCCACAGCTGCGCCAGGCGATGCCGCCCGCCGCGAATGCCGCGCACCGCCGCATTCGCGAGCGCCACGGTGTTCGTCATCGGCGGACTTTCAGCATCGGCGGGGGCCGCTTCTTCTCAGCGGAGGCGTCGGCGCGACCCGCACGCGGGTCAGACCACGCTCCCCGCGCGGTATCCGACGCCGCGCACGGTCGTGACGATGCGCGGGTTGTCCGGATCCACCTCGACCTTGGCGCGCAGTCGCTGCACGTGCACGTTCACGAGGCGGGTGTCGGCCTTGTAGTGGTAGCCCCAGACCTGCTCGAGCAGCATCTCGCGGGAGAACACCTGCTGCGGCTTGGAGGCGAGTGCGACGAGCAGCTGGAACTCGAGCGGTGTGAGCGCGATCGGGGCGCTGCCGCGCCGCACCTCGTGCGCGTCGACATCGATCGTCAGGTCCCCGATGCGCAGCACCTCGCTGGTCGACTGCGGCGTGGGACGCAGCCGCGTGCGGATGCGGGCGACGAGCTCCTTCGGATTGAAGGGCTTGACCATGTAGTCGTCGGCGCCGACTTCGAGACCGCGGACCACATCGGCGGTGTCGCTGCGGGCGGTGAGCATGATCACCGGAACCCCCGACTCGGCGCGGATGCGGGTGCAGATCTCGATGCCGTCCATACCGGGCAGCATGAGGTCCAGCAGGACGAGGTCGGGGCGCTGTGCGCGCCACTCGTCCACGGCCTTCGCGCCGTCCGCGCAGAAGACGGGCTCGAAGCCCTCCGTGCGCAGCACGATGCCGATCATCTCGGCCAGGGCCGTGTCGTCATCGACCACGAGGATGCGTGAGGTCATGGGCGGGCAGTCGTCTTTCGGATCTCGCGATGTTCGGATCTCTTGCGGGACGTGGGCGCGGGTGAGCGCCCCCACGTCGGTCCAGCGTACTTCACGACCCGCGGAAGTCGGCCGAAGGGCACCGTACGCACGCCGTCGCGTCGCCGATCCGGGTGCCGCGGCGGTATGACACGATGGACGCACACGCGAACCGGAGGACTCGTGAGCCAGCACAGTGTCAATGCGCAGGGCTGGACCCCCGCGCCCAAACCCGGCTTGATCCCGCTGCGCCCGCTCGGGTTCGGCACGATCCTGGGGAAGTCCTTCGCGGCGCTGCGGCACAACCCCAAGGTGCTCTTCGGCTTCGCGGTCGTCGTGCAGCTGATCGTGATGATCGTGGTGCTGGCCGTCGTCGGCGCGGTCGCGTTCGCGACCCTGAGCCGGCTCAGCACCGTGCGGCCCGGCAGCGACGAATGGCTCACCCTGTACCTCGGCTCGATGGCGTTCGTCGGCCTCGCCGGCCTGCTCATGGGGTTGTTCTCCGTCGCTTTCACCGCGATCGTTCAAGGCATCGTCGCCGCGGACGTGCGCGCGGCGGTGCTGCGCGAGAGCGCGACGCTCGGAGTCCTCTGGCGTCGGGTGCGGCCGGCCGTCTGGCGCCTGATCGGCTACACGCTGCTCTACGGCGTCGCCGGCGTGGTCGCCGCCGTGCTCATCATCGGCGTGCCTTTCGTCGCGATCGGCGTGCCGACGGGCTTCGACGGCCCCGGCATGGTCTTCGCGGTCCTTGGCATGGTCGGCGGGATGGCCGGACTCGCGGTGCTGTCCATCTGGGTCGGCACCAAGCTCATGCTTGTGCCGTCGCTCCTGGTGCTCGAGGGCGCAGGAGTGCGTGCGGCGATCGTCCGCTCCTGGCGCCTCACCCGTGGCCGGTTCTGGTTCGCCTTCGGGATCGTGTTCCTGATCGGCGCGATCATGTACGTCGGCACGCAGGCGATCAGCATGATCGGCGGTCTGATCACCTCGCTGTTCGGCCCCGTGCTCAACCCCACGGGAAGCACGGAGCTCGCCCTGGGCGTGAGCGCGATCGTCGGCCTCGTGATCACCCAGATCATCGTCGTCGTGCTGCAGTCCATCAGCTCCGTGGTGCAGGCCACGGCAGGCGCGCTCGTCTACATCGACTGCCGGATGCGGTACGAGGGCCTGGATCAGGATCTGATGGCCACCATGGAGCGCCGTGCGGCCGGTTACGACGACGGGACGGATCCGTTCCGGATGGATCCGGCCAGGGCCGTGCGCGCCGGCTTCCGCCCGGCTCCGGCCGCGGTGCCGTATCCCCTGCCGACCGGCCCCGTTCCGGGCTATCCCGCACCGCAGGGTTACCCGACGGCGCCTCCGGGCTATCCGGTCGCGCCTCCCGCCTATCCGACGGCGCCGCCCGCCGCAGCTCCGGCCGCGCCCTCCGCGTCGCGCTGATCGCCCT
>NZ_PCOW01000019.1:0-82504 GCF_002979495.1 Microbacterium sp. MYb64 | reverse complement strand
ATCCTGCGGCTCGCCGCGCCTGCCCCCCGCCACGCGTGACAGAGCGCGATCGCGAGCGCATCGGCCGCATCGGCGGGCTGCGGCGGCGCGTCGAGCCGCAGGATGCGCGCGATCATCGCCTGCACCTGCTTCTTGTCCGCGGAACCGTAGCCGGTCACCGCCGCCTTGACCTCGCTCGGCGTGTGCGTGGCGGCGGGGAGCCCGTGCTCCGCGGCAATGAGCAGCGCGACGCCGCTGGCCTGTGCCGTCCCCATGACGGTGTGCGTGTTCTGCTGGGCGAATACCCGCTCCACGGCCACGGCATCGGGTTGATGCTCGGCGATGACCGCGCGTATTCCCGCGGCGACCGCTGCGAGCCGCTCCCCGATCGGCGCGTCCGGCGGCGTGCGGATCACGCCCACATGCACGAGCGTGCCCCGGCGCATCGGATCGACGTCGACCACGCCGACGCCGCAGCGCGTGAGGCCGGGGTCGATGCCCAGAACCCGCCGTACTCCCGTCATCCCTCCAGGCTAGGCGCGGTTCCGCCGCTCGGCGCCGAGGCGCGCGGCCAGCCCATCGCGGTCGCCCGCCCCGGTCCCTGAGCCTGTCGAAGGTACGCCACCGAACCGGTCCCTGAGCCTGTCGAAGGGACGCCACCGAAACCGGTCCCTGAGCCTGTCGAAGGGACGCCACCGACGTGATCAGTTCTCCACAGTCCCCGCACTGCCGCCCGATCCCGGAGAGACTTGGCCGATGGCATGGACCTACATCCTCGAGTGCTCAGACGGATCCTTCTACACCGGCAGCACGGCGCTCGACGATGTCGAGGCGCGGGTATGGCAACACAACAATGACCCTGATCGCGGTGCGAACTTCACCCGCAAGCGTCGTCCTGTGCACTTGGCGTACGCCGAACAGTTCGATCGCATTGACGACGCATTCGCTCGGGAGAAACAGATCCAGGGCTGGTCGCGAGCGAAGAAGTTGGCACTGATTCATCATCGCGGGGAAGATCTACCGGCCTTGGCACACCCGAAGCCCGTCGCGGGGGAACCGTCGTAGCCACGAACTCAGCGACCGCTCGGCCCGTCTCGGTCACTTCGACAAGCTCAGCGACCGGAACACCAACTCCTTGGCGAGCACGACAGAAGGGGCCGGGGACGCATCAGCGCCCGCCGACCCCTTCGGATCACAACGGCTTACTCGTCGTTCTCGAGCTCGGCCTGCACCTCGGCCGTGAGGTCGAAGTTCGCGTAGACGTTCTGCACGTCGTCGCTGTCCTCGAGCGCGTCGATGAGGCGGAAGATCTTGCGCGCGGCCTCGGCGTCGATCTCGACCTTGAGGTTCGGGACGAACTCGACATCGGCCGACTCGTACTCGATGCCCGCCTCCTGCAGCGCGGTGCGCACCGCGACCAGGTCGGAGGCGTCGGTGATGATCTCGAAGCCCTGCGCGTGCGGCTCGATCTCCTCCGCGCCCGCCTCGAGCGCCGCCATCATGACGTCGTCCTCGGTGGTGTTCTCGCCTTCGACGACGATGACGCCCTTGCGGGTGAAGTTGTAGGCGACGCTGCCGGGGTCGGCGAGCGTTCCGCCGTTGCGACTGAGCGCGGTGCGCACCTCGGCCGCAGCACGGTTCTTGTTGTCGGTCAGACACTCGATCATGAGCGCGACGCCGTGGGCGCCGTAGCCCTCGTACATGATCGAGGAGTACTCGACCGACTCTCCGCCGATGCCCGCGCCGCGCTTGATGGCGCGGTCGATGTTGTCCTTCGGGACGGAGGTCTTCTTGGCCTTGAGCACCGCATCGAAGAGCGTCGGGTTGCCCGCGAGATCGGCGCCGCCGAGCTTCGCAGCGACCTCGATGTTCTTGATGAGCTTGGCCCACGACTTCGCACGGCGCGAGTCGATGACGGCCTTCTTGTGCTTGGTCGTGGCCCACTTGGAATGCCCGGACATATGTCTCCCGCTCGTATCAGCCCCGCGGTCCATCCCGCCAGGGCATCGTCCATTCTAGAAGATCCGCGCTCGTGGCACCGACGAACAGCGCACGGAACAGCGAGACTAGGCCGCGACGGCCGACCGTCGCGCCGCGACCAGCTCCAGGAATCGGGCGTGCAGGCGCGTCTCGCCGTTCATCTCCGGATGGAAGCTCGTGCCGAGGATGTTGCCCTGCTGCACCGCCACGACGCCGCCGTCGGGCAGTGCCGCGATCGCTGTGGCTCTGGGGCCGACCCGGGTGATGAGCGGCGCCCGGATGAACGTCGCGTCCACCGGCTCATCGATCCCGGCGACCGTGAGCTCCGTCTCGAAAGACTCGACTTGCCCGCCGAACGCATTGCGGGCGACGGTGACGTCGAGCCCGCCGAAGGTGAGCTGGCCGTCGATCGCCCCTTCGATCTCGTCCGCGAGCAGGATCAGTCCCGCGCACGTGCCGTAGACGGGCAGGCCGTCCGCGATGAGCGCCCGCAAGGGCTCTCGCACGCCGAAGATCCGGGACAGCTTGTCGATCACGCTCGACTCGCCACCGGGGATCACAAGACCGTCCAGCCCGTCCAACTGCTCGGGGCGGCGGACGGGAACCGCCTCCGCCCCGAGCGAGGTGAGGATCGCGGCATGCTCGCGCACATCGCCCTGCAGCGCGAGCACGCCGATCCGCACGGGTGCTGTCACCAGCCGCGCTCCGCGAGACGGTGCGGAGCGGGCAGGTCGGACACGTTGATGCCGACCATGGCCTCGCCGAGTCCACGGGAGACCTGTGCGATCACGGCGGCGTCGTCATAGGCGGCGGTCGCCTTGACGATCGCGGCGGCGCGGGCCGCAGGGTCGCCGGACTTGAAGATGCCGGATCCGACGAACACGCCGTCGGCGCCCAGCTGCATCATCAGGGCGGCGTCGGCGGGAGTCGCCACTCCCCCGGCCACGAACATCACGACCGGCAGCGCGCCCTTCTCGGCAACCTCGGCGACCAGCTCGTACGGCGCCTGCAGCTCCTTGGCGGCGACGTAGAGCTCGTCCTTGGGAAGCGTCGACAGGCGAGCGATCTCGCCGCGGATCGTGCGGATGTGCTTCATCGCCTCGGAGACGTCGCCCGTGCCGGCCTCGCCCTTCGAGCGGATCATCGCCGCGCCCTCGGTGATGCGGCGCAGCGCCTCACCCAGGTTGGTCGCACCGCAGACGAAGGGCACCGTGAAGCCCCACTTGTCGATGTGGTTGACGTAGTCGGCGGGCGAGAGCACCTCGGACTCGTCGATGTAGTCGACGCCGAGCTCCTGCAGCACCTGCGCCTCGACGAAGTGGCCGATGCGCGCCTTGGCCATGACCGGGATCGACACGGCCGAGATGATGCCGTCGATCATGTCGGGGTCGCTCATGCGCGACACGCCGCCCTGCGCGCGGATGTCAGCGGGCACTCGCTCGAGCGCCATGACGGCGACGGCGCCGGCATCCTCGGCGATCTTCGCCTGCTCCGCCGTGACGACGTCCATGATGACGCCGCCCTTCAGCATCTCCGCGAGGCCGCGCTTGACGCGACCGGTTCCGGTGGTCGATTCGGGTGCAAGTTCTGTCATAGGACAGATCATACGCTGTCTGCAATGCAATTCGACACCATGCAGACAGTGGCGGGAGCCTCTCCTGGCAGGTGAGAGGATCGAGGGATGCTGAAGGTGCTCTCCATCCAGTCCGCCGTCGCGTACGGCCATGTCGGCAACTCCGCGGCGGTGTTCCCGCTGCAGCGCATCGGCGTCGAGGTGCTCCCCGTCTACACGGTGAACTTCTCCAATCACACGGGTTACGGCGCCTGGCGCGGCCCGCTGATCGCCCCCGACGACGTGCGCGAGGTCATCACGGGCATCGAGGAGCGCGGCGTGCTCGGCGAGGTGGACGCGGTGCTCAGCGGCTACCAGGGCGGCGAGGGCATCGGCGACGTGATCATCGACGCCGTCGCCAGGGTCAAGGCCGCCAACCCGAACGCGGTGTACGCGTGCGATCCCGTCATGGGCAACGCCAAGTCCGGGTGCTTCGTCGCCCCCGCGATCCCCGTGCTGCTGCGCGACAAGGTCGTGCCGGTCGCCGACATCATCACCCCGAACCAGTTCGAGCTGGGCTTCCTCACGGATACCGAGCCCGACACTCTCGAGTCGACGCTCGCCTCCGTCGACGTCGCGCGGGCCATGGGCCCCCGCACCGTGCTCGTCACCAGCGTCGAGCGCCCAGACCGCGAAGAGGGCACGATCGAGATGCTCGCCGTCGACGACAAGGGCGCCTGGCTCGTCGCCACCCCGCATCTGCCGAT
The DNA here is from genome assembly GCF_002979495.1 of Microbacterium sp. MYb64. Taxonomy (NCBI): domain Bacteria; kingdom Bacillati; phylum Actinomycetota; class Actinomycetes; order Micrococcales; family Microbacteriaceae; genus Microbacterium; species Microbacterium sp. MYb64. Next base: position 78,226 of record NZ_PCOW01000019.1, on the reverse strand, counting down.
GAAGGCGAACGGCTCCGGGGACGTCACCGCGGCTCTGTTCACCGCGCACTACGTGCGCACCGGCGACGCGAAGACGGCTCTGGAGCTGACCGTGTCGAGCGTGTTCGAGCTGCTGAAGCTCACCCTCGAATCGGACGAGCGCGAGCTGCAGCTCATCCCGGCGCAGGAGGCGTACGCCAACCCGCCGCGGCAGTTCGAGGCCCGACAGGTGCGCTGACCGCCGTTCCTTCCCCGCGGTCGTTGAGCGAGCACCGGCGCAGCCGGAGCGAGACGAAACGGCGTGGTACTCCGACGGGAACCGCGTTTCGTCTCGGTCGGCTTCGCCGTCCTCGCTCGACGTCCCCGGGGAGAGTCTCAGGCGGGCCAGGCCGCCGCGACGGTATTGCGGACGTCGCCGAGCAGCTGCGGCAGCGCCTTCGTCTTCGCGATGATCGGGAAGAAGTTCGCGTCGCTGTTCCATCGCGGGACGACGTGCTGGTGCAGATGCGCGTCCACCCCGGCCCCGGCGACGGCGCCCTGATTCATGCCGATATTGAAGCCGTCACAGCGCGAGGTCGCCTTGAGCACGCGCATCGCCGTCTGCGTGAGTGCGCCGATCTCGGCGACCTCTTCCGCCGTCGCCTCGTCATAGGTCGCGATGTGGCGGTACGGGCACACCAGCAGGTGGCCCGAGTTGTACGGGAACAGGTTCAGGAGCACGTAGGCCGTACGCCCCCTGGCGACGATCAGCCGCTCCTCATCGGGATGCTTCGGCGCCTCGCAGAACGGGCACTCCTCGCGCAGCGGCTCCGGGCCCGCCTGGATGTAGGTCATCCGATGCGGCACCCAGAGGCGCTGGAACTCGTCGGGGACGCCGGCCAGGTGCGCGGCGTCTTCCAGCTGCGCGTCCTGGGCGGCGCCCCCGTCGATGGTCATGCCAGGTCGCCCGCCGTCTGGATCAGCACGTGGCTCTCGATCGCACGACGCACGCGGTCGACGGCCTCGGCGAGCGGCACACCGTTCTCCTGCGTCCCGTCGCGGAAGCGGAACGACACCGTGCCCGCGGCCCGGTCCTGCTCCCCCGCGATCAGGATGAGCGGGACCTTGCCCGTGGTGTGGTTGCGGATCTTCTTCTGCATCCGCTCGTCGGAGTGGTCGACCTCCGCACGGACGCCCGCCTCGCGCAGGGCCGCGACGGCGTCATCGAGGTAGTCCGCGAACTCGTCCGCCACGGGGATGCCCATGACCTGCACCGGCGAGAGCCACAGCGGGAAGTCGCCCGCGTAGTGCTCGAGCAGGATCGCGAAGAACCGCTCGATGGAGCCGAACAGCGCCCGGTGGATCATGATAGGGCGCTTCTTCTGCCCATCCTTGTCGGTGAACTCGAGTCCGAACCGCTCCGGCAGGTTCGGGTCGACCTGCACCGTGGAGAGCTGCCAGACGCGGCCGATCGCGTCGGTGGTCTTCAGGTCGATCTTCGGCCCGTAGAAGGCCGCCTCGCCAGGGACCTCCGTGAGCTTGAGCCCTGAGGCCAGCGCGACGTTGCGGAGCGCGTCCGTCGAGTAGTCCCAGAACTCGTCGGATCCGATCCACTTGTCCTTCTCGTCGTCGCGCATCGAGAGCTCGAGCTCGAAGTCGCTGAGCCCGAAGTCGCGCAGCATGGAGAGGATGAACTCGAGGACCTTGGCGACCTCGGTCTCCAGCTGCTCCGGCGTCACGAAAAGGTGCGAATCGTCCTGCGTGAAGCCGCGCACGCGGGTGAGCCCGTGCAGGGCGCCGGAGAGCTCGTTGCGGTAGACGGTGCCGTTCTCCGCGAGGCGCAGCGGCAGGTCTCGGTAGCTCCGGGCCCGCTCCTTGTAGATGAGGATGTGCATCGGGCAGTTCATGGGCTTCAGGAAGTAGTCCTGGCCCTGCTTCGTGATGTGCCCGTCCGCGTCGCGCTCCTCGTCCATCCGGATCGGCGGGAACATGCCGTCGCGGTAGGTGACGAGGTGGTTGGAGGTGAGGAACAGGTCCTCCTTGGAGATGTGCGGCGTGTACACGTAGTTGTACCCGGCGGCGATGTGCCGTCGGCGCGCGTGCTGCTCCATCTCGCCACGGATGATGCCGCCGCGAGGGTGCCAGACCGACAGGCCGGATCCGATCTCATCGGGGAATGAGAAGAGGTCGAGTTCCCTGCCCAGGCGACGGTGGTCGCGCTTGGCGGCCTCCTCGAGGCGCTGCTGGTACGCGCGCAACTCGTCCTTCGTCGGCCAGGCCGTGCCGTAGATGCGCTGCAGCTGCGGGTTCTTCTCGGATCCGCGCCAGTAGGCCGCGGCGATGCGCGTGAGGTCCCAGCCGTTGCCGATCATGCGGGTGCTCGGCAGGTGCGGGCCGCGGCAGAGGTCCTTCCAGACGACCTCGCCGTCCTTGGCCACGTTGTCGTAGATGGTCAGCTCGCCCTCGCCGACCTCGACCGAGGCGCCCTCGGTCTTGTCGGCGCCGGGGCCCTTGAGCCCGATGAGCTCGAGCTTGAACGGCTCGTCGGCGAGCTCGGCGCGCGCCTCGTCGTCGCTGACGACCCGGCGCACGAAGCGCTGGCCCTCGCGCTGGATCCGCTGCATCTCCTTGGAGATCGCCTTGACGTCCTCCGGGGTGAACGGGGTGTCCACACCGAAGTCGTAGTAGAAGCCGTCGGTGATCGGCGGGCCGATACCGAGGTTGGCCTGCGGCTTGATGCGCTGCACGGCCTGCGCCAGCACGTGGGCTGTGGAGTGGCGCAGGATCGCGAGGCCCTCGGGGCTGTCGATGGTGATGGGCTGGACGTCGTCGTCCTCATTCACGACGGCGGCGAGGTCCTTCTGCTGCCCATTGACGAGCATGGCGACGACGGAACGGTCGCTGAAGGGTCCGTTCGCGCCGTAGAGCGCGAAGCCGTCGCAGGGGTAGGACGGCATTTCAGGGGCGGACGCGGGGTTCTCAGACAAAGGAAGTTCTCCAGTTTGGCGATGGTCTCGGCTCAGCTTCGGGCGCGATCGCGCCCTGCCCGCTCAGGCCCTGAGAGTTCGCGTGCCGGAGACCGCGACCGCGGTCGCGTGCGTCAGCCGGGCGAAGTCCATAGGAGAATCCTACGCCGCCCTCTCCGGCGTGCCGTCCACGGCGCGGCCCAGTGCCTCGTCCAGGTGCCGCTGCGCGAGCCGCCAGCCCCCGGCCTCGTACGCGACCACGACGAAGACAGGGCCCGCGAGTACGACCAGCAGGCACGCCCACAGCGGGAGTCCCGCGAAGGCGAGCAGGATCCCGAGCAGCGGCAGGACCATCGCGATCGCGTGCAGCGGGAGCCCCTTCATGAGCGAGTGCACGAGGTAGGAGTGCAGCAGCGAGATCGACACCATGAACACGATCACCGGGACAGCGATCATGAGGATCACGACCGGCGTGGCGAGCGGATTCTCGTGCCGATAGGCGTATCCGATCGTGTGCAGTCCGGCGCCGACGGCGGCGACGCTTGCGAAGATGAAGGCGTGCCCGTAGCCCCACACGAACGATCGATTGCGGTGCACGGCGAGGATCGGGCCCGACGGCATCATCGTGTACGACCACCACAGGGCGAAGGTCATCGCGACGCCGGCGCCGATCACGACCACGGCGTCCCCGGACCAGCCCTTCTCATGGGAGACCTCCTGCGCGGCGGCGAGCGTGCCGATCACCGTCTCGCCCAGCGCGATGATCGTCAGCAGCGAGTACCGCTCGGCGATGTGGTGCGGGTGCCAGGGCGTGCCGCGCTGCGCGCCCTCGCCCTTGCGCTCGGCGACGATCGGTCCGCCGAGCTCGATCAGCCAGCACGCGGCGGCGGCCGCGAAGGCGGCGCCGAGCGGCAGCGGAGCCCACGCCACCACGATCCAGCCGATCTGCGCGACGGCGACGAACAGCACGTACGTGAGCGCGTGCCGACGGTACGCGGGGTCGCGAGACGCCCGCAGCCACTGGGCGAGGAGCCCGACGCGCATGACGATGTACCCGGACACCATGACCCGGTTGTCGAAGGCGCCATGGCCTTCGAGGGACTGGAACATCACTGGCAGACCGATCGCGAGCACGATGACGCCCGCCATCTGCACCATCGTGAAGACCCGGAACAGCCAGTCGTCCGTGTCGAACGCCGAAGCGAACCAGGAGAAGTTGATCCACGCCCAGATGATCGCGGCGACCGCGAAGGCGAACGCGCCGACCGCCGCGCCGCCGTGTCCCGCCACGACGCCCTCCGCCAACTGCACCCCGGCGACGCCGAACGCCGCCGCGAAGACCAGGTCGTAGAGCGCCTCGAGCGGGGTGGCCGCCCGGTGCTTCTCATGCTGTGCGCGCCCGCGCATCGGGCTCAGCCCGTGCCGGTACCGCTCGACCGCGTTCGTCATGCTCTCCCCCAACCCCTAGGACACCCAACCCCTTGGATGCGCAGCGTCCAACCTAGCGCGCGGCGGGATCCGCGCGGTTCCTACGGCGTTCAAGAAGAGCGAGCGCGGCGGAGACGGCCTTGATGACGGGGATCTCGCCGAACCGGTAGTCGTCCGCGCGGATGAGCCGAAGGGCGAGATCCGGCCGTCGCGCCCGCAGCAGTCCCCTGGCGCGTTCGGCATGCAGCGCGTTCGAGACGATGGCGATCTCGTCCGCGTCCTCCAGCAGGGGGATCGAGTTCCGGATGTTCTCCTCGGTCGAGCGGCTCTCCGTCTCCAGGAGGATCCGTCCGGAATAACCCTGCTCGACGGCGTAGCGGGCGAGGACCACCGCCTCCGCCTCCGGCCCCCGCACTGCGCCGCCGGAGAAGATCAGCAGGTCGTCGGCGCTTCGCACCGTGCGCAGCCCGGCGCGCACCCGGTAGCGATTGACAGCGTTCGCCCGTGGTCCGCGATTGCCGTATCCCAGCACGAGGACCGAACGCCGCGCACCGGACCGCCCCCGCTCGAGGCCTCGCACGCTCGCGCGCCCCGAGACGACCTCACCCCACAGCAGGAACGCGATCCCTGCCGCGGCCGCGCCGGCCGAAAGCGTCACCAACAGGGACTTCCGCATGGGCCCAGGGTAGGTCGTGCCGTCGACACCTGGTGCGGCGCCGTGCGGGCTGGCACGATGAGTTCGCAACGTGAGTCGCGTCCGCCAAGCATCGGAGCAGGCCATGGGCTATTTCATCATCGTGATCGGGCAGACCGTCGTCCTCCCGCTCGTCAGCGGGCTGATCGAGCTGCTCGCGATCGGCGGGGATCCGATTCTCGTGTTCGGCAAGTGGTGGGCGTTCTGGGGAGTGGGCACGCGATTGCTCGCCGCCGGGATCGCACAGGTGTCGGGCAAAGGGCGGACCGCGGAGATCCTCGGTTCGACCGCACCGAGCGTGCAGGAGCTGCAGCTGACGCGCGAACTCGGCACCGCGAACATCGCCATGGGCCTGACGGGACTGCTCGCGCTCATTCCGGGATGGACGCTGCCCGCGGCGCTCGCCGGGGGCGTCTTCCTTCTCATCGCGGGCCTCATGCATCTGCCGAAGAAGAGCAAGAACCCGCAGGAGACGGTCGCGACATGGACAGACCTGGCGGTGGGCGTCGTCGTCCTGGTGCTCGCCGGTCGGGTGGTCTTCGGTGCGATCACGGGATGAGCACCGGCGAACTGACGGCACGAAAAAACCCCCGGAAGACCGGGGGTTTCTGTTGTGCGCGATACTGGGATCGAACCAGTGACCTCTTCCGTGTCAGGGAAGCGCGCTACCGCTGCGCCAATCGCGCCTGTTCAGGCTATTCAGTTTATGAGAAGCGAGGTGGCGACGGGATTCGAACCCGTGTAAACGGCTTTGCAGGCCGGTGCCTAGCCTCTCGGCCACGCCACCATGTGGATTCGAACCCACATGCCGAAGCCCCCGAAGGGGCTTCAGCACTGGAGCGGATGACGAGACTCGAACTCGCGACCCCAACCTTGGCAAGGTTGTGCGCTACCAACTGCGCTACATCCGCGTTTTGTGTTTTCCCCGGTGTCCCGGGCACTTGAAATACATTAGCCGAGGTTCGGGGCTTCGCCAAACCGGCGCCCGTTCTCGGGCGTGTCCAGCGGGATGCCGGAGGGGGTCGCGACGATCGCACTCCCCCTCCGGCACGCTCGCATCCTCGCCCCTCGGCTCAGTCGACGAGCGCGCCCGCCGAGAGGTTCGCGATCACTCCCGTGATCGAGGCGGCGCGCTCGGATGCGGCGAACGCGAGGTACTCGGCGACCTCGTCGAGCACCGGGAGACGCCCGAGCAGTGTCGTGCCCGCGAGCCCCTCGACCCACTCGTCCATCGGGATGTCGCCGGCGGCGGCGATGCGGCCAAACATCTCCCGCGTGTAAGACGTCTCCAGCGCGTCGGAGATCGCATGCGGGCGCACGCACACCACCCGCACTCCGTCGGGTCCGAGCTCACCGGCGAGCGCCCGGGAGAAGCCCTCGAGCCCCGCGGACTGCGCCGCATTGCCGATCAGTCCGCGCCCGGTCAGACGGGCCCCCGGCGTCGAGATCGTCAGGATGACGCCACTGTGCTGCGCGATCATGTGCCGCGACACGGCTTTCGCCGTCACGAAGTTCGTCTGCAGGTATCCCACGACGGGGTGGAGATAGTCGTCGAGCGACGTGTCACCGATCGACAGGCCCTGCACATGGTCGAAGCCGACCGCGTTGAGCGCGACATCGATGCGCCCGGCTTCCGCGACGACGTCGCCGGCATGCCGGTCGGCGGCGGCCTGATCCATGGCGTCGACCACGGCGACCGAGACGTCTCCTCCCTCTGCCCTGGCCGCGGATGCCGCAGCCTCGAGGCGAGGGAGCGACCGGCCGGCCAGGAACAGCCGCGCGCCCTCTCGCGCGAAGACCCTCGCCGCTGCGGCGCCGATCGACCCGCCACCACCGTGGATCACTACGACCTTGTTCTCGAGCAGCATGATGCCGCCTCCCGTTCCGTGTTGTTGTGCAACTTCAGAATTGCACATTCGGAACCACTGCTGCAACCATTGAGTTGCAGTATGTCGGAGCGAAAGGTTACAGCTTCTCGGCGATCTCCTTAATCACCGAGAGCCGGTTCTCCCATTGGCGACCGATCTCGTCGAGTCGCCGCGCGGTGGCATTGAGCTCCGCGCCGACGACGCGGTAGCGCACCTCGCGTCCCACGCGGACGGGTTCGACCAGGCCGACCTCCGCGAGTACCGTCAGATGCTTCGCGATGGCCTGCCGAGAGACAGGGAACCTCTCGGCGAGGGCCGATGCCGATGCGTCGCCTTCTCCGAGGGCGGCGAGGATGCTCCACCGCGTCTCGTCTCCCAGCGCGGCGAAGACCGAGACGAGCGACGGGGTCATTCGTGGCCCCCGAGCAGCGCGACGAGCTTGTCGAGCTCGATGTTCCAGCCTTCCCGGTGGCTCTCGAGGTTCGCGATCGGATCCGACGTCCGCTCGAAGCCGGACTCCACCACCGTGAGGCGCGTCCCCTCCCCCTCGGCCTCGAGGGTGAAGGTGAACACGGTCGAGTTCTCCTCGTCGATCTCGTCCGGCATTCGTCCGAGGGCGTTGTCGTTGCTCCAGCGGTAGGTCACCGACCGCGGCGCATCGATCGACTCGATCCGGATCGGGACGGCGCCGTGATCGTCGAAGGTCATCGTGCCGACGCCTGCGCCATCGAGCACGGTGCGCCCGAACCACAGCGACAGATGCTCCGGCTCGGTGATCGCGCGCCAGACCTTCGCCGCAGGCGCGGCGATGGCGATGCTCCGCGTGACCGAGAACGCCCCCTCGTCGACGACGGCGGACTGTGTGCGGTCGGTGCTCCCCATGGGCGTGCCTCCTGTGACGCTCCGGAGAGTCGAAGCGAGGACCCTCCTGCAACCCACAGGTTACAGCAGTGGGGTGCGCTCGACCGGCTGGGAACGACGAAAGCCCCTGGTCTCGACCAAGGGCTTTCTCTGGTGGGCGATGCCGGACTCGAACCGACGACCTCTTCCGTGTGAAGGAAGCGCGCTACCAACTGCGCCAATCGCCCCTAAGGGATTTCTGTGCCTGAGGCACAGGTAAAGAGCATACCCGATCGGCGGGCAGCCCACGGACAGCGCTCGTCGGCCGGGCGTGGCGCATCGCGTATCGCACTCCCCGAGGATCGTCGATGTCGGTGGGCGCGGATACCGTCTCATCCGTGAGCAGCACAGACGTGGTCGAAGAGCTGGACGAGATGCAGCGGCGTGCCGTCGAGCACGGCGAGGGGCCGCTGGTCGTCGCCACCGGCGCCGGCACGGGGAAGACCCGCGTGCTCACGAGCAGGGTCGCCCGGCTGATCGATGCAGGCGTGCCGCCCGAGCGCATACTGCTCCTCACGTTCACACGGCGCGCAGCCGCCGCGATGACGGCGCGCGCGGCGGCGATGGTCGGCGACACGGCACTCGCCCAGCGCATCGCCGGAGGGACGTTCCACGCGGTGGCCCACCGCGTCGTCGCCGAGTACGCACAGCACCTGGGTCTCGCGGATGTCACCGTGCTGGCGCCCGACGACGTCACCGACCTCCTCGATCTCCTGCGCAGCGAGCACGGTCTGGACGGCACCGACAGGCGGATGCCCACGAGCAGGGCGATGGCCGACATCGCGTCCCGCGCGGTGAGCCTGGAGAAGCCCGGTCGCGAAGTGATCTCGGACCAGTTCCCGTGGGCGCTCGGACACGCGGACGAGATCATGGGGCTCCTGCGCGCCTATGCGCAGCGCAAACGGGCGCGCGGACTGCTCGACCTGGACGACCTGCTGGTCGCGTGGCGCGCGCTCGTGCGCGATCCCCACGTGGGGGCGAGACTGCGCACGCGCTGGGACTGGGTGCTCGTCGACGAGTATCAGGACGTGAACCGCGTGCAGGCGGACATCGTGCGAGGGCTGACTCCCGACGGCCGAGGTCTGACCGTGGTGGGCGACGACGCGCAGGCGATCTACGGCTTCCGCGGCGCCGGCGCCGGACAATTGCAGGAGGTCCTCGACAGCCATCCCGACGCCGAGCTCATCCGCCTGGAGCGGAACTTCCGCTCCACCCAGCCGATCCTCGACCTCGCCAACGCCGCCCGCCCGGAGGACTTCCCGATCCGGCTCATCGCGGACAGGGCGGGAGCCGCACCCCGGCCCGAGCTCGTGCGCTGCGAGAACGCCGATGAGGAGGCCCGAGCGATCGCCGACCGGATCCTCGCCGTCCACGCCGATGGCGTGCCGCTGCGAGAGCAGGCCGTGCTCATGCGCACCGGTTCGCACAGCGCGATGCTCGAGGTGGAGCTCAAGGTCCGCGATATCCCATTCGTCAAATTCGGCGGCATCGGCTACCTCGAGACCGCGCATGTGCGAGACCTCCTCGCCGCGTTCCGCGTCGTGCTCAATCCGGCCGACGAGATCGCTTGGTACCGCCTGCTCACCAGGCACCGCGGCCTCGGCAAGGTCAGCGCACGGCGACTCGCCGGCATCCTCGCGGATCAGGGCATCGGCGGAGGATCCGAGGCGATCGCCGCAGCGCCTCCGACCGCCCGCGTCGGACTCGCGACCACGCTCTCACTGCTCGGCGTCGTCGACGCCGAGTCCCCGGTGTCCGAACTGGTCGAGGCCTGCCACGACGCCGTGTCGGGACTGCTGGAGCAGCACTATCCCGACTGGCAGCGCAGGGCTTCGGACGTCCAGGAGATCGCCGAGGCCGCAGGGCGCCAGAGCGACCTGCGCACATTCGTCAGCGAGCAGGCGATCGATCCGGTGACGCGCGCCGGGGACTGGGCCGCGCAACCGCATCTGGACGAGGACTGGGTGACGCTGTCCACGATCCACTCCGCCAAGGGCCTGGAGTGGTCGCACGTGCACCTCCTCCGTGCCACGGACGGCGCGATGCCGTCCGACATGGCCCTCACCTCGCCGGCCGGGCTGGAGGAGGAGCGCCGCCTGTTCTACGTCGGCCTCACCCGCGCGCGCGACACTCTGAGCGTCTACGCCCCGGCGACGCTCCCCACGCACCCGACCGCGTTCACGGCCCGTCATGTGCAGGCCAAGCCGAGCCGGTTCCTGACGAGCGAGGCGCTCGCGTGCATGACGGTGGTCGACTCCCGGATCGCCGAGCCGAATCGGAAAGCCGCGAGCCCGGGTCCTCGCGTGAACCTGGGCGAGCTCGACGCCCTGTTCGCCTGACGCGCGCGGCGCGATCGTCTCAGGGCAGGAGCTGCACCGTCTGCCGAGCGATCTCGAGCTCCTCGTTCGTCGGCACCACCAGCACCGTCACCCGGGATGCCTCCGCGGAGATGACGCGAATCCCCGCGCCCGGCGCTTCGTTCCGCGCAGGGTCGATCTCGACCCCCGCGAACCCCAGCGTCGCCATCGCCTCGCGCCGCACGCGAGCATTGTTCTCCCCCACCCCCGCGGTGAACGAGATCACGTCGACGCCGCCGAGCTGCGCGATGTAGGCACCGGCGTATGCACGCAGGCGATGGATGTACACGTCGAAGGCGAGCGCCGCGGCCTCGTCCCCCGCGGCGGCACGGGCGAGGACGTCTCGCATGTCCGAGGCGCCGGCGAGCCCTTTGAGTCCGCTGCGGCTGTTCAGCAGCTCGTCGAGATCATGGATCGTCAGGTCGGCCCGACGGGCCAGAGTGAACAGCACAGCCGGGTCGATATCGCCGGAGCGCGTGCCCATCACGAGCCCCTCCAGCGGCGTCATGCCCATCGACGTCTCCACCGAGCGCCCGCCGCGCACTGCCGTCACAGACGCCCCGTTGCCGAGGTGGAAGACGAGCTGACGCAAATCCTCCCGCTCGCCCCCGACGAACGTCGCAGCCGCCTCGGACACGTACTTGTGCGAGGTCCCATGGAAGCCGTAGCGGCGGATCCGGTGCGCCTCGGCGAGCTCGCGGTCGATCGCGTAGGTGTACGCCGCCGGCGCGAGGGTCTGGTGGAACGCCGTGTCGAACACCGCGACGTGCGGCACGTCAGGGAAGGCGGCCTTCGCGGCGCGGATGCCCTGGAGCGCTCCGGGGTTGTGCAGCGGCGCGAGCGCCGAGAGCTCATCGATGTTGATCTCGACGAGCGGGGTGATCAGCGTCGGCTCGAAGAACCGCGCACCACCGTGCACCACCCTGTGCCCGAGCGCCGCGGGCGGGAACTCCGCGAGTGACGGCCCCTGCGCCGCGAACGCGTCCAGCATCACCTGGAAGCCCGCGGTGTGATCCGGGATCGGCAGCGTCCGCTCGGTCTCGTCGCCCCCGGCATCGACGTGCACCGCGCGCCCTTCGGGCTGCCCGATGCGCTCGACTAGGCCCGAGGCCAGGGAGGCGCCGCCGTCGGCATCGATGAGCTGGTACTTGAACGAGGACGATCCGCTGTTGATGACCAGGACGATGCTCACGACGCGCTCCCCTGCTGGGCCTGGATCGCGGTGATCGCGATCGTGTTGACGATGTCCTCGACGAGCGCGCCGCGGGAGAGGTCGTTGATCGGCTTGTTGAGCCCCTGGAGCACGGGCCCCATCGCGACCGCGCCGGCGGAGCGCTGCACCGCCTTGTAGGTGTTGTTGCCGGTGTTCAGGTCGGGGAACACGAACACGGTCGCCCGCCCTGCCACCGAGGACCCCGGCAGCTTCGCCCGGGCGACCGCGGCGTCGGCGGCGGCGTCGTACTGGATCGGCCCCTCCACCGGCAGCTCCGGCGCGCGCTCGCGCACCAGCTCGGTCGCCGCTCGCACCTTCTCCACCTCGGCGCCGGATCCGGAATCCCCCGTCGAATACGAGAGCATCGCCACGCGCGGCTCGATGCCGAACGCGCTCGCCGTCGCGGCGGAGGAGATCGCGATGTCGGCGAGCTGCTCGCTGGTGGGATCCGGGATCACCGCGCAGTCGCCGTACACGAGGACGCGATCTGCGAGAGCCATCAAGAAGACCGAGGACACCACGGAGACCCCGGGCCGCGTCTTGATGATCTCGAACGCGGGGCGGATCGTGTGCGCGGTGGTGTGCGCGGCGCCGGACACCATGCCGTCGGCGAGTCCGAGGTGCACCATGAGCGTGCCGAAGTACGAGACGTCGGTCACGGTGTCCGCCGCCTGCGCGACGGTGACGCCCTTGTGCGCGCGCAGTCGCGCGTACTCCTCCGCGAAGCGCGGCACGAGATCCGGATCCGTGGGCGACACGATGCGTGCCGCGTCCAGGTCGACCCCGAGCTCCCGCGCCCGAGCCCGCACCGCGGCCTCCTCGCCGAGGATCACGAGATCCGCGATCCCGCCGGAGAGGACCGCGCCCGCGGCGCGGAGCACGCGGTCGTCCCCGCCCTCGGGAAGCACGATCGTGCGGCGCTCGGTGCGCGCCCGGTCGAACAGCTCGTATTGGAACATCAGCGGCGTCACGACATCGGAGCGCGCGACGCCCAGCTGCGCGATCAGGGCCGGCACATCGACGTTCTGCTCGAACAGGGCGAGAGCCCGGCCCACCCGGTGCGGGGCGTCCACGGAGAGACGACCAGGGGCGTTCATGATGCGCACGGTGGTGTCGTAGGTGCCATGATCCGTCGCGATGATCGGGACCCGCGGCCCCAATCCGTCGAGCAGCCGTTCGATCGGCTCCGGCAGCGCGAACGGCCCGTTCAGCACGATCGCGGCGATCGACGGGAAGGTTCCCGCCGCCTGCGCCAGCAGCGTGGCCAGCAGCGCCTCTTCGCGATCCGCCGGCACCACGACCACGGACGACTCGATCAACCGCGGCAGCACGTTCACCATCGACATGCCCGCGATCACGACGTCGAGCACCTCGCGGTCGAGGAGCTCCTCGTCGCCGCGGACCATGCGTCCCTCCAGCGCCGCCCGCACGCCGCGCACGGAGGGGGCGACGAGCGACCGGTCCTCCGGGATCACCCAGACGGGAACATCATCGTCGGCGCCCTTCGGGCGCTCGCCCAGTACGGCCGAGACCGCCGCGGTGATCTGCTCCCGCTGTGCTGCGTCGGCGCGGTTGACGACGATCGCCGACAGCACGGCCCGCTCCTGCGCCAGCTCTGCCACGCCGAGTCGGGCGAGCTGGCCCAGCTGCGCGGGTGTGCGCGCGCCGGTGACGCCGAGGCGCTCGCCGTGGCCTGCGGTGTCGCGACCACCGAGCACGAGCAGCACGGGCGCCCCGAGGTTGGCCGCGATCCGCGCGTTGACCCCGAGCTCCGCGGGGGCCGCCACGTCCGTGTAGTCGCTCCCCAGGATCACGACGGCGTCGCACTGCGCCTCGACCGCCCGATAGCGCTGCAGGATCCTCCCCAGTGCTGCGTCGGGGTCGGCATGGAGCTCGTCATACCCGACGCCGATGCACTCGGCCGCGCTGAGTCCGACCTCGGTGCGGGTCAGCAGCATCTCCAGCACGTCGTCGGTGCCATCGCTCGAGCGGGTGACGGGACGGAACACCCCCACCCTCGCGGTGGCCCTGCTCAGCGCGTCGATCACACCCAGCGCGATCAGCGATTTGCCGGAGTGGCCTTCGATGGACGTGATGAGGATGCTCTTCGCCACGCCCTCAGCCTACGTGCACCCTCCCCTGCTTCCGTTCAGGGCCTCTCGCTGAACGCCGCGAACAGGCGATCCCGGAAGGCGTCCATGCGCCACACCGGGGAGGCGTCGCCCGGGCGCAGGCCCGGCGTCCAGCTCCAGTCGTCGATCGCCGTGAAGACGGCCGGATCGCGGGCGATGACGCTGATCGGCACGTCGTGGGAGGCGCCGGACCCGCTCACGATCGCGGCGGGCTGGTGATCGCCGAGGACGATCACCACCAGGTTCGGATCATCGACGTTCTCGAGGAACGAGAAGAGGGAGCCGAGCGAGTACTGCACCGACTGACCGTAGAAGCGCTGGACCGTCTTCGCGTCCTGCCAGACCGTGCCGGCGGACTGGCTCTGACCTGGCTGCGAATCGTAGACCGACCCGTCGCCGATCTGCTCCCAGGGCACGAGCTGCGGCAGGGGCGCCCACGGGGTGTGCGACGAGACCAGGTCGATCTCGGCCATGACGGGATCGTGCGACCCGGCGAGCTCGGTGTCGGCGAAGTGCTTGAGCGTGAACTGGTCCGGGATCCGGGCGTATCCGAAACCGGGCCCGCGATAGCCGACGCCCCTGGCATCGAGCAGGGAGTCGTAGCGATAGAACGACGACCCGACGCTCCAGGTCTCGGAGTCCGAGGGCACGTCGGACACCGTCCGCCACCCTGCCTCGCCGAAGGCCCTGCTCAGCGAGAGACGATCGCTCGCGACGAGCTGGTCGTACGACGACTGCGTGGGCGTCCACACGCCCGTCTGCAGCGTCCCGTGCGCGAGCCAGCTGAGCCCGCCAAAGGTGGGCGACGTGAGCCAGGCGCTGCGCGCGGAGTACCCCTCGGCGGCGAGGGAGGAGTTCCCGGCGCGCAGCGCATCCGTCACGCCCGCGGAGATCCCCTGCCCCTCGAGAGCGACCCGGCCGTAGCTCTCGACGAACGCGATCACGACGTCCTTGCCGCGGAGTCCCGCGAGGAGCCGCGTGGACGGCACATCCGCGAACGGATCCTCCGCGATCGCGCGCGCGACCGCGGCCTGCGCCGCGAGCACGCTCTCGGTGCGCGACACCGCCGTCTCGACGGATCCGACAGCTGCGGCCGCGGCGAGCGGAGCGCCCGTCGGCAGCGGCACCACGGCGCCCGCGACCAGCCAGACGACCGCGAGCGCGGCGATCACGCTCCGTCCCGCCGCACGCGTGCGCACCACGACCGAGACGCGCAACGCGGCCCAGGCCAGCAGCGTCGCGCACACGAGGATCGCGCACAGCAGGCCGACGAGGATCAGCTGGGCGGAGAAGGCGCCCACCGCGTCGACGACCACCCCGTAGGCGGATCCGAGCTGTGGCCAGTCCACGAGGACGAACGGGGTGCCGACGGTCGCCCGGAAGCCGCGGTCGAGCCCTGTGAGCACGAGCGCGGCGGTGACGAACACGCCGAAGATCCCGGCGAGGACGCGGCGCACGGCTCGCCACGGCACGATCACGAGCAGAAGCACGATCAGGAGGGACTCCACCGGGATGCCGATGAGACCGACCGACCCCGCAGCGGAACGGTCCCCAGCCAGCAGCCCGGGAGCGAGCGGGACCATGACGAGTACCGCGACCGCGACCGCATTCGCGGCGAGGCCGCTCCCCCGCCGCGAGGACGAACCGAGGCGCGATGCCGAGGGGATCCGGCCCCGGACGGACGTGTTCATGGGCGTTCGGAAGAAGCTGCCGCGTCGTCCGACATGGCGGGTCCACCCGGGTCCGGCCTGACATCGCAGCGATCCGACAGCGCATAGCGCAGGAGCACCACGTCGCCGATCTGCTGAGTGCCGGCCAGGCGCGCACGACGCGAGGCCGTCCAGGGGTACCGCCCCGCAGCCGCGGCCCGAGGCGCACCGGGCTCCCCGACGAAGAACGGCGCGATCACGAGCTGCAGCTCGTCGACGAGATCGGCCTGCAGGAACTGCGTGAGCACGGTCCCGCCACCCTCGACCATGAGCCGGCGGACCGCGCGGCGCTCGCCGAGGTCGTCGAGCAGAGCGGCCATCGTGACCTGCGCGCCGAGACCGACCACGGTCGCCCGGTCGCCGAGCCGTGCGCGCAGTCCGCGCTCGCCGGCCGACGGGGTGTAAACGAGGCGCGGCACGTCGCCCACGGTGAAGAACGCGGCGTCCGGCGAGAGGTCGCCCGATGCCGTCACCGTCACCTTCACGGGCGACACGGCGCACCCGGAGGACAGCCGCCGTGCGCGCCGTCCGGCGTCGCGCACGAGCAGCCGCGGATTGTCCCTGCGCACCGTCGACGCGCCCACCATGATCGCGTCGTTGCGGGAGCGCACCTCGTCGACGCGGTCGAAGTCGGCCTCGTTCGACATCGCGAGGCGACGCGGGGCTGAGCCGTCGAGGTACCCGTCGATCGACATCGCGCAGCTGAGCGTCACGTACGGACGTTCGCTCATGACCTCCTCCTCCGTTCGAGGAACAGCACGACCGCGCCGGGTGCGACGCCGATGAGGGCCAGCACGCCGAATGCGGTCGAGACGGACACGCCGACGGATGCGCCGAGGCCGGCGAACGCGAAGGCGGCTCCAGCGACCGCCTCCCGCGGCCCCCAACCGCCGATGTTGAGGGGGATCGCGGACGCCGCCAGCACGACGAGTCCGACGGCCGCGATCCCGCCGTCGACCGGAAGACCGACCGCGAGGGCCGCCACGATGAACAGGGCGAGGTGCGACGTCATTACGAGGACCGAGGCCAGGACGATCGCCGACAGCGCCGCAGGACCGGTCAGCACTGGGCGCAGCAGTGCCCACTCCCGCCGCAGCAACCGCCGCGGACCTGACAGGAGCGCTGCGGATGCCGCCACGACGGCGACCACGACCGCGATCACCACCGCGCACCACACGAGCGGCACGAGCGAGGACCCGAAGCCCAGCGGCAGCAGGATCGCGAGCGTCAGCACGATCTGGACGAGCTGCCCGAGGGTCCGCTCGACGGCCACCGCGCGCGCCGCGTCGCCCACGCGGGTCTGGTCGCGGCCGTGCTCCCATGCGCGATGCACGTCGCCGAGAACGCCCGCGGGCAGCACCGCGTTGAGGAACTGCGACCGGTAGTAGGCGGTGAACGCCGCGCGCCGGCTCAGCGTCAGTCCGTACCCGGTCGCGACGACCCGCCAGCGCCAGGCGGCGGCCGCGGTTGCGATCGCCGCCAGCGCGAGAGCCGTCAGCACGGACAGCGGCGAGATCGCGGCGATCCCCCGCAGGAAGGGGCCGAAGCCGACGACCAGCGCGGTCGCGAGGAGGATCGCGATCCCGGCCCCGACGCGGAGGGCGAGACGGATCCTCGGGCGGTCGCGCCCCGTCTCCGATGCGGCCGGCGCGTGTTCGGTGACGCCCTCGGGAGCAGGACTCACCGCGGCCATGCGAGCACATCCTGGTGCGAGACGGTGACGCGCAATGCGCCCTCGTCGAGCTGTGCGGCTCTGCGCACGAGATAGGCCTCGGCCTCGTCGGCGAGTTCGGGACACTGCTCGACGGCGGCGCCGACCCAGCCGTCCAACCAGGCGGCGGTCAGAGGCGTGTCCGCCGCGCCGAGATGCCACGGTGCCGGGGCCGTGCGGGCGCGCCACCCGGCATCGGCGAACAGCCGAATCAGAACCGCGGCCGCGTCCGGCCCCAGGAGCCGGCGCCCTTCGGCGTCCCGCCTCTGGTGCGCGTTGAAGGCGTCTCCGATCGCGGTGTCGAGGGCATCGGGAGGATCGAGGACCACCGCCCCCGTCACGGAGAGGCTGAACAGCGCGGGAACGCGGGCCTCGACGCATGCACGCACGATGCGGGCCGCTTCCTCGCGGGTGACGACGTCGAGCAGTGCGGAAGCCGTCACGGCGGACGCACCGTCGAACGCCCGGAGCTCCAGGGTCTCGAGAGCCTCGACGAGTGCGGTGACGCGGATCGGCCGCCCGGCGTCGTCGGTGACGGCGTCGAGGTCGAGATGGCCGAGTATCGCCGCATCCCCGTCTCGCAGCACCCACTCCTGCGGGCCGGGCAGCCGCGGAGCGAGCCACCGGGTCATGCCGCCGGTGCCGGTGCCGAGGTCGTGCAGCACGACCGGCCCGAGCGGGAGTAGGCGTGCGAGCAGGACGGCGAGTTCGGTCGAGCGTGCGGCATCGTCCGCGGCGGCCCGCAGCGCGAGCCACGACGGGGTGGTCGTCGAGAGCGAGCTCATGACGGCTCCAGCGCCGTGGACAGGGCGGCCACCGCGCCGGACCAGGTCGGAAGACCGGCGCTCGCCGCGCGGGCCTCGGCGCGGAGTCTCCGGCGCAGAGCCGGATCCATCATCCACGCGTCGAGGGCTGCGGCGAGGGCGACGGGGTCGCCGGGTGGGACGAGGACGGCCCCTCCTCCGGCCACGGTGTCGGGGATGCCACCCACCTGTGCCGCGAGGACCGGCACGCCGTGGCCGCGGGCCTCGGCGATCGCCATGCCGGAGCTCTCCACGCGGGACGGCGCCACGAGCAGCGCGCTGCGGCGATACTCCGCGGCGAGCTGCGGACCGTCCAGCACCCCGGTGAGCTGCACCCTGCCGGAGAACCGCTTCGCGGCGCGCGTCACAGAGGAGGCGAAGGCGCCGAAGGGCCGCGAGGATCCGACGATCCGGCACGTCCAGCCCCGTCCTTGCAACCGGTCGAGTGCGGCGAGCAGCACATCCTGCCCCTTGTGCGGCGCCACGACGCCCACGCAGAGGAGATCGAGCCAGGGCGGCTCCTTCCCCGCAGCGGAGAGCGACGGCTCTGCCGGCACATCGACTCCCGGGGGCGCGATCGTCACCCGATCAGGCGCCGCCAGCCCGCGGCGGTGGAGCTCCTCCGCCGTCCACCGGCTCGTCACGACAACGTGGTCGGCCGCCGTCAGCGCCAGACGCTCGGCGGCCACGGTCGGTGCGGTCGCGTCCGGGAACGCGGCCGCGACCATGTGCGCGAGGACCACCGTCCGCCCGCGAGCCGCCGCCGCGGCGACCGCCTCAGGCGCCCTGAGGGCGACGAGGCCGTCCACCAGCACCGTCGCTCCGCGCGGCACCTCGCGGAGTGCTCTCGTCGCACCGGAACCGTCCCTCGTCTCGACGGTCGTGACCTGCCACCCACGGGCGCCCAGACCGTCGCGCATGCGCCGGTCGTACACGTTGCCGCCGCTCACCCGTGCGGGGTCGTCGATCCCCTCCGGGACGAGGAAGGCGAGCGGACGGCCGGTCACATCGTCACCTCGTAGGACGCCCAGGCGATGTGCGACTCGTGCAGCGTCACGGCGATGCCGGTCAGCCGGGCATCGCCGAGACCGCCGTCGCGCACGCGTTCCGCGAGCCTGTCGCCGATGATCTGGCACAGCCGCTCTGTCGTGGTGTTGACGCCCTCGAGGTCGGGCTCGTCGTCGAGGTTGCGATACGACAGGGCGCCGACGATCTCCCGCAGCGCATCCGATGCCCGCCCGATGTCCACGACGATCCCGTTCGGATCGAGCGCGGCGGCGCGGAACGAGGCATCGACGACATAGGTCGCGCCATGCAGCCGCTGCGCGGGGCCGAAGACCTCGCCCCGGAGGCTGTGGGCGATCATCAGGTGATCGCGGACGGTCACGGCGAAGGTCATTCCCGGCTCCAATCGATGGTCTGGCAGAGCTCTGCCGCCGTGCCGTCGGCGAGACCCGCGGTCACTTCGGGCAGCTGTCGCCAGGATGCGGTCGCCCCGAGCAGCAGGTCGAACGCGGGGTCCTCCAGAAGTCGGAGCGCGAGGGTCAATCGGTCCCGCGTCGTCCATCGGGCTCGATGGCTCGCGGCGACCGCCCCGACCTGGCTCGACCGGATCCTCAGTCGGCGGGAGTGGAAGTCCGCGCCGAGTTCGAGCGGCACGAGACCGGCGCCGTACCAGCTCGCCACGACGATCTCGCCGTCCGTGGGCGCACTCCGGACGGCGAGCTGCAGCCCGGCACCGGATCCGCTGGCCTCGATCACCACGTCGGCCTCGCCGGGCGGATCCGCGGCGCCCGCGAACCGCGCACCGAGCGCCTCCACGACGTGCTGCTTCTCCGGATCGACATCGACGACGGTGACCTCGGCACCGGGGATCCCGCAGGCCAGCCGCGCCACAGCGCAGCCGATCATCCCGGCACCGACGACGAGCACGCGGTCGCCGATGGCGGGAGCCGCGTCCCAGAGCACGTTCACGGCGGTCTCCACCGCGCCCGCGAGCACCGCACGCCGCGCCGGGACGCCGCTCGGTACGGGAACCAGGGCCTCCACGGTCGCGACGTACCGGGACTGGTGCGGGAGCAGCGCGAACACCGTCCGCCCGCGCAGCGCGGCCGGCCCCTCCTCGACCACCCCGACGTTGAGATAGCCGTACTTGACCGGGAACGGGAAGTCGCCGTCCTGGAAGGGCGCGCGCATCCGTTCCTGCTCAGAGGGAGGGACCATGCCGCGCGCGACGAGAGACTCCGTGCCGCGGCTGATCCCCGTCCAGAGGGTGCGCACCGAGGCCTCACCAGGAGTGGGAGACCGCACCGGCTCACTCCGGAACTCCCCGCGGCCATGGCCGGTCGTCCACCACGCGGTCGCCGCCTCCGGGCGATCCGCGTGAACCTCGACCGCCCGCTGCGTCGTGTCACCCATGACTACCATGAAAGTAACACGGAGGCCGGATGCGAAAGGTTCAGTTCACGCCCTGGTTCTGGGTGGCCGCAGGAGTCTTCGTGCTGCTCGTGGTCGGTGCCCTTTCGACGCCGCTCTCCCCCGCGGGATGGGCGGCTGCGGTGGGCTACCTGGTCGTTTCGTCGGTGCTGGTCTCGCGAGGACTCCTGCGCCGCGGCAGCACGCGCTTCGGCGCCGCCAACGCGGTCACAGCCACCCGGTCGATGCTCGTCGGGGTCGCGACGAGCATCGTCGTGACGTCGCTCAACGCCGGGATCTCCTCCGTGCTCCTCGTGACGATCGTGGCCGTCGCGCTCGCCCTCGACGGCGTGGACGGGTATGTCGCGCGCCGCACCGACAGCGTGAGCGAGCTCGGCGCCCGCTTCGACATGGAGGTCGACGCGTTCCTGCTGCTCGTGCTGTGCGTGTACGACGCGCGGTTCGTGGGCGGCTGGGTGCTCGCGATCGGTCTCATGCGATACGCGTTCGTCGCCGCCACGTGGGTGCTGCCGATCCTCGGACGCACTCTGCCGTACCGGTACTGGCGCAAGGTCGTCGCCGCGGTCTGCGGCATCGTGCTCGCCGTCATCGCGGCGCAGGTGCTGCCCCCAGTCGTCGACGTCATCGCGGCGGCGGGGGTGCTCCTGCTGCTGCTCGAGTCGTTCGGGCGCGACATCCTCTGGACGGTGCGGATGAACCGCACGGACGCGCGCCTCGTGTCACTCCAGAAGGCCTCGGCTCGAGACGGAAGCAGGTAGCACGATGACGTCGACCACCACCCCGACGCTGCGGGTCATGCGGATCCTCAGCACGCTCGTCCTCCTCGCCACCGGCGGGATCCACCTCTTCCTCGTGTTCGACGGGGTCGGCGGGATCCTCGGCGTGCTGTTCGTGCTCAACGCCGTCGCGGCGCTCGTGCTCGCGGTCGCGATGGCCCTGCTCCGCGGACGGCTCCTGCAGGCCGCGACGGTGCTGTCCCTGCTGTTCCTGATCGCGACGCTCGGCGCGCTCCTGCTCGCTCTCACCGTGGGGCTGTTCGGCATCACCGAGGTGTGGACGTTCACCCTCGTGCCCCAGACGGTCGTCGTGGAGGCGATCGGGATCGTCGTGCTCGCGGTCACGACCGTGCTCGTGCTGCGGAGCGGATCGCCGACGCGTCGCTGAGCAGCTCGCTCGGACGGCCTCAGGCGGCCGCGGTCACGCGGTCGGTCACGGCCTCGTGTCGCGTCCCGAGCCCGAGTGCACGGGATCCTGCCGGGTGCACGGGTTCTGCACGCCAACAGGCCGTGCACTCGGCAGCTAGCCGTGCGCTCGCGGGCCGCGGCCGGGGCCGGGGACGGCCCTTGTCGCAGCCGCCCTCAGGCGGCCGCGGTCCATCCGAACCGGCGCTCCAGCACGCTCGCCACACGCTCGAAGCGGTTGCGGTCCAGGGCGGCCGCCTCGCGCCGCACGCCGGAGACGTGCACGCTGTAGAGCTGGTCGATGTCGACCCAGCTCTCCCTGCCCTGGCCGTCCCAGGGGCCGGATCCGAGCGAGAGGAAATCGCGGTCCCCGTCGTGCGACTTGCTGGTCAGCTTGACCGCGTACACCCGCTCCGCCGACTGCGTGGCGATCACGAGCACGGGCCGGTCCTTGCCCCGCCCATCCCGCTCGGCGTAGGGCACCCAGGTCCACACGATCTCACCGGCGTCCGGTGCGCCGTCGCGATGCGGCGCGTACGCGACCCGCAGCGCGCGCACGGACCGGGGATCCAGCTCGATGGTTTCGGTGGCCCCGCCATGGCCGGGCGTCGGCTCGAGCGTCGCGGTCCCGGCGGCAGGCCGTACTCCCCCTCGACCTGCGGTCCCCTGCGGCGTCCCCGCACGGGAGGACGAGCTCGAGAGAGCCTTCGCGATCGCGGCGATGGCGGAGAGGAGCGCGGACAGGATGCCGTTGCCATTGGTGGTCACAACGACACCCTATCCGCGCCTGTCCCGCATCCCCGCGGGTCTCAGGAGGTGAGCGCGTAGCCCTCCTCGCCGTGCACCACGAGGTCGACGCCGGCGATCTCGTCCTCGCTGGTGACACGGAATCCGATGGTCTTCTCGATGGCGAGGCCGATCGCCAGCGCCACGACGAAGGAGTAGATCAGCACGCCGCCGGACGCCAGCACCTGCACCACGAGCAGCCGGATGTCGCCGCCCGTGAACAGGCCCTGTCCGGTGGCGAAGAAGCCGAGGTAGATCGTGCCGATGAAGCCGCCGACCAGGTGCAGGCCGACCACGTCGAGCGAGTCGTCGAAGCCGAGGCGGAACTTCAGCTCGACCGCCAGGGCGCACACCGCGCCGGTCAGGGCGCCCAGCAGCAGCGCCCACCCTGGCGTCAGGTTGGCGCACGCCGGGGTGATCGCCACGAGACCGGCGACCGCGCCGCTGGCCGCGCCGATCGAGGTGGCCTTGCCGCCGCGGATCCGCTCCACGAGGATCCAGCCGAGGATGCCCGCAGCCGCGGCTCCGAAGGTGTTGATCGTGATGAGGCCGACGCCGTCCATGCCCTTCGTGGTCCACTGCGCCCCGGCGTTGAAGCCGAACCAGCCGAACCACAGCAGCGCGGCGCCGAGGAGCGTGAGCGGCACGTTGTGCGGCTTCTGGATGCCCTTCTGGAATCCGATCCGCTTGCCGAGCACGAGGGCCAGGGCGAAGGCGGCGGCGCCCGCATTGATGTGCACGGCGGTGCCGCCGGCGTAGTCGATGAACTCGATGCCGCTGTCGGCGCCGAACAGCATCGCACCCAGGTGCATGATCCAGCCGCCGCCCCAGACCCAGGCGGCGATCGGGAAGTAGCCGACCGTCGCGAAGACGCCGACGAAGATCAGCCAGGGGCCGAACTTCGCCCGGTCGGCGATGGCGCCGGAGATGAGGGCGACCGTGATGATGGCGAAGGTGGCGCCGTAACCCACCGTGAGCAGCGCCACGTTGGACCCCTTGCCGCTCGCGAGCGATGCGAGGCCGAAGTCGGCGAACGGGTCGCCCGCGAACTGGGTGGGCGACGTCACACTCGCCATCGAAGAGCCGAAGAGGATCCACAGCACCGCGACGAGTCCGATCGCGCCGAAGCTCATCATCATCATGCTGACGACGCTCTTGGCCTTCACGAGACCGCCGTAGAAGAACGCCACCCCCGGCGTCATGAGCAGCACCAGCGCCGTCGCCGTCACTCCCCAGGAGATGTTCCCTGTTGCTTCCATGCTGTGCGCCTCCACCTGATCGCGTCGTGCGTTTCAGTGTGGCCGCGCCGTGTTTCGCGGGAACGAGGCGGATGTTGCGGCGGTGTTACAGGATCCGCCGCTGTGTGAACAGCGTGTTTCGCAGGTCGCTGTCAGCCCGCGGCGGGGCGTTCGGCGTGCGAGAGCGCGTTCAGGCGGGAGATGGCGCGCAGGTACTTCTTGCGGTAGCCGCCGCCGAGCATCTCCTCGCTGAACACCTCGTCGAGGGGGCGGCCCGTCGCGAGCACCGGGAGCTGAGCGTCGTACGCGCGGTCGACGAAGGCGACGAACCGCAGTGCCTCCGACTGATCGGTGAGCTGGCGCACCTCGCGGATCCCCAGCGCTTCGACGCCCGCGATGAGGCGGATGTAGCGCGACGGGTGCACCTGCGCGAGGTGCTTGACGATGTCGTCGAACGCGTCGTCCGACACGCGATGGCCCGCGCTCAGCGCTGCGATCTGCTCGGCGTAGTCCTCGGCGGACAGCGCGACGGCGTGCCCGTCCAGCGCGCGCTGGCGGAAGTCGACGCCGTCGATGCGGATCGTCTCGAAGCTGTCCGACATCGCGTGGATCTCCCGGAGGAAGTCCTGCGCGGCGAAACGGCCCTCGCCCAGCGCGTTCGGCGGGGTGTTGGAGGTGGCCGCGAGCTTCGTGCCGCTGCCGACGAGCTCGCCGAGCAGGCGCGTCATGACCATCGTGTCGCCCGGATCATCGAGCTCGAACTCGTCGATGCAGAGCAGATCGGACCCGCGGAGCAGGTCGACGGTGTTGCGATAGCCGAGTGCGCCGACGAGCGCCGTGTACTCGATGAAGGATCCGAAGTACTTCCGCCGTGCGGGCATCGCGTGGTAGATCGAGGCGAGGAGGTGGGTCTTGCCGACGCCGAACCCTCCGTCGAGGTAGACGCCGGGCTTCGTCTCCGGGACCTTCGGCGCCCGCCGGAACAGGCCGCCGCGCTTGACCTGCTGCGCACCGGTGGCGAACGCCAGGAGATGCTGCTTGGCCTCCTCCTGAGAGGGGTAGGCCGCGTCGGAGCGGTAGCTGTCGAACGTCGCTCCGTCGAACTGCGGCGGCGGCACAAGACCCGTCAGCAGTTCGGTGCCGGTCATCTGCGGCTGGCGGTCGATGAGGTGGACGACGCCGGAGGTGGCGGCCTGATCGGTCATTCGGATCCTGTGTCGAAGTCTTACCCGGCGGGTGCGCAGGGGCGCACGGGGTTCTAGTGTCGAAGAGACGGATCAACCCTACGCCGTCGCCGTCACCGGTTTCACCGCGCGTCATCGCGCGCGACGGGCCGTTCACGGACATCGTCGCCCTGCATCACCACCTCCGAGGGAGCCCCCTGTGACCGTCGAGTTCGACACCACATCCGCATCGTTCGCCGAATACGCCGAGCCCGGCCGGCTCGTCAGCACCGACTGGCTCGCCGCGCACCTCGGCGAACCGGGCCTGGTCGTGGTGGAGTCCGACGAGGATGTGCTGCTCTACGAGACCGGGCACATCCCCGGTGCGGTGAAGGTCGACTGGCACACCGAGCTCAACGACCCCGTCGTGCGCGACTACGTGGACGGCGAGGGCTTCTCCGCTCTCCTCGGCCGCAAGGGCATCTCGCGTGACGACACCGTCGTCATCTACGGCGACAAGAACAACTGGTGGGCCGCCTATGCGCTCTGGGTGTTCTCCCTCTTCGGCCACGAGGATGTGCGGCTGCTCGACGGCGGGCGCGACCGCTGGATCTCCGAGGGTCGAGAGATCACGACGGCGCTTCCGGAGCGGGCCGCTACCGCGTACCCGGTCGTGGAGCGCGACGACTCGGTGCTGCGCGCCTACAAGGACGACGTGCTCGCGCACCTCGGCAATCCGCTCATCGACGTGCGCTCGCCCGAGGAGTACAACGGCTCGCGGACCTCGGCGCCCGCCTACCCCGAGGAGGGCGCGCTGCGCGCCGGCCACATCCCCACCGCGCAGAACGTGCCGTGGGCCAAGGCCGTCGCCGAGGACGGCGGATTCAAGCCCCGCACCGAGCTGGAGACGATCTACCTCGACGGCGCGGGCCTCGAGGCCGGCGACGACGTCGTGGCGTACTGCCGGATCGGCGAGCGCTCCGCCCACACCTGGTTCGTGCTGAAGCACCTGCTCGGCTTCGAGAACGTGCGCAACTACGACGGCTCCTGGACCGAATGGGGCAGCGCCGTGCGCGTCCCGATCGTCACGGGCGAGGAGCCCGGGACGCTCTGACGTGGGAGAATGGCGGGGATGTCCGACACCCCCGCCTTCGTCCTCCCCGACTCCCTCGCCGAGATCAGGGACGAGTTCCTCGAGCTCCCCGAATCCGACCGGCTGCAGCTCCTCCTCGAGTTCTCGAACGAGCTGCCCGCGGTCTCGGACGAGGTCGCGACGCACCCCGAGATGACCGAGCGAGTGGCCGAGTGCCAGTCGCCGGTGTACATCTACCTCGAGCTGACCGGCGGCGCCGTGACGATGCACGCCACGGCGCCCGCTGAGGCTCCGACCACCCGAGGCTTCGCGAGCATCCTCGCGCAGGGCATCGCGGGTCTCAGCCCGGAGGCCGTGCTCGCGATCCCCGACGACTTCCCCCAGTCGATCGGGCTGACCAGGGTGGTCTCGCCGCTCCGCATCTCCGGCATGACCGGCATGCTCATGCGCGCCAAACGCCAGGTGCGCACCCGCCTCGCCGCCGCCTGAGCCACATCCTGACCGCGAGACTCCATCTCCGCGACGAGACAGCACCGCCGGAGCGAATTCTCGTCGCCCAGGTGGAGTCTCGCGGTCAGTCCGCGAAGCCGTGCTCTCCGAGCCAGTCGGTGATCGCGTCGGTCCAGCGATTCTGGTCGTAGTTCCAGAGCTTGGTGTGGCGCGCTCCGGTGAACGGCGGCATCGTCACCAGATCCGGACGCGCCAGGGCCAGGGCATGAGAGGCGTCCGAGGGCACGAAGCCGTCGTCGTCGCTGTGCATCAGCAGGATCGGCACATCCAGCTCGGCGGAGCGGGCGACCATGTCCAGGGCGTCGAAGGCGATGGCCTCGTCCGCACCGCTGAGCCGCGCCGACCAAGGCTGCTCCAGGGCGTCCATCGCGAGCTGCGGAAGCGGATCCGGCAGCTTCATGGCCTTCGCCTGGAAGCGCAGCACCGTGCGCCAGTCCACGACCGGCGAGTCCAGGATCATGCCGACGACCGCGCCGCCGTGATCGGAGGTCACCAGGGTCTGCAGAGCGATCGCTCCGCCCATCGACCAGCCCATGAGCAGGATCCGCTCCGCGCCATGACGCAGCGCGTAGGCGATCGCGGTGTCGATGTCGCGCCATTCCGTCGCCCCGAGTCCGTAGGATCCTGGGCGGGTGCGCGGCCCCTCCCCGTCGTTGCGGTAGGAGGCGATGAGCACCGGTAGTCCCGCGGCGTGCAGCACGGGGACGGCGCGCAGGCACTCGGAACGGGTGGCGCCCCGGCCGTGCACCTGGATCACCCAGGTCTTCGATTCCGCGGGGAACAGCCATGCAGGGCACGGCCCCGCCGGCGTCCCGATCAGCACCGATTCATAGGGCAGGTGCAGCTCCCCGGGCGCGAGGTAGTAGTAGCCGCTGAAGCCGGCCCTGCGCCCCACTTCCGCGCCGGGTTCGATCTGGGTCAGGAGCTTGCGGCGCACGCTGAGCGCGTCCGCGTGCAGCACCGCGCCCAGCTTCACGTAGCCAGGCGTTCCCTCGACGTACAGGCCGTAGCGCCCCGGCAGTTCGGTGTCAGGGGTGCGCGCGAGCTCGATCGTCTGCGTCCCTGTGTCGACGGCCAGCACGTCGGTGTCGTTCTTGCGCGGGGCCGGGGTGATCACCTGCCGCGCGATGCGCAGCACCAGGGCTCCGCCGATCGCCGCGCCGAGAGCCGCGGCGCCTGCCAGCGCGATCGCGCCGATCGTCGCGGCGTGCCTGAGACTCTTCATCGCCTCCTGACTCTAGTCTGTCCGCGTGAGCGCTCATCCCGGACCCGACGGCGTCTTCGCGCTTGCTGCTGAGCAACTGCGGGCGCTGCGATTCCGCGACGACATCGTGGTGCGCGAGATTCCCGCACCGTCCGGCCTCGCGCCCGATGCTCTGGCGCTCGCGGCGGACGTGCGCCCCGACGAGAACGGCGACTCCCTCTACGGCACGGGACGGTTCGTGCTGCTGCACGATCCGGCCGAGCCCGACGCCTGGGGCGGACCGTGGCGCATCGTCGCGTTCGCGCAGGCACCGCTCGAGCCCGAGATCGGCACCGATCCGCTGCTGGCGGATGTAGCGTGGTCTTGGCTGATCGACGCGCTCGGCTCGCGGGGCGCGACGCATCACTCCGCATCCGGAACCTCGACGAAGACCCTCTCGAAGGGATTCGGGGGCCTTGCTGCGGAAGGGGACGGCGCGCAGATCGAACTCCGTGCGTCGTGGTCGCCGACCGGCCCCCTCGCCCCGCATGCCGAGGCATGGGCGGAGCTGGTCGGAATGCTGGCGGGACTGCCGCCGGGCTCAGAGGACATCGCCGTGTTCGGCGCCAGGAGAACCATCCGTGACTGACTACGTCGTCATCGACAACGACAAGGATTTCGTCGCAGCGGCCGAGACGCTCGCTGTGGGGCAGGGACCCGTCGCCGTCGACGTGGAGCGCGCCTCCGGCTTCCGCTACTCGCAGCGCGCCTATCTCGTCCAGGCCTTCCGCCGCGACGCCGGCGCGTTCTTGTTCGATCCGATCTCGATCAGCTCGTTCGTCCCGTTGCAGGAGGCGATCGGCGCCGAGGAGTGGGTCTTCCATGCCGCGAGCCAGGATCTGCCGTCGCTGCACGAGCTGGGCCTCGACCCCGCGCGCGTCTTCGACACCGAGCTCGCCGCGCGTCTGCTCGGCTACGAGCGCGTGGGCCTCGCCGCCGTCGTCGAGCGCGCCCTCGGCATCGTCCTGGCCAAGGAGCACTCCGCCGCGGACTGGTCGACCCGACCGCTGCCGAACTCCTGGCTCGAGTACGCCGAGCTGGACGTCCTGCACCTGGTGGACGTGCGCGATTTCATCGCTTCCGAGCTCGAGACCGCCCACAAGACGGCATTCGCCGCCGAGGAGTTCGAGGCGACGCGCCTCCGCCTGCCCAAGCCCCCGCGCGAGGAACCGTGGCGGCGCCTGAGCGGCCTGCACCAGGTGCGCGGCGCCAAGAACCTCGCGGTCGCCCGTGAGCTGTGGGAGGCGCGCGAGGAGTTCGCCCGAGAGTCCGACGTCTCCCCCGGTCGCCTCGTGCCGGACCGCGCCCTGATCGCCGCCGTGCAGGCGAATCCGCAGAACAAGGGCGCGCTCGCGGCCGTCTCCGCCTTCACCGGGCGCGCGAGCCGCAGCCAGCTGGACCGGTGGTGGAGCGCGATCGAGCGGGGCCGTGAGCGCACCGACCCTCCGCGCGAGCGCGTGCCCAGCGACGCGCCCCCGCCGCCGCGCGCCTGGGCCGATCGCAACCCCGAGGCCGATGCCCGACTGAAGGCCGCCCGTGCGGCCGTCGAGGCGCACGCCGAAGAGCTCGGGATGCCCACGGAGAACCTCCTCACGCCCGACACGCTGCGCCGGATCGCCTGGGAACCGCCCACCGAGATCAACGCCGCGTCCATCGGATCCGCCCTCGCCGCGCGCGAGGCCAGGACCTGGCAGATTGAGGAAACCGCACAGCGGATCGCGGATGCTTTTGTGGAAGCCGCGCAAACAGCGGACGAGGCACCCGGAACCGCTTCGTAGGTTCAGCCCAACCGATTCCTCCACGGATCCCCCACCGCTCCTAGGCTGAGGGAACACCCCCGGAGCGCGTGATCGAGCTGACACTCGGTCTCACGAATTCGGGAACCGCGTTCCTCGGAACGTGCGAAACTGTAAGTCCGGCGCGCAGCTGCGCGCCGGCGACCATCCGTTCCGCGCAGCGGTCCGGATATTGGAGGCCCTGTCCGCGCAGCGGACCGGACATTGGAGGCAGAGTGGCCGAGATCTCGGACGTCTTCTTCGTCGATGGAGTGCGCACCCCCTTCGGGCGCGCCGGCGAGAAGGGCATGTACTGGAACACCCGCGCGGACGACCTGGCCGTCAAGGCCACGATCGGCCTGATGGAGCGGAACGCGAACGTCCCGCTGGACCGGATCGACGACGTCGCGATCGCGGCGACGTCGCAGACGGGTGACCAGGGTCTCACCCTCGGACGCTCGGTCGCGATCCTCGCCGGCCTCCCGCAGACCGTCCCCGGCCTGGCCGTGGAGCGCATGTGCGCGGGCGCCATGACCAGCGTCACCACCATGGGTGCGTCGATCGGCGTCGGCATGTACGACCTCGCCCTCGCCGGCGGCGTCGAGCACATGGGCCACCACCCGATCGGCGGCAACGCGGACCCCAACCCGCGCTTCGTCGCGGAGAGGATGGTCGACCCCGGCGCCTTGAACATGGGCGTCACCGCGGAGCGCATCTTCGACCGCTTCCCGCACCTCACCAAGGAGCGCTCCGACCGCTTCGGCATGCTGAGCCAGCACAAGGTGCAGGCCGCCTACGACGCGGGCAAGATCCAGCCCGACCTCGTGCCGGTCGCGATCAAGGGCGCCGACGGCGCCTGGGGCCTCGCCACCGAGGACGAGGGGCGTCGCCCGCAGACCACGATGGAGGATCTGGCGGCGCTGAAGACCCCGTTCCGCCCGCACGGCCGCGTCACGGCCGGCACCTCCTCGCCGCTCACCGACGGTGCGACCATGTCGCTGCTCGCCGGCGGCGGAGCGGTCAAGGAGCTCGGGCTCGCTCCGAAGATGCGCATGGTGTCCTTCGCGTTCGCCGGCGTGCAGCCGGAGATCATGGGCATCGGACCGATCCCGTCCACCGAGAAGGCGCTCAAGAAGGCCGGGCTCGACATCTCCGACATCGGCCTCTTCGAGCTCAACGAGGCCTTCGCGATCCAGGTCATCTCGCTGCTCGACCACTTCGGCATCGCCGATGACGACCCCCGGGTCAACGCGTGGGGCGGCGCGATCGCCGTCGGCCACCCGCTCGCGGCGAGCGGCGTGCGCCTCATGATCCAGCTCGCGGCGCAGTTCGCCGAGCGTCCCGATGTCCGCTACGGCCTCACCGCGATGTGCGTGGGCCTCGGTCAGGGCGGCTCGGTCATCTGGGAGAACCCCTACTTCGACGGCAAGAAGCGGAAGTGAGTGCAGGAATGACGAACTACGACGCCATCGACTTCTCGCCCATCATGGCCCTCACCGAGGGCGAGGTCGTCACGCACTCCCCCGTGCGCGACGTGCGCCTGCCCTCCGGCAAGGTGCTCGCCCTCGTCACGCTCGACAACGGCCGCGATCACACCCGTCCGAACACGCTCGGCCCCGCGACCCTCACCGAACTCGGTGAGACGCTCGCCGGTCTCAGGGCTCGCGCCGCCGCCGGCGAGATCCACGCGGTGGGCATCACGGGCAAGCAGTACATCCTCGCGGCCGGTGCCGATCTCTCCGACATCAGCCGGGTCGGATCCCGTGATAACGCTCGCCTCATCGCGCAGCTCGGTCACAAGGTGCTGGGATCCCTCAGCTCCCTCGGTGTGCCGTCGTTCGCGTTCGTCAACGGTCTCGCCCTCGGCGGCGGCGTCGAGATCGCGCTGAACTCGACGTACCGCACGGTCGACGCCTCGGCGGCGGCCCTCGCGCTTCCCGAGGTGTTCCTCGGGATCATCCCGGGCTGGGGCGGCGCCTACCTGCTGCCGAACCTCATCGGCATCGAGAACGCGCTCGAGGTCGTCATCTCGAACCCGCTCAAGCAGAACCGCATGCTCAAGCCGCAGCAGGCGTTCGAGCTCGGCATGATGGACGCGATCTTCCCGGCCGCGAACTTCCTGGAGGACTCGCTGCGCTGGGCCGACGCCGTGCTCGGCGGCAAGAAGGTCGACCGCAAGAACGAGCCGGGCAAGATCGAGCGCCTCACCAAGTGGCCGATCGCCATCAAGATGGCCCGAGGCATGCTCGAGTCGAAGGTCGGCACCGTGCCCCGTTCGCCGTACGTGGCGCTCGACCTGCTCGACAAGGCGAAGAGCGGCACCCGCGAGGAGGGCTTCGCCCGCGAGGACGAGGCGCTCGCCGATCTCGTCACCGGCGATCAGTTCGCCGCGTCGATGTACGCCTTCGATCTCGTGCAGAAGCGCGCCAAGCGCCCGGTCGGCGCCCCCGACAAGGCCCTCGCCAAGAAGGTCACCAAGGTCGGCATCATCGGAGCAGGTCTCATGGCCAGCCAGTTCGCGCTGCTGTTCGTGCGCAAGCTGCAGGTGCCGGTGCTCATCACCGACCTCGACCAGGCGCGTGTCGACAAGGGCGTCGCCTACATCCACGAGGAGATCGGCAAGCTCGAGGCCAAGGGCCGCCTCGACGCGGACAGCGCCAACAAGCTGCGCGGTCTGGTCACCGGCACGACCGACAAGTCCCTGTACGCGGACTGCGACTTCGTGATCGAGGCCGTGTTCGAGGAGGTCGGCGTCAAGCAGGCGGTGTTCGGCGAGATCGAGAAGATCGTCGCCGAGGACGCGATCCTCGCGACCAACACCTCGTCCCTCTCGGTCGAGGAGATCGGCTCGAAGCTCGCGCACCCCGAGCGGCTGGTCGGCTTCCACTTCTTCAACCCGGTCGCGGTCATGCCGCTCATCGAGATCGTGAAG
Source organism: Microbacterium sp. MYb64 (assembly GCF_002979495.1). NCBI lineage: Bacteria > Bacillati > Actinomycetota > Actinomycetes > Micrococcales > Microbacteriaceae > Microbacterium > Microbacterium sp. MYb64. Next base: position 46,130 of record NZ_PCOW01000019.1, on the reverse strand, counting down.
ACGGCCACCACGACCGAGGCCGCTCTGTCGACCGCGTTCGTGGTCGCGAAGGGACTCGGCAAGAACGCCGTCCTCACCGCCGACGCCCCCGGATTCGTCGTGAACCGCCTGCTCGCCAAGGTCATGGGCGAGGCGGCCCGCGCGGTCTACGAGGGCACGCCGGTCGCCGAGGTCGAGAAGGCGTTCGCGCCGCTCGGTCTGCCGATGGGTCCGTTCCAGCTCATCGACCTGGTCGGCTGGAAGGTCGCCGCGCACGTGCAGGACACCATGGTGCACGCGTTCCCGGATCGCTTCTACGCGAACGAGAACTTCCACGCGCTGGCGGATCTGCCCGAGGTCGTCGAGAAGGACAAGGGCGGTCGGGTCACCGGCTTCACCAAGGCCGCGGACAAGATCGTGAAGCAGGCCGCGGGTTCCGCCCCGACGCCCGCCGCGGAGATCCTCCGCCGCGTGCAGGACGGGCTCGCACAGGAGATCAGGCTCATGCTCGACGAGGGCGTGGTCCCCGAGGTCGAGGACATCGACCTGTGCCTCATCCTCGGCGCGGGCTGGCCGTTCATCGACGGCGGCGCCTCGCCGTACCTCGACCGCGAAGGCGCGTCCGAGCGCGTGTTCGGCGCGACGTTCCACACGCCGGTGATCCGCGGGATCGCGAACCGCTGACCCTTCGTGAAACCCCTGTTCCGGTCCCTGAGCTCGTCGAAGGGTCCGGAACAGGGGCTTCGTCGTTCACGGAGGCGGAGTCGTCTCGCTCGACCTTCGGCCGTGCTCGCTCAACGACCGGGGAGCACCTGAACCGGCCTCGGATCCGCCTCGCCCCGTCGCGGCCAGTACGACATCGCGCGTTCGGCGAGGGCCGTGATCGTGAGCGACGGGTTGACGCCGGGGTTCGCGGGGACGGCGGATCCGTCCACGACCGACAGCCCTGGATGACCCCACACGCGGTGGTACGGATCGACGACGCCGTGCTCCGGGGCCTCCGAGAGCACCGCCCCGCCGAGGAAGTGGGCGGTGAGCGGGATCCCGAAGACCTCGGGCCAGGAACCCCGCGCCGACGCCGGGACGCCGGTCTCCTGCGTCATGCGGGCGGCGATCGCCTCCGCCGCGCGATGCGCCTCGGGCAGATGGCTCGGGTTCGGGGCGCCGTGACCCTGCGCGCTCGTCAGCACGTCGCGCCCGAACCGATGCCGCAGCGAGAGCGTGAGCGAGTTGTCGGCGGTCTGCATCACGAGCGCGATGATGCCCCGCTCGCTCCAGCGCCGCAGCGTGCCGAGTCGGAACTGGCGGATCGGATGGCGCACGACGGCGCCGAGCAGCGCGCCCAGCCGTCGGTGCAGCGGCACATCCCCCGGAACGAGCACCGTCGCGAGGGCGCCCATGAGATTGGATCCCGGCCCGTAGCGCACGTTCTCCACGTGGGTGCGCTCATCGACGTGGAAGGAGGTCGTGATGGCCACGCCGTGGGCGAAGCCGGCCTCCTCGGGCACCGCGGTCGAGACCGCGCCGTCCAGCGCCTCGGAGTTGGTGCGGGTGAGTCGGCCGAGCGCATCCGGGATCCGTGGCAGGGCGCCGCTGGCCTTCATCCGGTGCAGGAGCTGCTGGCTCCCCCACGTACCGGCGGCGAGCACGACGCGCTCCGCGGTGACGGTGCGCCGCCGTCCCCGGCCCCAGGCGCCGCTGTGACGGGTGGTGACCGAGAACCCGCCTCCCGCGAGCTCGCGCACCTCGACGACGGTGCGGAGGGCCTCGATCACCGCGCCACGGCGCTCTGCGAGGGCGAGATAGTTCTTCATGAGGGTGTTCTTCGCACCGACCCGGCAGCCGACCATGCAGTTCCCGCACAGGGTGCAGCCGGTCCGCGCGGGCCCTTCGCCTCCGAAGAACGGATCCGGCACGGTCTCCCCCGGCGCGCCGAAGTACACCCCGACCGGCGCCCTGCGGAACGTCTTCGCGACGCCGAGGTCTTCTGCCGCTCCGGCCATGATCCGTTCCACCGGCCCGGTATGCGGGTAGTGCTCCACGACGCCGAGCATCCGCTTGGCCGTGGCGTAGTGCGGCGCGAGCTCCGCCTGCCACGGGGCGATGCCCGCCCACTGCGGATCGTCGAAGAAGGGCGCTCCCGGCTGATAGAGCGTGTTCGCATAGTTCAGGGACCCGCCGCCGACGCCTGCTCCGGCGAGGATCATGACGTGCGGCAGCCGGTGGATCCGCTGCACGCCGAAGCACCCGAACGCGGGGGCCCACAGGTAGCGGCGGATGTTCCAGTTCGTCTTCGCGAAGTCCTCGTCCTCGAAGCGGCGCCCGGCCTCGTACACACGGACCCGGTAGCCCTTCTCCACGAGCCGGAGCGCGGCGACCGCGCCGCCGAACCCGGATCCGATCACGACGACATCCTCGTCGAAGCCGCTCATGCCGTTCCTCCGCTCGGGACCATCACCGTCAGCGATGCCGGACGCACCCGGATCGTACACTCCTTCTCGGCGACCCGCTCGCCGTCGGCGTAGACCACGAGGTCCGGGGCCGACACCGTGATCTCCCCGACCCTTCGGTGGGCCACCTCCCGCCGCCCCAGATGATGCCCGCGCAGCAGGAGCGGGAACAGGCGCAGCAGTCTGACCCGGCCCAGCGGGGCGACGTGGACGACATCCAGCAGCCCGTCGTCGGGGCTCGCCTCGGGGCAGATCGGCATGCCGCCCCCGTAGCTCACGGTGTTGCCTACGGCGACGAGCGTGCCCGAGGCCTCCCGGGCGCTCTCGCCATCGCAGGCCAGCCGGAACCGGGTGGGGCGCAGGCGCACGACCTCCACGAGGATCGCGAGGTAGTAGCGCGCCGCGCCGCGCGGCCACCGCAGCAGATTGGTGCGGTCGCTGACCTTCGCGTCGAAGCCGAGCGCGGCGACGGTGAGGAACGGCGTGATCCTCCCATCCGCCACGATCTCGCCGACGTCGATTCGGCGACGCGCGCCGCGCAGGGCGAGGAGCGCGGCACCCGCCGGATCGCGCCGTGGCAGCCCCAGGGCTCGCGCGAAGTCGTTCCCGGTGCCGGCCGGCACGAGAGCCACCGGCACCTCGGTGCCCGCGAGCTCGGACAGGATCTCCGACAGAGTGCCGTCTCCGCCGACGACGACGATCGCGTCGGGATCCGCGGCGAGAGCCGCTCCGGTGAGCCGCCGCGTGTCGGCCGCCGAGGCCCCGATGTGCACACGCACGTTCGCGCCCGCAGCGGACAGCGCCGCGGCCGCCGCATCCGCCGCAGCGGCGCCGCGCCCCTTGCCGGAGCGCGGATTGGCGATCAGCGCGATCGTCGTCACGTCTCAGGCTCCCGCGGCCCGTGCGGGGACGGGTGTCGCCGCGCCGAGCACCGCTCCGGGATTCATGATCCCCTCGGGATCGAGTTCGCGCTTGACTGCTGCGAGGATCCGCAGGCCGGTCTCGCCGATCTCCTCGCCGAGCCAGGGCGCGTGATCGCGACCCACCGCATGGTGATGGCTGATCGTGCCGCCTGCTGCCATGATGGCGTCGCCGACGCGGTGCTTGATACCGTCCCACGCCGCCAGGGCGTCGGCGCCGAGCGGCGCCAGCACGGTGAAGTAGAGCGACGCCCCTGTCGGGTAGACGTGCGAGACGTGGCACATCACGAACGCCTTGCGCCCCGCGTCGGCGAAACCGCTCTTGAGCGCGCGCGTCACCGCCTCGCGCAGCCCCTCGAGGCGCGACCAGGTCGTGGCGGTCTCCAGCGTCTCGCAGAACACGCCGGCGTCGAGCAGCGCATCGCGCAGGTAGGGCCCGTCGAATCGGGTGCGCAGCCAGTCCTCGGACGGGCCCTCGCCCGAGGAGGTGCCTCCGGCCGCCTGCAGCATCGCCGCCGTGCGCGTCCGGCGCGCAGCCACGTCGTCCCCCTCGAGCACGGTGACCACGCTCGCACCCCTCGCGAGGGCCTTGCCGATCTTGCCGACCTGGGCGAGGCTCACGCTCGTCTCCGCCTCATCCGACAGGCGGATCACCGTGGGCTCGCCGCCGAGCTGCGCCACGGCGCGCAGTGCCGCGGCACCGGTCGCGAAGTCGGGGAACGCCCATGACTCCATCACGCGCTCGACCGGCACGGGATGCACTCGCACCCTGACCTCCGTGATGACGCCGTAGATGCCTTCGGATCCGAGGAACAGCCGCACGAGGTCGGGGCCCGCCGCACTGCCCGGCGACCGTCCCAGCTCGACGTCACCGGTCGGCGTCGCGACGCGGATCCCCGTGACCATCGTGTCGAAGCGTCCGTACCCGGCCGAGTTCTGCCCCGACGACCGGGCGGCGGCGAACCCGCCGATCGTCGCGTACCGGAAGCTCTGCGGGTAGTGCCCGAGCTCCATCCCGTGCTGCGCGAGCAGCCGCTCGGTCTCCGGACCCGTGGTCCCGGCCGCCAGCACCGCCTCGGCGCTCACGGCGTCGTAGTCGAGCAGCCCGCTCATGCGGCCGAGGTCCAGGCTGACCACGGCGCGGTGGCTGCCGCGCTCGGGGTCGAGGGCGCCCACCACGCTGGTGCCGCCACCGAAGGGGATCACGGCGATGTCGCGCTCGGCAGCGAGCCGCAGGCACACGACCACCTCGTCGTGATCGCGAGGCCGCAGCACCGCGTCCGGCGCATCCTGGACCGCGTCACGGCGGCGCAGCAGGTCGGGCGTGGACCGCCCGCCGGCGTGCCGGATGCGGGGCTCCGCATCCGTCCGCACCTGATCGACCCCGAGGACCGCGGCGAAGGCGTCCGCATCCTCCGGTGTGAACGCAGAGGGGCTCAGCCGGACGTCGGCGAGGGCCACCGCGGGCTCGGGACGGCGGATCCGCCCGAGCAGAAGCGGCAGCATTGACCGCACGGCGAAGGGCAGTTCCGCTGCACGATCCGGGTCTCCCCAGCCGTTCCAGCGCATCTGCGCCGCCTCGGAGCTCGGATCGTCGGCGCCTCTGCCGCTCTCGTGAGTCATGCGTTACAGTGTGACAGATCATGACAAAACGTCAAGCGATTCCGGGGGTCGTCCTCCCCACCTGGGATGCCACGCAGACCAGGATCCTGGATGCCGCGGACGCGCTCATCGCGACCCGAGGCGTGCACGGCATGACGATCGCCGAGCTCGCCCGGCGGTCGGGCGTGAGCCGCCCGACCGTCTATCGGAACTGGTCCGATGCGGACGACGTGGTCCGGTCCGCGCTGCTGCGCCGCGTGGCCCTCATCCTCGACCGATTCCCCGCGCCGGCCACGACGCGCGTCGCGATCGTCGACGACGTCCTGCGGTTCGCCGCACTGTTCCGTGCGGATCACGTCTACCGGCACCTCCTGACCGAGGAGCCGGAGGCGTTCACCCGCTACACGCTCGAGCGGGTCGGATCCAGTCAGCGTGCGATCCTCGGATGGCTCGCCGTCGCGATCCGCGCCGCCCAGCACGATGGCTCAGTACGCGGCGACGACCCGCAGGCGATGGCGGTGATGCTGCTGCTCGTGGCGCAGTCCGCTTTGCTCTCGCAGGGGACGGTGAGCGAGCTGATCGACGAATCCTCCTTCGAACGCGAACTGCGCGCCGCCGTCGAAGGCCTGCTCCGGCCATGAGCGGATCCTCGCGGCTGACCGCGGCGCGGCGGGAGCACGAGCTCGTCCGGTCGGCGGCGGATCGGGTCGATCTGCTCGTGGTCGGCGGCGGAATCACCGGCGTCGGCGTGGCCCTGGACGCGGCGAGCCGCGGACTGTCGGTCGCGCTCGTCGAGGCGGAGGACCTCGCGTACGGCACGAGTCGCTTCAGCTCGAAGCTCGTACACGGCGGACTGCGCTACCTCGCGACCGGAGATGTCGCCACCGCCCGGGAGAGCGCGATCGAGCGCCACCTGCTGATGACCCGCATCGCACCGCATCTCATCCGCCCGATGGCGCAGCTGCTCCCGTTCTCCCCCGCCGTCACGATGACGCAGCGCGCCACGGGTGTCGTGGGCTTCGCGCTCGGGGATCTGCTGCGCCTGCGGGTGCGCACGCCCCATGCCGTGCTTCCGGCACCGCGGTTCGTCAGCGCGCGCACCGCCGCGCGGATGGCGCCCTCCGTGCAGACCGACCGGCTGCGGGGCGCGGTGCTCGCAGCCGACGGGCAGCTCGTCGACGATGCCAGGCTCGTCGTCGCCGTGGCGCGGACCGCTGCGTCGCTCGGCGCACGGATCCTCACCCGGGTGCGCGCGCTCGGACTGCGCCATGACGGCGCATCCCTCGAGGATGCGCTCACCGGGGAGCGGTTCGACATCCGTGCTCGCGCGGTCGTGAACGCCACGGGCGTCTGGGCCGGAGCGCTCGACGACTCGATCCGCATGCGCCCGAGTCGCGGAACACACATCGTTCTCGACGCCGCCGCACTCGGCAATCCATCCGCGGCGCTCACCGTGCCGCACCCCGGGTCCATCAGCCGGTTCGTCTTCGCACTGCCCCAGCAGCTCGGCCGCGTCGTCGTGGGCCTCACCGACGAGGACGCGCCGGGGCCGGTCCCCTCGGTCGCGGCCCCCACGGAACCGGAGATCGCGTTCCTGCTGGACGTCCTCAACCGCGCGCTGCGGACGCCGATCCGCCGCGATCAGGTGCGCGGCGCGTACGCCGGGCTGCGACCGCTCGTCGACACGGGTGACGCCTCCACCGCGGACATCTCCCGGCGGCACCTCGTCGCCGTCTCGGAGGGCGGCTTCGTGAACGTCCTGGGCGGCAAGCTCACCACGTACCGCCGCATGGCCGAGGACGCGATGGATCGCGCCGTCGCGCTCTCGCACCTGCCCGCGGCGCCGTGCCGCACCGCAGCCCTGCCCCTGGTCGGCGCGCTGGCCTCGCCGAGCCGCCCCGGAAGCAACCTGGACTGGCGATACGGCGCCGAGGCGGGACTGGTGCTGGCTCGCGCGCGCTGCGCGGATCCCAGGGAACCCATCGCGCAGGGCATCGGCGTGACGCGAGCCGAGGTCGAGTTCGCCGTGCGCGCGGAAGGCGCCATGACCGCCGCCGACATCCTGGACCGGCGCACGCGCATCGGACTCGTGGACGACGACCGCGCCCGCGCCGAGGCCGCGGTCGCGCAGCTCGTCGCAGAGACAGTCGCGGATCCCGACTGAATCGATCACGACGTCCGCCGGGGCTTCGCGATGGACGTGAGGCTCGCCTCGCGCTATTCTTTGAACATGTTCAGTTCAGAGTCGGACGCCACTGCCAAGCCGCTCACCCCGAAGGCCGAGGCGACGAGAGCGCGGATCCGCGCGGCCGCGATGGCCTCGTTCGTCGAGCGAGGCTACCCGGACACCACGATCCGGTTGATCGCCAAGGAGGCCGGCGTCTCGGTCGGGAACGCGTACTACTACTTCCCCTCCAAGGAGCACCTGGTCCAAGAGCTCTACGACCAGCAGCAGCGGGATCACGGTGCCGCCGCGCGTCCGCGGCTGACGGGGGTGACCGGCCTCGTTGACCGACTGCGCGTGTTCTTCGAGACCGGCCTGGAGACGGTCGGCGCCTACCGCGCCGTGGCGCCGGGCTTCCTCAGCGCGATGGTCTCCCCCGACTCCCCGATCAATCCCCTGTCCGTGGAGTCGTCTCCCGCGCGCGAGATGACGATCGGTCTGCTCCGCGAGGTCGTCGAAGGCGCATCGCATCGCGTGCCGGACGACATCGTCGAGCGCCTGCCAGAGGCGATCTTCCCGATGTATCTGGCGCTCATCCTCCGGTGGACCTATGACGAGTCGCCCGACCAGGCGAAGACCACCCGCCTCCTCGATACCGGTCTCAGGCTGTTCGCCGTCGCGCTCCCGTTCCTGCGTGTCCCCGGTGTCCGCGGCGTGACGCGCGATCTCCTCGACCAGATCGCGGACGTGCGGCCATGAGCGACGAGCGGGCTGCGTCGCCGCGGACGCCCAAGAAGCCGATGGCGTTCACCACGGAGGAGTTCGTCAACGGCGCACTGCTCGCGTGGGGCCTGACCCTCCTCCTCCTGCCGGTACTGATGTTCACGGCGATGACCGTGTTCGGCTGTCCCACCTATGCATCCTCCGTCTCCTGCTCGATCTCGGACGTCTCGTCCCGCCTTCTTGGAGCGGTCATGTTCGCGGTCGTGGGCGCCGTCCTCAGCATCCCCGCATTCCTCCTCTTCGTATTTCCTGCATTTGCGCTCAACCGCATATGCGAACGCTCTGCCCACCCCGCCTTGCACGTCGCCGTCAACGCGATCCTCGGTCTCGCCGTCGGCGCGGCGGGTTCGTTCCTCGCCTTGTTGACCCTGGGGTCTGTCGGCTTGTTCCTCGTCGCTGTGCCGAGCGCCCTCGCGGGGGCGATCGCGTTCCCGCTCGCCTGGAGATTCACCGCGGCGCGGGCGCTGAACGCCGATCGCGGGATCACGGCGCGATGCGCGTGGACGTTCCCGGGGGCCGTGGCATGACTGCCCCAGAGCCTCGGCACCCCGCTCGACCGGATCTTGGAAGTGCAGCCATGAGCGACCCGCATGCGGCATCGCCGCGGACGCCCGAGGAACCCATGGCGTTCGACGGGGGAGAATTCGCCAGCGGGGCGGCACGTGCGGTTGCGCTGCACGTCGCGCTGTTCGCGATCGCCTCAGTACTGCTCGGCCTCGCCCACGGCGTGGCGAGCATGATCGATGAACCGGGTCGCGCGAGCTCCGCCCTCTCAGGCGCATTCAGCGTTTCGATGCTGGTCATGATCTACGCGGTGCCGATCAGCCTTCTCGCCTTGCTGATCGGCGTGTGCCCTGCCTACATGCTGGGTCGCTGGATGGTGCGCATCGCCGCGTTCCGCATCCACTTTCTGGCCTGGTGCGCGTTCGGCATCGTCTTCTGCGGTGCGGTGTCCTTCGCTGTGGCCCGCATCCTGCATGTGGACCAATTGACGCCGTTGCCCGCCTTCGTCATCGCCGGCTTCGTGTCGGGCGCGACGGCGATCCCGCTGGCCTGGGCGAGAACGGCATCGCTCGCGCTGCGCAAGGATCGCGGGCTCAAGCCGCTGCGGTGGTTCCGGCGCCGCCCAGGCGGCTCGGTCAGCGTCGACGTCGGGTCGCCAGGACCTGTGCAGCACGGCGACCGCTGACGGCCCGCCCTCAGCCCCGCCGGCGCTCCTCCGCGCTGTGCTCCGCCCGTACGCTCGTCACGATCTCGACCGTCCCCGTGTGCAGGGGCGCCTCGCCGGTCGGGCGAGCGATCGGAACACGGGTGCCGAGCACCTGCGCGACCACGTCCTGCGCGATCTTGCCGGCGGTGAGCCCGGCGTCCTCAAGGATCTGCTCACGGCTCGCGTGATCGATGTACTCGTCCGGCAGGCCCAGCTCGTCGACCGCGGTGTCGATGCCGGCCTCGCGGAGCACCTGACGCACGCGAGTGCCGACGCCGCCGACGCGGATGCCGTCCTCGAGCGTGATGACGAGGCGGTGCCGAGCGGCGAGCTCGACGACCGAGGGCTGCACCGGGATGGCCCAGCGCGGGTCGATCACGGTCGCGCCGATCCCCTGCGCCTTGAGTCGGTCCGCCACATCGAGGGCGAGGGTCGCGAACGGCCCGATCCCGATGAGCAGCACGTCTTCGCCCTCACCGCGGGACAGCACGTCCACTCCGTCGTGCAAGCGTTCGATCGCGGGGATCTCCGCAGCCACTGCGCCCTTCGGATAGCGGATCACGGAGGGCGCGTCGTCGACGGCGACGGCCTCCTCCAGCTCCTCGCGCAGGCGCTCGGCGTCGCGGGGCGCCGCGATGCGGATCCCCGGCACGATCTGCAGCATCGAGAGGTCCCACAGGCCGTGGTGGCTGGGGCCGTCGGGGCCGGTGACGCCGGCCCGATCCAGCACGAACGTCACTCCGGCGCGGTGCAGCCCGACGTCCATCAGCACCTGATCGAACGCGCGGCCCATGAACGTCGCGTACAACGCGACGACCGGGTGCAGGCCGCCGTAGGCGAGGCCCGCAGCCGCGGTGACCGCATGCTGCTCCGCGATGCCCACGTCGTAGACGCGGTCGGGGAAGCGCTCGGCGAACGGCGCGAGCCCGGTGGGACGCAGCATCGCCGCGGTCATCGCGATGACCTCGGGCCTGCGCGCGCCGAGGTCGACGAGCGCCTCGGCGAACACGTCGGTCCACCCCGTGCCGCTCGCGGCGAGGGGCGTTCCCGTCTTCGGGTCGATCTTGTTGACCGCGTGGAACTGGTCGGCCTCGTCATCGAGCGCGGGCTGATAGCCGCGCCCCTTCTCGGTGATGACGTGCACGATGACCGGCGCGCCGTAGTCCTTCGCGAGCTGCAGCGCCTCCATCAGCGAGGGGATGTCGTGGCCGTCGACGGGACCCAGGTACTTGATGTCGAGGTTGGAGTACAGCTCCTCGTTGTTCGAGAAGCGCGAGAGGAAGCCGTGCGTACCGCCGCGGACGCCTCGGTAGAACGCACGGCCCACGGGCCCGAAGGCTCGGAAGAAGCGATCGGACTTGCGATGCAGGTCGCGGTAGACGCCCGCCGTTCGCACGCGGTTCATGTACCGCGCCATGCCGCCGATCGTGGGCGCGTAGGAACGGCCGTTGTCGTTGACGACGATCACGAGATTGCGCTCGTTGTCGTCCGAGATGTTGTTGAGCGCTTCCCAGGTCATGCCACCGGTGAGCGCCCCGTCGCCGACGACCGCGACGACGTGACGATCTTCCCGGCCCGTCGCCGTGAAGGCCCGGGAGATCCCGTCAGCCCAGCTCAGCGAACTCGAGGCGTGCGAGGACTCGACGACGTCGTGCGGGCTCTCCGAACGCTGCGGGTAGCCGGCCAGTCCCCCGCGCGAGCGCAGCGCGGAGAAGTCCTGACGCCCGGTGAGCAGCTTGTGCACGTAGGACTGATGCCCGGTGTCGAAGATGATCGGGTCGTCCGGCGAGGAGAACACCCGGTGCAGAGCGATCGTGAGCTCGACGACCCCGAGATTCGGCCCCAGGTGTCCGCCGGTGCGGGCGACGTTCTCGATCAGGAACGATCGGACCTCCGCGGCCAACTCGGCGAGCTGCTCGGGGGTGAGCCGATCGAGGTCGCGGGGACCGGAGATACCGGGAAGGATCGCCACCGTGTCTGCCTCCTGAAGCCAATAGAGAGCGACGGGCCGGAGCCCGCAGCACCGATCCAGCCTACCGAGCATTGCTCCCGGGCCGCTGGAGATCCGCCGCATCCGGGCCGACGTAGTGGCCGATCGGCCGCAGCCTCAGCGGGGCGCGCCCGTACTCGTCCTGCGCATGCGCGCACCAGCCCGCGGAACGCGCAACGGCGAACACCGTCTCCCCCGCGTCGGCGGGCATCTCCCAGGCCAGCGCCATGACGGCCAGCCCCAGATCGACGGTGGGATGAAGACCGGTCCTGGCACGCACGACGGTCACGATCTGCTCTGCCACCTGCAGCGCCGCCTCCGCCCGCGGATCCGCGGTCTCCCGCATCAGTCGCAGCAGCAGCCGGGCCCGCGGATCCCCCTCCGGGTACAGCAGTTGGCCGAATCCCGGGATCCCCGCCCCACCGAGTCGTGTCGCGGTCGCGACCGCCGCGGCAGGATCCGCGCCGTCCTGCACCTGTCGCAGGAGGGCGTGCACCGCGACGCTCACCGCACCGTGCAGGGCGGAGTCGAGCGCGCCGAAACCGGCTGCCACGACGGCGTAGGGATGCGCACGCGCGGACGCCGCGGCCCGCGCGGCGAGGGTCGACGCGGCCATGTCGTGGTCGACGAGGAGTACGAGCGCGGCGTCCAGCACCCGCACCCGGGCGGGCGTCGGAGGGAGGGCGGTCAGACGGGGCCAGAGTCGCGCGGCCACCGACATGCCGGCTGCCGTCGACGCCCCGTCGATGCCCTCCTCCTCTGGGCCGAGCAGCGGGAGCGCGTCCACGAGCCCGGCGACGAGGCGGGTCGCGACTCGGGCCACCGTCTCCGGGCGGAGGTCGTAGCGCTCCGGGTCGTCTGCGGCGAGAGCCGCGACCGCGGCGAGGAGACGGCTGAAGGCGCCGGCTCCGGGCGGCAGCGCGGCGAGCACACGACTCGCCGCTGCGCTCCCCGGCCCCTCCAGCGGCGGAGCGTCCCGAGGCGGCAGATCCGTGCGCGCGAAGAGCCAGCGCACGACGGCGTCGAACCTCGGAGCCTCGCCCTCCCCCGAGACCAGCTCGTCGATCGGCACGCCGCGGATCCAGAGTTCGCCGTCCTCGATCAACGCGATGTCGGTGTCGATCACCGCGAGCGGGCTCCCGTCGGCACCGGCCGCGCGTGCTGCGCCGTGCGAGGGAGAGGTCACCCGGCGGCGAGCACGGGCGAAGCGCTCGACTTCGAGAGGATCGAAAAGGGAGCCGTGCGCTCCGCGCTCCCGTGCGATCAGCCCTCGGGAGACATAGGCGTAGAGCGTCTCGGTCCGCACGCCGAGGCGCGCCGCGGTCTGCGCCGCCGTGAGCGCGTCCATTCCCGCCGCCCCTCATTGATTCGATCAACATTGACGATTGCCGGATCCATTATGCATCGTGAGCGAAGAGCCGCATCGCGACTCCGAGCAGAACAGAGCCGCCACCCGCGACTCGCCAGAGAGGAGCCGACATGGCCATCACGATCGATCGCAACGACACGCATCTCATCGACGTCCCCCGGGGCCTCACGAACGTCGTCGTCGCAGAGACCGCGATCGGCGACGTGCGCGGCGAGGAGGGCTTCTTCCACTACCGGGGCGTTTCTGGAGTGGAGCTGGCCGCCGCGGCGCGGTTCGAGGACGCCTGGAGCCTTGTCGCGCTCGGTGCTCTGCCTCAGGACGACGCCGGCGCCGCCGCCTTCCGCGCCCGCACGACCGCGGCGCGGACGATCCCCGAGCACCTGCACGGACCGCTGTCGGCGATCGCGGCCTCGGGTCTGGATCCCATGGCCCAGTTGCGCACCGGGCTCGCTCTCGTCTCCGCGGCGGACGGACGGCGCGCCCTCTACGACGAGACCGACGAGGAGCGCGTCGACGACACGATCCGTCTCGCCGCCGTCGCGCCGTCCCTGATCGCGGCACTGCACCGGTGGAGCCAGGGACAGGATCCGATCGCGCCGGACCCGGAGCTCGACCCTGTCTCCGACTACCTGCGCATGCTCACGGGCACCGCGCCCGACGCCCGTCTCGCCACCGCCCTCGCCACGTATCTGACCGCAGCGATCGATCACGGCTTCAACGCCTCGACGTTCACGGCGCGGGTGATCGCATCGACCGGGGCCGACCTCGCCTCGTGCGTCGGCGGCGCACTCGGCGCCCTATCGGGACCACTGCACGGCGGCGCACCCGCGCGCACGCTGGACATGCTGGACGAGATCGGTGTCCCGGAGCACGCGGAGGCATGGGTGCGCGAGCGCGTGCAGAACGGCGGGCGGATCATGGGCTTCGGGCACGCGGTCTATCGCACGGAGGATCCCCGCTCCCGGCTGCTGCGTGGCGTCGTCCAGCAGCTTCGCACCGACGGACTGGCCTCGGACCGCGTCGACCTCGCCGTGACGGTGGAGCAGACCGTGCTGCGAGTGCTGGACGAGCTCAAGCCCGGCCGCGCTCTGCGCACGAACGTCGAACTGTACGCCGCGGTCGTCATGGAGGCGTGCGGAATCCCTCGGGAGCTGTTCACCCCGACCTTCGCATCGGCGCGCCTGATCGGCTGGGGTGCGCACGCCTGCGAGCAGGTGCAGGACGGCAAGATCCTCCGCCCCTCGTCCCGGTACGTGGGACCGACCGCCTGAGGTCGCGAGTGACGGGAGAACCGATGCCGATCAGCCGCGTCCGATGACGGTGGTCGTGTCGATGTCGATGCCGTCACCGTTCGCGTCGACGGGACGCAACGGGGCGATGGGCCGACCGGCCCCATCCACGAGGACCGAGTGCGCCTCGCCCGGCGCGAACATGTGCCGCTCTCCCCACTGACGCATCGCCACGATGACGGTGAAGAGGTCACGGCCGACGTCGGTGAGCACGTAGACCTGGCGGCGCCCGGAGGCTGCCGGCTCCTGCCGGAGGATCCCGCGATCGACGAGGCGACGGAGCCGGTCTGTGAGGATGTTGCGCGCGACCCCGGTGCGCTGCAGGAAGTCGGTGAACGATCGTGCACCGTCCATCGCGTCGCGGATGATCAGCAGGCTCCACCGGTCGCCGACGACGTCGAGAGTGCGCGCGACCGGACAGGTGGGGTCGGTCCAGGACGCCTCGTGGGCGTGGGCAGTCGGGTTCATCGCGCCTCCTGATGAGTTGCAGATCGCAATCAGTCTGCCGTAGTCTCCGATCAGTTGCAATTCACTACTGATTGGAGAACAGGTGCGCATCACGTCAGGCCAGAGGATCCTGCTCGCAGTGGTCTGCGGCGTCGCTGTCGCGACGATCTACGTCGCACAGCCGGTGCTCGCGCAGATCGGGCGAGATCTGGGCGTGCCGGAGCCCCAGGTGGGCTGGATCGTGGCCGCCGGACAGGTCGGCTACCTGGTCGGCCTGGCTGTTCTCGTCCCCCTCGGCGACATGCGGGATCGACGCCGGCTCATCGGGATGCAGCTGCTCCTCGCCGCTGCCGGCACGCTGATGGCGGCGTTCTCCCCCACGTGGTGGATGCTGCTCGTCAGCCTCGCCGTCACCGGCCTGTTCGCGGTCGTCGTGCAGACCACCGTCGCGTTCGCGGCCGATCTCTCGAGCCCGGCAGAGCGGGGTCGCACACTCGGGACCGTCACGTCCGGTGTCATCCTGGGGATCCTCGGTGCGCGAGTGCTCGCCGGCGTCGTCGCGGACCTCTGGGGCTGGCGAAGCGTCTACGTCGGGCTGACCCTGCTGCTCCTCGCGCTCTCTCTGTTGGTCCTGAGGCGGCTGCCTGCGGACCAGCGGTCGCATCGGGAGACCTATCGTGGCGTGCTGACCTCACTCGGGCGGCTCTTCCGCGAACCGCTCTTCGTCTCGCGCGGGTTGATCGCGTTCTTCCTGTTCGCGTCCTTCGGCACCCTCTGGAGCGGACTCGCTCTGCCGCTGTCCGACGATCCCTGGCAGCTGGCCCCAGCCCAGATCGGCGCGTTCGGCGTCGCCGGGCTCGTCGGAGCGCTGGGGGCGATGCGCGCCGGCCGATGGGCGGATGCGGGTCGAGCAGACCTGGTGACCGGCGTCTCGCTCGCCCTGCTCGCGGTGTCGTGGCTCGCGTCTGCGCAGGCGCCCTGGTCGCTGCTCCTGGTGATCGTCGGCGTCATCGTCCTGGACTTCGCGGTCCAGGCGGCACATGTCAGCAATCAGAGCCTTCTCACTGCCGCCTACCCGCACCAGACCAGCAGCGTCATCGGCGGCTACATGATCTTCTACTCGCTCGGCTCCGCGCTCGGTGCGACCGCCACCACCGCGATCTACGCGGCGGCCGGATGGAGCGGATCCGCCGTTCTCGGCGCCGCCTTCGCGCTCGGCGGCCTGCTCACCTGGGTGCTCAGCCGTCGCACGGTCGCGAACGCGCGACGCGACGTGCGACGGATCCCGCCCTCCGCGCGAACCGAGAGCGACACGCCGCCGAAGGCAGCCCCTGGAGAGCGTTGATCGCGGAACGACCGCAGGTCTATGCTCAGCGACAAGCGAGCACGGGGACGCGAGCAATCGTCTCCGTGCACCGTAGGACAGGCGGACCCTACCCGTCCGCCGGTGCGCTCGGGCATTCCACGATTCTGGATCCGAGAGGACGAACGTGAACGCGCAGACACCGGCATCTCGTACCGCAGGACGGCGAACGGCGCTGATCGTCGCCGGCGCAGCCGTCATCGCGCTGGTCGTGGCCATCGGCTGGATCATCTGGCGCCCGGCCGGCGCGGCCGCGCCCGCGGCGAACGCATCAACCGCACCTCCGACCGTCCAGAACGAACGCGTCGACGCGATCGTCCGCGACGCGATGAAAGCCGACAGCCTCAAGGCGGTGATCGTGCGGGTCACGGTCGACGGCAAGGTCGTGGCCATGCAGGCGTACGGGGACTCGATGACCGGGGTCCCCGCCACCACCGACATGCATTTCCGCAACGGCGCCGTGGCATTCCAGTACGTCTCCACGCTGCTCCTGGAGTACGTCGACGAGGGCAAGATCACCCTCGACGACACCGTCGACAAATGGATGCCCAGCCTGCCCGAGGCGAACAAGGTCACCCTCAGGATGCTGACGAACCAGACCACGGGCTACCCCGATTTCGAGACGGATCCGGGGTGGACCGCGGCCTACAACGCCGACCCGTTCCACGAGTTCACGTTCGAGGAGCGATTGAAGGACGCGTTCAATCGTCCCCAGCAGTTCGAGCCCGGCACCAACTGGAGCTACGCGCACACCAACTTCATGATCCTCGGCCACATCCTCTCGATGATCGGCGGCGCTCCCCTGGACCAGCTGCTGCAGAAGAAGGTCCTCGGCCCGATGGGCCTGACGCAGACCGCGGGCTACACCACGGCGACCGTCCCGGAACCAGTGCTGCACGCCTACAGCTCGGAACGCCGCGTGGCCCTGGGCATCCCTCCGACGATGCCCTTCACCGAAGAGTCGACCTTCTGGAACCCCGCCTGGGGCACCCCGATCGGTGCGGCAGAGACGACGACGATCACCGACATGGCGACGACCGCGGTCGCCGTGGGCACCGGCAAGCTGCTCTCCTCGAAGAGCTTCCATGAGATGACCGACTCGAAGCTCATCGGCTTCGGGACGCCGCTGCCCGCCTGCGCCGGATCCTGCTTCACCCAGGTGAACGGCTACAACTACGGACTCGGAGTGGTGAGATCCGGATCCTGGCAGCTGCAGAATCCGCTGCTCAGCGGGTACAGCGCCACCGAGGCGTATCTGCCGTCGAAGAAGATGGCGGTCGCGGTGGCCACGACCTTCCTGCCCGGCGCCTTCGACGCGAATGGCATCTACGACAACTCAAGCGATCGGCTGTTCCGGCAGATCGCGACGGAGCTCGCCCCGGATGACCCGCCACCGCCGCTGCCTGCGAAGAAGAACTGACGCACCCTCGCGACGTCTGCATGATCGCGCGACGAATGCACGATGGATTCGGCGATCAGGCCCTGCACGTGTCGCGAGGTCGTGCAAGTGTCGCAGGTCACGTCGGCAGCAGGGACACGCGAACGGGGCCGGCTCCCGAAGGAACCGGCCCCGACTCGTGCGCGTGGATCAGACCAGCGAACGCAGCACGTACTGCAGGATGCCGCCGTTGCGGTAGTAGTCGGCCTCACCCGGGGTGTCGATGCGGACGACCGCGTCGAACTCGATGGGCTGCTTGCCCTCGGGCGAGAACTCGCTCGGGGTCGCGGTGACCTTGACCGTCTTAGGGGTGGTGCCGTTGTTCAGCTCCTCCAGGCCCGCGATCGAGACGATCTCGGTGCCGTCGAGGCCGAGCGACTCCCACGACTCGCCTGCCGGGAACTGCAGCGGGACGACGCCCATGCCGATCAGGTTCGAGCGGTGGATCCGCTCGAAGCTCTCGGTGATGACCGCCTTGACGCCGAGGAGGTTGGTGCCCTTCGCCGCCCAGTCACGGGAGGATCCGGATCCGTACTCCTTGCCGCCGAAGATCACCAGCGGGGTGCCCTGCTGCTGGTAGTTGGTCGAGGCGTCGAAGATGTACGCCTGCGGGCCACCGGCCTGGGTGAAGTCGCGGGTGAAGCCGCCCTCGATCTGCTGACCGTCGTTGACCGCCTTGACCAGCGCGTTCTTCAGGCGGATGTTCGCGAACGTGCCGCGGATCATCACCTCGTGGTTGCCGCGACGGGAGCCGAAGGAGTTGAAGTCCTTCTGCGCGACGCCGTGCTCCGTGAGGTACTGGGCCGCGGGCGTGCCGGCCTTGATGTTGCCGGCCGGGGAGATGTGGTCGGTGGTCACCGAGTCGCCGAGGGTCGCCAGCACGCGTGCGCCGCTGATGTCGGTGACGGGAGCCGGAGTCGCCTCCATGCCGTCGAAGTACGGCGCCTTGCGCACGTAGGTCGAGTCGGCGTCCCACTCGAAGATCGGGCCGGTCGGCGTGGGCAGGCTCGTCCAGCGCTCGTCACCGTCGAACACCGTGGCGTACTGCTTGATGAACTGGTCGCGCGAGATCGACGAGTCGATGATCTGCTGCACCTCGGTCGGGTCGGGCCAGACGTCCTTGAGGAACACGTCGTTGCCGTTGCCATCGGTGCCCAGCGCCTGGGTGTCGAAGTCGAAGTTCATCGACCCGGCCAGGGCATAGGCCACGACCAGCGGAGGGCTGGCGAGGTAGTTCATCTTCACGTCGGGGCTGATCCGGCCCTCGAAGTTGCGGTTGCCGGAGAGGACGGCCGTGACCGCGAGGTCGTGCTCGTTGATCGCAGCGGACACCTCGTCGATCAGCGGACCGGAGTTTCCGATGCAGATCGTGCAGCCGTAGCCGACCGTGTAGAAGCCGAGGCCCTCGAGGTCCTTGTCGAGGCCGGACTTCTCGTAGTAGTCGGTGACGACCTTGGAACCGGGGCCGAGCGTGGTCTTGACCCACGGCTTCTGCTTCAGTCCCTTGGCGAGGGCGTTGCGGGCCAGAAGACCGGCGGCGATCATGACCGACGGGTTGGACGTGTTGGTGCACGACGTGATCGCCGCGAGCGTCACAGCGCCGTTGTCGAGGATGTACTTCTGCCCGTCCGGCGTCTTCACCTTGACCGGCTTGGAGGCGGCCTTCGGGGAACCCGAGGAGAGCGTCGGGATCTCGTTGGTCTCGACCTCCTCGCCGGGGACGGATCCGGGATCCGACGCGGGGAAGGAACCAGAGTCCGCGATGTCGATCGGGCCGGTCGCGTAGTTCAGGATGTCCTTCTCGAACTGAGCCTTCGACTCGGACAGCAGGATGCGGTCCTGCGGGCGCTTCGGGCCGGCGATCGAGGGGACGACCGTCGAGAGGTCGAGCTCGAGGTACTCGCTGAAGCTGGGCTCGTTCGCGGCGTCGTGCCAGAGCTTCTGCTCCTTCGCGTACGCCTCGACGAGGGCCACGGCCTGCTCGTCGCGCCCGGTCAGACGGAGGTAGTCGAGAGTGACGTCGTCGATCGGGAAGATCGCGGCGGTCGAGCCGAACTCCGGCGACATGTTGCCGATCGTGGCGCGGTTGGCCAGCGGCACGGAGGCCACGCCGGCGCCGTAGAACTCGACGAACTTGCCGACCACACCGTGCTTGCGGAGGATGTCGGTGATCGTGAGCACGACGTCGGTCGCGGTGACGCCGGCCGGGATCTCACCGGTCAGCTTGAAGCCGACGACGCGCGGGATGAGCATCGACACGGGCTGGCCGAGCATCGCGGCCTCGGCCTCGATGCCGCCGACGCCCCAGCCCAGCACGCCAAGGCCGTTGACCATGGTGGTGTGCGAGTCGGTGCCGACGCAGGTGTCGGGGTAAGCGCGCAGCACGCCGTCGACGGAGCGGTCGTAGATGACCTTCGCCAGGTGCTCGATGTTGACCTGGTGCACGATGCCGGTGCCCGGGGGGACGACCTTGAAGTCGTCGAAGGCGGTCTGGCCCCAGCGCAGGAACTGGTAGCGCTCGCCGTTGCGCTCGTACTCGATCTCGACGTTGCGCTCGATCGCGTCGGGGCGTCCGAAGAGATCGGCGATCACGGAGTGGTCGATGACCATCTCGGCCGGCGACAGCGGGTTGATCTTGTTCGGGTCGCCGCCGAGTGCCGTGACGGCCTCGCGCATGGTGGCGAGGTCGACGATGCAGGGCACACCGGTGAAGTCCTGCATGACGACGCGCGCCGGCGTGAACTGGATCTCCGTGTCGGGCTGAGCCGCGGGGTCCCAGGAGCCGAGAGCCTCGATCTGAGCCTTCGTCACGTTCGCGCCGTCCTCGGTGCGAAGCAGGTTCTCCAGGAGGACCTTGAGGCTGAACGGGAGCTTCTCGAAACCTTCGACCGTGTCGATCCGGAAGATCTCGTAGTCGGTGCTGCCGACCGTCAGGGTGCTCTTGGCACCGAAGCTGTTCACCGTGGACACGGATCCGTCTCCTTCTGTTCGGATGGAAGCGACAGGCGACTCCATCTTGCTCGCCCGCTCCCCCGCGCGGCTAGCAAGGCGGGCCTTACCAGTCTGCTCCCGCGGACTAGCGAGCGAAAGGTGTCGATTTATCTTGACGTCAAGATAAATCTAGCACGGCGACCGGCGCGCGGACTCACTCCTGGCGCGTGTCGGCGTCCGGCTTCGGCGGGTACAGCGCGCGCACCAGCAACCACGTGACGGCGACCATCGGCGCGAACAGCGGCAGACCCATCACGAGCTTCAGCGTGCCCAGCGCCTGCACGTTCCCGGAGAAGTACAGCGGCAGCTGGACGCCGAGTCGCGCGTAGAACAGCGCGGCCCAGGCGATCGTGATCCAGAAGAACGCGCGGCGCTTGCGCTTGTCGGTCCGCCACCCGCGCACGTCGCCCATGAGGAAGCCCGCGGCGAGGCCGATGAGGGCCCATCCGACGAGCGCCGAGACGAGCAGCACGGTGCCGTAGGCGGCGTTGGTGAAGAAGCCGGGGACGAAGTTGTCCTGGCCGCGTCCCGTCCACAACGCGAGTCCCGCGGCGACGGCCACGGCGACAAGTCCGCCGAGCGCCGACGCGGCGGGCGAACGCTGCAGCAGACGGATCACCGAGAAGACCGCGGCGAGCCCGACCGACACGACCAGCGACAGCCAGAGCGGCTCCGGTCGCAGGGTGTAGATGACGAGGAACGCGGCGCTGGGCAGAACGGATTCCAGAACCCCGCGCCACCCGCCCATCGCACTCCACACGATGTGCCCGGTGCTCGCCCCGGAACTCGGGTCGATGCCCAGGCGCTGCGCGGCTCCGCCGAGCGCTGCTCCGAGGCTCTGCGCGGCGTCGGGCGCCGGTGGCGGCGCGTACTGCTCCGCGGGCGCGACGTCGGACGTGCGCTCCGGCTCCTCCGGCCGCGAGGTGCTCACGCCGTGCCGGGGGCTGCGGGCATGCGCAGCGGGATGAGGTCGCGCGGAGGCATGGGCGCCCCGCCGCGGACCACGACGATCGACCGGAACAGATCCTCGACGGCGGCCGCCGCGGATTCGTCGGACGCCGCGGCCCCGCCGATCACGCCGCGCAGGAACCAGCGCGGGCCGTCGACGCCCACGAACCGGGCGAGGCGCGTGACGGCGGTATCACCGGCGACGGCCGGGATCTCCGCCAGGAGCTCGGACCCGAGTGCGCCCTCGCGCTCGGTGACGGTGCCGCCCTGCTGGGCGATCTGCTCCTGGATCTGCGCGCGGGTCTCGTCCCAGAGGCCGCTCGTCCGCGGCGCCGCGAACGGCTGGACCTGCAGGGTCGAATCGGCGTAGTCGAGGCCCACAGCCACGATGCGCTGCGTCTGCTCCTCGACCTCGAGGCGCAGGTTCAGCCCCTCGCGCGGGAGGATCTTGATGGCGCCGAGGTCGATGTAGGGACGGACCGGGTTGGCCTCGCTCTCGTCGAACGGGCCGTCGACCGCGCGGTCGTGGACGGACGCCTCCTGGGCGTCGTCCGCGGGCTCGATCCCGGACGTGGTGTCGTCACTCATGCGTTCTCCTGGCTCTGGGTCTGATAGCCGGTGGATCCGAATCCGCCTGCTCCGCGCACCGATTCGTCCAGCGCGTCGACCGGGATGAACCGGGCTCGGGTGACGGGCATGACGATCAGCTGGGCGATCCGATCACCGACCGCGACATCGTACGCCGCATTGCTGTCCGTGTTCAGCAGGCTCACCTTGATCTCGCCGCGATAGCCCGCGTCGACCGTTCCCGGGGAGTTGACGACGGTGATGCCGTGCTTCGCGGCGAGCCCGCTGCGCGGCACCACGAACGCGGCGAAGCCCTCGGGCAGCGCGATGCTCACTCCGGTGCCCACGAGCGCCCGCTGCCCCGGCTCGAGCCGCAGGGCCTGGGTCGAGATGAGGTCGGCCCCCGCGTCGCCGGGATGGGCGTAGACGGGAAGCTGGGGCGCGATAATGGGAACGTCCACGGAATCGGTCACGGAAAGAGGCTAATGCAGAACGCAGCACGCGAAGCCGGGGCCGCATCCGCGGCCGTCCGCTACCGCGAACGTCTCGCGCCCAGTCTGTGGCTGTTCCTGGCCGCGGCCCTCGGCGGTCCCATGCTGACCCTCGTCTTCGTACCTGCCGGGTCCGGCATCGCGCTCGTCATCGGCGTGATCGCGACGCTCGCGATCATCGCGCTGATGATCGCCGGATCCCCGCGCGTCGCTGTCGAGCAGAACGTGCTGCGCGCCGGCCGCGCCTGGATCGACGCCTCCTGGCTGGGCGAGCCCGAGATCCGCACCGGCGAGGACGCCCGTCAGGCCCGCGGCCCCGGTCTCCCCGCCCGCGGCTGGCATCTCATCCGCGGCGGCATCGACGGCGTGGTCGTCGTGCCGAACACGGATCCTGCAGACCCCGCGCCGAGCTGGACGATCTCCTCCCGCACGCCGGACCGCCTGGCTGCCGCGATCGACGCGGCCCGCGCCTCGGCGCGCCCCCGGTCCTGAAACGGCACCGGCCAGGCCTGAACCGGCACCGCCGCGAACGGCCTCCGACGCGGATCCGCGTTCGCTGACGGCGGACGCCGGAGAACGCAGAACGCGCCCGGAACCGAAACGGTCCGGGCGCGAGCAGCGAAGAGGAATCAGGCCGCGCATTCCTTGCAGATCGGGCCTGTCTTGTCCTCGTGGTCGAGCTGCGAACGATGCTTCACGAGGAAGCAGCTGACACAGGTGAACTCGTCCTCCTGCGGGGGCAGCACCACGACGTCGAGCTCGACGTCGGAGAGATCGGCTCCCGGAAGATCGAATCCGCCGGGGTTGTCCGAGTCTTCGGCGTCGATCGAGCCCGACAGCTTGTCGGGGACGCGCTCCTTGAGAGCCTCGATCGACTCGCTCTCGTCTTCGCTCTTGCGCGGGGCGTCGTAATCGGTTGCCATGGGGTGGATCTCCACTTTCATCCTGCGAGTGGCGGGTGCCGGGGGTGTTCGGCGGCCCATAGTTTGCATGACATGCGTCCAAATCGCAAATGCCACTCTCTCTGCGCATCTGAACTGGCGGCACGCCCGCGATATTCCCGGCCGTGCGCGCAGTGCATGACACCATGAACCGACACTCATTCTGAGGGGCTGAAGCCATGGAACACGTCACGATCGTCGGCGCGGAAGACGACGTCCTCGTCCTCGCCACCGAGTCGGGAGAGCGATTCGCGCTCCCGATCGACGAGGTGCTGCGCGCGGAACTGCGCCGAGCCAAGGCGGGCCGCGAGGAGAAGGCGCCGCCGCTGGCCGCGAGTCCTCGCGAGATCCAGGCGCACATCCGCGCCGGAATGTCCGCCACCGAGGTGGCCGAGCTGCTCGGCGTCGCCCTCGAGGCGGTGCAGCGCTTCGAGAGCCCGGTGCTCGCCGAGCGCGAGCACATCGTCGGTCAAGCCCTCGCCGTGCCCGTGCTGATCGGCAGCGAGGTCGAGCCGGATGCGCAGCCGACCTTCGGCGTCGCGATCCGCGCCAAGCTCGCCGACCTCGCGGCCGCCGACGAGCGCTGGGCGAGCTGGAAAGACGACACGGGGTGGGTGATCAAGGTCGAGTTCCGCGCGAACGACGTCGAGCACGACGCCCGATGGAGCTTCGATCCGCGACGCAGCGCGCTCGCGCCGCTCAACGCGGACGCCACGCAGCTGTCTCGCCAGGGCGCTCTGCCCGAGGGCCTGATCCCCCGGCTCCGCGCGCTCGACAAGGATCGCTCGTCTCCGTACAAGGACGAGACCCGCTTCGACTCCGGAGCGTTCGGACCGCGTCTCGTCCCGGCCCCTGCCGCGCCCGCCGCCGCGGAGGACGACGGCGTAGCCGAGGCCCCTGAGCCGAGGTCCGCACGCCACCCGCAGACCTCGTCGAACGCCCAGGAGGCGGCCACGCGCAGCGCGTCGTTCGCTCCGTCGACGCCGTCCGACACGGCCGATCTGCTGGAGGCCCTTCGTCGCCGCCGCGGCCAGCGGGAAGCGCGCCCCTCGGTCGAGGAGGAGCCGGAGGAGACCCGCCCGCTCGCCCTGTTCGAGGCTCTGGAGCCCGGCTACGAGCCCGATCCCGAGCCCGAGGAATCCCCGGTGCCCGTGGCGATCGACGACTCAGGACCGCGGCGTCGCCGGCGCGAGATGCCGTCCTGGGACGAGATCGTGTTCGGAGCGCGCAGCGACGACTGACGCGCCGTCGGGCCGTCTGCCGTGCACCCGCGGAGAGCGCTCGGCGCGCCTGCGGTTCAGCGCGCGAACGCGCCGAAGCGGAGCAGCGGCACGCGCAGCTCTTCGGGGGTGAGCGAACCGTGCTGGCCGATCATGCCCTGCGAGCGCTGATCGTCCGCCGTGCCGTCGTACAGCGCCCACAGTCCCCGCGCCGGCACGACGAGATCGCCGACCCGCTCCCGCGCCTCCGCGGTGGGCGCGGATCCGAACAGCCCGCCCTCGACGGCCTGCGCCCGCGTGAGCACGTCCGCGGCGCCCTCGACCCCTGCGGCCCAGGTGGCAGCGATATCATCGGTGCGGGCGGGATCCTCCAGATACACGTGCAGCATGCGCGGCTCCCCCGCGATCGCCGAGACGCCGTCGTGGAGGCGACTGCCCTCGTCGAGGATGAGATGCCTGGTGCGAGGGACGTCGACCATGCCGTGGTCTGCGGTGACGAGCACACCCACGCCGTCCGGCATGCGCGCCGGGATCGCGGCATCCAGCTCTTCGAGCGCGGCGACCCACTCCGCGGACGCCATGCCGTGCTTGTGCCCTGCCTTGTCGACCTCGGGGAGGTAGCAGTACACGAGCGAGCCCTCGTGCTCCTCGGCGAGGCTCAGGGCCAGCGCCACGCGCTCCGCCGCGGTGCCTGCGGAGCGGAACGCGGCGCCGCGCAGGGTCGCCACGGAGAAGCCGCTGCCCGAGTATTCGGCGAGCCCCACGGCGAACGCCGGGCGTCCTGAATCGGACGCGGTCTCGAAGACGGTGGGCGTGCGCTGCCATTCAGCCGGATCCACGCGTGCCTTCTCCCAGCCGGAGAGCTGGTTCACGAGAACGCCCGTGCGGGGATCCCTGACCTCGTAGCCGACCAGACCGTGCCGCCCCGGATCCACTCCGGTGAGCAGGCTCGTGAGAGCGGCCGCCGTCGTGGACGGGAACACGCTGGAGAGCACGTCCTTCTTCGTCATCGCGCCGGTCAGCCGCCGGGCGTGACCCGCGTGGCCCCGCAGCGGGATCGCGCCGAGGCCGTCCATGACAACGAGCACGACCGACCGCACGGCCGGCAAAACGCCTTCACGGCCGTCCAGGGCGCCGAACAGGTCGTGCGCCACCCCGGTGATGCTCCGGGACGACGGCGGGATCGCCGGTAGCATGAGGGTCATCCGAGCCAGTCTCCCATAGAGCCAGGCACGGCTCCGGCGTCGAGAACCGCTCCGCCGCCGCCCGACACCCGCAGGAAGCCCATGCCCCGCACGACCACGCCGCCCGAGCCGATCGAAGAGCGCATCCAGGACATCGATCTGTCGAGCGAGATGCAGGGATCCTTCCTGGAGTACGCGTACTCGGTCATCTACTCCCGCGCCCTTCCCGACGCGCGCGACGGCCTCAAGCCCGTGCAGCGACGGATCCTGTTCCAGATGGCCGAGATGGGCCTGCGCCCGGATCGCGGCCACGTCAAGAGCGCGCGCGTCGTCGGCGACGTCATGGGCAAGCTGCATCCGCACGGCGACTCCGCGATCTACGACGCGCTGGTGCGCCTCGCGCAGCCGTTCGCGCTGCGCCTGCCGCTCGTCGACGGGCACGGCAACTTCGGATCCCTCGACGACGGCCCCGCCGCCTCGCGTTACACCGAGGCCCGTCTCGCGCCCTCCTCGCTCGCGCTCACCGAGAGCCTGGATGAGGACGTGGTCGACTTCGTCCCCAACTACGACGGCCAGTTCCAGCAGCCCTCCGTGCTGCCGGCCGCGTTCCCGAACCTGCTCGTCAACGGCGCGAGCGGGATCGCCGTCGGCATGGCGACCAACATGGCGCCGCACAACCTCATCGAGGTCGTCGCGGCGGCCATCCACCTGCTCGAGCACCCCGAGGCGACGACCGAGGAGCTCATGGAGTTCGTCCCGGGTCCCGACTTCCCCTCCGGCGGCATAGTGATGGGCCTCGACGGCGTCCGCGACGCCTATGCGAACGGCCGCGGAGCGTTCAAGGTGCGCGGCAAGGTCTCGATCGAGCCGCTCGGCCCGCGCCGCACCGGCATCGTGGTCACCGAGCTGCCCTACATGGTCGGTCCGGAGCGCGTGATCGAGAAGATCCGCGACGCCGTGCAGGCGAAGAAGCTCCAGGGCATCAGCGACGTCAACGACCTCACAGACCGCAACCACGGCATGCGGATCCAGATCGGCATCAAGACCGGCTTCGACCCGAACGCCGTGCTCGAGCAGCTGTACCGCCTGACGCCGATCGAGGACTCGTTCAGCATCAACAATGTCGCGCTCGTCGACGGACAGCCGCGCACGCTCGGGCTCAAGGAGCTGCTCAGCGTCTACGTGCGGCATCGCCTCGAGGTCGTCACGCGGCGCAGCCAGTACCGCCTCGCGCGCCGCGAGGAGCGCCTGCACCTGGTCGAGGGCCTCCTCATCGCGATCCTCGACATCGACGAGGTCATCCAGGTCATCCGCTCCTCGGACGACTCGGAACAGGCCCGCACCCGCCTGCAGAGCGTCTTCGACCTCAGCGAGCGGCAGGCCGAGTACATCCTCGAGCTGCGCCTGCGGCGCCTCACCAAGTTCTCCCGCATCGAGCTGGAGACCGAGCGCGATGCGCTCCTCGCAGAGATCGCGGCGCTGCAGGAACTGCTCGGCAGCGAGGTCCTCCTGCGCGGCCAGGTCGCGACCGAGCTCGACGCGGCGGCCGAGGCCTACGGAACCCCCCGCCGCACGCTGCTGCTGAACGCCGCGCCGCCCAAGGCGCGGGCGAGCAAGGGCCCCGTCGACACGCAGATCGCGGACGCCCCCACCACCGTGGTGCTGTCCACGACCGGTCGCGCCGTGCGGGTGGACCTCGAACCCGGTCAGGAGCTCTCCCCCGCCACCCGGCGCAGCAAGCACGATGCGATCCTCGCCACGCTCGCAACGACGACCCGCACCGAGATCGGCGCGGTCACGACGGCCGGGCGCGTGCTGCGCTTCACGGCGATGGACCTTCCGTCCGTGCCACCCGCGTCGGTGCACCTCGCCGCCGGCGTGCCGCTGCGCGACTACATCGGGCTGCTCGACAAGAGCGAGCGGATCCTCGCGCTCCTGCGCTTCGACGACGACACGCCGATCGCGCTGGGCACCCGCACGGGTGTCGTGAAGCGCGTGGTGCCGTCCTCCCTCGCGGTCAAGCCCGAGCTCGAGATCATCGGCATGAAGCCGGGCGATGCGGTCGTCGGCGCCGGCGCCGCGACAGACGACGCCGAGCTCGTGTTCGTCACGAGCGACGCGCAGCTGCTGCACTTCCCGGCATCCGGCGTCCGCCCGCAGGGCGCTCCGGCCGGCGGCATGGCCGGCATCAAGCTCGGCGCGAAGGCCGAGGTGATCGCCTTCTCCGTGCTCGCACAGGACGAGGACGCCCTCGTCGTGACCGTTTCCGGTGCCGCGGGCATGATCGCCGGGACCGATGCCGGACGCGCGAAGTCGTCCCGGTTCGCGGAGTTCCCCGGCAAGGGGCGCGCCACCGGCGGCGTCAGGGCGCACGCGTTCCTGAAGGGCGAGGACCGCCTGACCCTGGCCTGGGTCGGCGTCGAGCCCGCGCTCGCGGTCGGTCCCGACGGATCCGCACGCGAACTGCCCGAGGCAGGCGCCAAGCGCGACGGCTCGGGGCAGCCCATCGACGGCGTCATCGGCTCGATCGGCGCGGCGCTGGGCGCATGAGCGGCTCGATCCTGATCGTCTCGGGGCTTCCCGGCGTCGGCAAGACCACGGTCGCCCGTGAGCTCGCGACGCGATCGGCGCGGGGTGCGCATCTCGACACGGACCAGATCGGCGAAGCGCTCATCCTCTCCGGCCTCGTCGCGCCGGGTCAGGACCCTGCGGAGGAGGCCGAGCGGCAGCTGGCCCTGCGCCGGCGGAACATCACGGATCTCGCCCGCAACTTCGCCGAGGCGCGATTCGATGTCGCCATCTCCGATGTCGTGCTCTGGCCGGAGCTCCTGGAGCAGTATCGCGCGGCGATCGACCTGCCGCTGAGGTTCGTGCTCCTCACCGCGACGGCGCAGGCGATCGCCGGCCGCGATGCGGCGCGGGACAAGCACGTCGCCGAGGAGTGGGCGCACCTCCGAGCGGCGCAGGACGAATTCCGCGCGCCCGGGCTGCGTCTGGACACGACCGGGCTCTCCCTCGACGAGACGCTCGATGCGATCCGCGCGCGCTGGGACGATGCGCTGATCTGATCGCGGGCCGGGGTCACACGGATCCCGTCCCGCGGCTCCGCGCGATTTGCCCCTCCGCATGGCGACCGGCACCATGTGAGGATGACGCCCCGATCCCGACGTCCTGTCGCCGGCCACGGCCAGCTGCACGGCCCCGCCGCGTGGAGCCAGCTGCTGAAGATGCTCGGCGTCGTGGCGATCGTGGTGCTCGTCTCCGGCTTCTCCGTCGCGGGGTACGTCGTGTACGACCTCGGGCAGACGTTCAGCGACGAGGTCGTTGCGCTCGACGGCGACGATTCAGTGCCTCCGGACATCGGCGCGATCAAGGGCGGCGTGAACATGCTGCTGGTCGGCAGCGACGTCTGCGAAGACGACTTCAAGGATGGTTTCGGCAACCGCTGCTCCGACCCCGAGAGCGGAGGAGAGCGCAACGACACGAACCTCCTGCTGCACATCTCCGACAGCCCGCGCCGGGTCACCGTCATCACGTTCCCGCGCGATCTCATGATCACGATCCCGTCCTGCACGGACTCCGACGGGAACGCCAGCGAGGAGCGCTCGAAGGAAGCGCTCAACGAAGCCATCGGAATCGGCGGACAGAAGAACGGCCTGGCGTGCGTCGCCCGCACGATCACCAAGGTCTCCGGTCTGGAGATCCAGTTCGCCGCCAGGGTCACCTGGGGCGGCGTCATGAAGATCACCGACGCGATCGGCGGCGTCGATGTCTGCGTCGCGAACGGCATCAGCGACCCGGAGAACACCGGGCTAGAGCTGGCCCCCGGGACGCACACCCTGCAGGGCTACTGGGCGCTGCAGTTCCTCCGGGTGCGCCACGGCGTGGGCGACAACGGGGACCTCAGTCGAGGCAGCAACCAGCAGGTGTACATGTCCTCGCTCGCGCGCAAGATGACGTCGAGCGAGGTGCTCGGCAACCCCGGCAGGCTCCTCAGACTCGCGAACACGGTGATGACCAACGTCACACCGAGCGCCAAGCTGACCAACCCGACCCTGCTCGTGCAGATCGCCCTGGCGATCAAGGATGTGCCGCTGGAACAGATCAACTTCGTGAACTACCCGGTGCTGGACGATCCGGGCAACCCTGGTGTCAAAGTCGTGCCGGACTACGAGAGCGCCGACCGGCTGTGGGCAGCGCTCGCGGCGAACCAGCCGATCCAGGTCACGGGACAGCGCGACGCCGTCGTCTCCGCGACCGAGGCCCCGGCCGACTCTCCCCCCGACCCTTCCACCGGGGCTGACGCGAGCACCACGCCGACATCGGATAAGACCGGCGGACCCGTCGCGCTGCCGCAGAACATCTCCGGACAGTCGGCGGCGCAGCAGACGTGTTCGAACGGCAACGGCACCGGGGGCTGACGCCGCCCCTCGAGGCGGATGGCGGAAGCGACGCCGACGGGCGCCTATTCCGCCACGAGCGCGGACCCGAGGTCCGCGAACCCTTCCGCCACCACCCGGGCCACGGTGCGGGCGTGCGCGCCCTCCGGATCCAGATCCGGATCGAAGACGGTGACCGCGGCGCCCCAGGCGTGCGGAGCGAGCGCGGCGAGCAGCCCGATCAGCTCATCCGGCGCGAGACCGCCCGGATCCGGACTGTCCACGGCCGGCATGTGCATCGGGTCGAGGACGTCGACGTCGACCTGGATCCAGTAGCCGCGATCCAGGTCGTCGAGCGCGCGCACCCGGGATGCGGCTCTGGCCCCGCCGTGCAGGATGACGTCGTCGGCCGGCACCACGAGGCCGATGATCCGGCGCAGCTCCTCCGCGTGCGGATCCTCGTACCTGCAACCGATGTGCGCGGTGATGCCGGACGCGAAGTACGGTCCGAGCCCGTCGATGTCGCTGAGCTCGGGGAGGTGCATCCCGATCGCCGCAGCGAGGTCCTCCCCGGCGAGGCTCGCGACGCCGTCGCTGTTGCCCGGATGCCGGAAGTCCGTGTGCCCGTCGATGTGAACGAACCCGCCGCCACCGCTCACCCGGGCCGCGAGCCCTGCGGCGATCGCCAGGCTGCAGTCCCCGCCGAGGACGAGCGGCGCTTCACCGGCCTCTCGGATCTCGAACAGTCGGTGGGCCAGCCGGCGCGCGTGGTCCACGATCGCGGCCTGGTTGCGGACGGTTCCCGCGGGCCGCCGTCCGTCGTCATCGACGTAGCGCCCTGGGAGCACGACGCCGCCGTCGATCGCGCCCTGCGCGTGCAGAAGCCGGTGCAGCCCCGCCTCGCGGAGCGCCTCCGGAGCCTTGGCCGTCCCCGGCACGCCGCCGCGCACGGGAGGGCGGAGGCCCAGATTCGTGGGAGCTGAGACGACGGCGACCATCGTCTCAGTCTGTCAAGGCGTCGCCGTCACGGCGGCAGACCCGCCAGGCGCCCGGCGCATCCAGACGTCGATCCCGTCGTCGTGCTCGACGACGAAACCGTACCGCTCGTACAGTCGTCGGGCAGCCGATCCGACGAGAACCTGCAGACGCAGCGGACGCTCGGCGGGAACCTCCGCGAGCACTGCGCGCAGCACGGCGGATCCGATCCCGCGCCCCTGATGCTGCTCGTCCAGGTAGAACATCTCCAGCCAGGACTCGTCGCCGTCCGGCCGCAGCGTGATCGTGCCCGCCACCTCTCCGTCGAGCAGGATCATGCGCGTGTGGTCCGGAGAGAAGTGCTCCGCGACCCTCGCGCGCGACCTGTCAGGGTCCCACCCGACGAGCGGTTCCAGATCCCGGCGCAGGACGCGCTCCTTCAGCGCGGCCACGAGTTCCACATCCTCCGGAACGGCCACCCGCAGCGCGACGACCGGCAGCGGCGCGCCCATCAGGCGTCGATGGCCTCGCGTGCCAGGCGGTCCGAGGAATCGATGATGAACTCCCGCCGCGGGGCGACCTCGTTGCCCATCAGCAGCTCGAACACGCGCCCGGCCGCTTCGGCATCCTCCATGCGCACGCGCCGCAGCAGGCGCCCGGAGCGATCCATCGTGGTCGAGGCGAGCTGCTCGGCATCCATCTCGCCGAGACCCTTGTACCGCTGGATCGGCTCGTGCCAGCGCTTGTTCTGCTTGCGCAGCTTGGCGAGCAGGGTGTGCAGCTCGCCCTCGCTGTACGTGTAGATCGTCTCGTTCGGCTTGGATCCCGGGTTCATCACGATCACCCGGTGCAGCGGCGGCACGGCGGCGAAGACCCGCCCGTCCTCGATGAGCGGGCGCATGTACCGGTAGAACAGCGTCAGCAGCAAGGTGCGGATGTGCGCGCCGTCGACGTCGGCGTCGCTCATCAGGATGATCTTCCCGTAGCGCGCGGTGGAGAGGTCGAAGGAGCGGCCGGATCCGGCGCCGATCACCTGGATGATGGACGCGCACTCGAGATTCGACAGCATGTCGCTGACCGATGCCTTCTGCACGTTCAGGATCTTGCCGCGGATGGGCAGGAGCGCCTGGTACTCACTCGTCCGGGCGTGCTTGGCCGTGCCGAGTGCGGAGTCGCCCTCGACGATGAACAGCTCGGTCTGCGCGATGTCGGTGGACCGGCAGTCGACGAGCTTCGCGGGCAACGACGAGGACTCCAGCGCGTTCTTGCGGCGCTGGGTCTCCTTGTGGGCCCGTGCCGAGACGCGCGCCTTCATCTCCGCGACGATCTTGTCCAGCAGCATCGAAGCCTGGTTCTTGTCATCGCGCTTGGTCGAGGCGAAGCGCTCGCCGAGCGCCTTGCGCACCACCTGCGCGACGATCGTGCGCACGGCGGGAGTGCCGAGCACCTCCTTGGTCTGCCCCTCGAACTGCGGCTCCGGCACGTTGACGGTCAGCACGGCGGTGAGACCCGCGAGCACGTCGTCCTTCTCGAGCTTGTCGCTGCCTGCCTTGAGGCGTCGCGCGTTCTGCTCGACCTGGGCGCGCAGCACCTTCAGCAGCTCCTGCTCGAAACCCTGCTGGTGCGTCCCGCCCTTGGGCGTGGCAATGATGTTCACGAAGGAGCGCGTGCTGGTGTCGTAGCCCGTCCCCCAGCGCAGGGCGATGTCGACCGCGCAGACGCGCTCGACCTCGGTCGCGACCATGTGGCCGTCCGGCTGCAGCACCGGGACGGTCTCCTTGAAGGTGCCCTCTCCCTGTACGCGCCAGGTGTCCGTCACGGGAGCGTCCGTGGCCAGGTACTCGACGAACTCCGCGATGCCGCCCTCGTAGTGGTACGAGGTCTCGTTCACCGCGTCCGCGACGCCGGGGGCCGCCTCGGCCTCCGCGCCGCCCTGTGGCTCCGCGGCTGTCGAGGCCCGCTCGTCGCGCACGACGAGTTCGAGCCCTGGCACGAGGAAGGCGGTCTGCCGCGCACGGGTCTCGAGCTCGGCGAGCTGGAACGCGGCGTCCTTCGTGAAGATCTGCCGGTCGGCCCAATAGCGGATCCGCGTGCCGCTCACGCCGCGCGGCGCCTTGCCGATCACGCGCAGCTCGCTGTTGTCCTGGAACGGCCTGAACGGAGCGTCGCGCCGCTTCTCCCCCGCATCCGTGAAGATGCCGGGCTCGCCCCGCCG
The DNA here is from genome assembly GCF_002979495.1 of Microbacterium sp. MYb64. Classification (NCBI taxonomy): domain Bacteria; kingdom Bacillati; phylum Actinomycetota; class Actinomycetes; order Micrococcales; family Microbacteriaceae; genus Microbacterium; species Microbacterium sp. MYb64. The sequence goes on along the minus strand of NZ_PCOW01000019.1, from coordinate 13,215 downwards.
GAACGACATCGCGTAGGTCTTGCCGCCGCGGTCGACCTCGACGTCGAGCCGCTCGGACAGGGCGTTCACCACAGAGGCGCCGACGCCGTGCAGACCGCCGGAGGCCGCGTACGACCCTCCGCCGAACTTGCCTCCCGCGTGCAGCTTGGTGAAGACGACCTCGACGCCGGTGAGCCCGGTGCGCGGCTCGACGTCGACGGGGATGCCTCGGCCCCGGTCGTGCACCTCGACGCTGCCGTCGGGGTGCAGGATGACGTCGATCTTCGAGCCGTTGCCGGCGACCGCCTCGTCGACGGAGTTGTCGATGATCTCCCACAGGCAGTGCATGAGACCCGGGGAACCGTTCGAGCCGATGTACATTCCAGGCCGCTTGCGGACGGCCTCGAGCCCCTCGAGGACCTGGAGGTGATGGGCGGAATACTCGGCTGTCACAATCCCCCATCGTATCGAGGAGCGGGGACACCGCCCCGACGACACTCCTTGCCGTCACCCGCTCGTCACCTGGCGCGTACGCGGTGAGCGAAACACGCCGTCTCGCGGGCATGACTCCCAGCTCTGCGTGGTTGTATTGAGCACACTCCACACAGCGGACCCGAACAACGAGGAGGCATCGAGATGAACGCGACGACCGAACGGGATAGCACAGTCATCCCCCGCCTCACGGCGATGGACCGATGCGACTCCTGCGGAGCCCAGGCCTACATCGCCGCCGAGGTCAACGGCAGCGAGCTGCTGTTCTGCGCCCATCACGGGCGCAAGTACGAAGAGAAGCTCCGTGCGGTGGCCACGAGCTGGCACGACGAGACGTCGCGACTGCTCGAGTCCTGATCCGCTCCCTAAGACAGAAGCGCCCGGTGTCCTGCGACATCGGGCGTTTTCCTGTCCGGACGTCGGTTCCTCCGAGCGGATCCGAACCGCGTTCAGCGGTACTCGCGCCGCACGTGCGGAGTGAGCCGGCAGAGGATCTCCTCGCCCACCGTGCCGACCGCCTCCGCGAGGGTCGTCGGCGAGGACTCGCCGTGCGCGCCTCGGCCGAAGAGGACGACCTCGTCGCCGACGGCGGCACCGTCCCACCCGGCGACGCGCGCGGCGTCCGGGCCGACCGCCAGGAGCGCTCGGGCACCGGCAGGGGTGCCCACCTGCACACGGCCGGCGAGGATGCTCGGCAGCCCGTCGAAGGATCCGGCGCCGACGACGACCTCGTCGCCGTCGACCTCCCGCACCGGCGCCACGAGCTCCGCGGCGGGGGCGATCCCCGGCAGATCCGGTCCGTCGGCGGAGCGCACGCCGAAGCAGAAGGCTCCGACGCGCACGAGCGACCCGCGCAGCTCGGGGCGGGCCCAGGTCGCGGCCGAAGCGGTCAGGTGCCGATAGGGCAGCTCGGCGCCGAGTTCGCCAGCGCGGTGCACGGCGTCGAGGAAGCGCGCCTGCGCGGCGTCGTCCTCCTCGTCGCTCGCCTCCGCGAGATGGCTCCACGCGCCCACGAGCAGGATGTGTCCCGCCTCCTGAGCGCGCAGGGCGGACGCGACGCCCTCGTCCCACTCGTCCGCCGACAGCCCGTTGCGATGCAGTCCGGTGTCGACCTTGAGATGGATGCGCGCCACGGCGCCGAGGGCGGTGGCGCGGGCGATCACCCGGCGCAGGTAGTCCAGCGTCCCGACGCCGAGATCCACCTCCGTGCGCAGGGCCGCGTCGATCTCCTCGTCGAGCGAGGTGACCCAGGCGAAAAGCCGCGGAACGTCGCCGACCTCGTCACGCAGCCGGAGGGCGGTGGGGATGTCGTAGGTGCCGAACCAGCCGACCCCCGCGTCCGCTGCGACCCGGGCGGCCCAGGGCGCGCCGAGTCCGTAGCCGTCGTCCTTGACTACCATCATCAACGCGGAGGGGGCGACGCGCGCGGTCACGGCCGCGATGTTGGCCCGCAGCACCGCTTCATCGGCGCGCAGCACGGGTCCGGTCAGGCCTCCCATGAACGCTCCGTCCGCTGCCCCACGACGGCGACGAGTTCGTCGACGCCCATTCCGGTGATCCGCGCCCATTCCGCGGCACCGGCCCTCATCGGACCGCGGCCGCCGAAGTAGGTCGCCTCGGCGCCGAGGGCGACGTCGGCGGCGCCGATGTCGACGACGCACACGTCCATGGCGATCCGGCCGACGATCGGGTGCACGAGGCCGTCGATCTCGACCGACGCCCGGCTGCCGAGCGCGCGCACGACGCCCTGCGCGTAGCCGCCGGTGACGAGCGCCAGGCGCGAGTCCTCCGGAGCGCGGTGGATGTAGCCGTAGGAGACGCCGCCGCCGGCCGCGATGTCCTTGGTCGAGAGCACCCGACCCGCCACGCGCATCACGGGCGCGCCGACCAGGGCGCCGTCGCCGTCCGGCAGGCCGTACAGCAGGTGAGGATCCAGGTCCGGCGCCTCGGTGCAGGTCGCTTCGAGGCCCTCCGCCCGCAGCAGTGCGGTCTCGGCCTCGCCGTCCACGCGCACGCCGCGCGCCCCGGCCGAGACGACGGCTCGGGCGACGTCCAGGAGCCCATGCCCCCAGGCATCACGACGGAGATCGGCGATGCCCGCTCCCCCGGCGGCGACCGCGGCTGCAGCCCCGTCCTCGAGGGCGGACCGGGAGATCAGCGAACGCAGCATCGCACTCCGCGACGGAGTGGCGGGGAGCGGCTCGTTCACCTTTCCACCCTACCTGCGCGCCTCCATCCGGATCCGCCCGCCCATCAGCGCCCGGGGGTCTCGGAGGCGGCCCGCCCTAGAATGGACCGGTTCCCGATCCCTCGACCCGGAGTACGCATGCCCTCGAACGGCCTCGGCCTCAAGTCCCGTCTCGGCTATCTCGCCGAGCGCGCCCGTCGCATCAATGTCGGCTCGGTGATCGAGCGCGCCAAGGAGGCATCCGCGCAGCACGGCAAGGCCGTCCCCGCCGTGGTGGTGGACATGCTGTGGTCGGCCGGCCGCCACAACGTCGGGTTCCAGGACTACATCGACTACGACTTCGCGATCCTGAACCGCGCCGAGCGGGCGACCTACATGACGCACCCCGTGTCGAACCAGATCTCGGAGCGGTACGCCCACCCCGACTATCGGCACCTGTTCCACGACAAGATCGAGTTCGACGAGAAGTTCTCGGACTTCCTCCGTCGCGAGTGGATGGTCGTGAAGCCCGGCAACGCAGAGGAGCTGCGCGCGTTCCTGGAGCGCCAGGGCACCGTCATCGTGAAGACGCCGATGGGACAGGCCGGATCCGGCGTGTTCCGCTACCACGCCGCCGACATCTCCGACTGGGACGCGTTCCATGCCGACCTGCTCGGCCAGGGCCGTCTGCTCGTCGAGGAGGTCATCCGGCAGCATCCCGACCTCGCCGCGGTCTGCCCCGGCACGGTCAACACGACCCGCGTGACCGCGTTCTTCGACGGCGAGAAGACGCACATCCTCGCGATGGCGCAGAAGTTCGGGCGCGGCGAGGTCAGCGACCAGATGTCCTTCGGCGGCTTCTACACGATGCTCGACGAGGACGGCCACGCCGTGAGCGCCGGCTACGACTCGCACGGGCACGTGCACGAGCTGCACCCCGACTCCGGCTTCCGCATCGCCGACTTCCAGCTCCCGATGATCGACGAGGTCAAGGCCTTCGTGGATCAGGTCGCCCGCGTCGTGCCGCAGGTGCAGTACGTCGGATGGGACATCGTGGTCGGTCCCGACGGCCCCGTGCTCGTCGAGGGCAACTGGGGCGCCGGCGTCTACGAGAACAAGCCGAGCGTCTCGGGCATCCGCACCGGTCACAAGCCGCGCTACCAGGCCGCCATCAAGTTCTGAGCGCAGCGCCCTTCGTCTCGCTGCGCTCGCTCAGGGACCGGAGCGTCGGTCCCTGAGCGAGGAGCGCAGCGACGAGACGAAGGGCGGTCCCTGAGCGAGGAGCGCAGCGACGAGACGAAGGGTCAGGCCGGGCGGATGATGCCCATCGGCGTCGACTCCGTGCCCTGACCGAGCGGGTTGTCCTTGAGGATCGCGACGAGGCGCTTCTCAGCGCCCTTCTCGAGCGTGGAGCCGAGGATGTTGCCGCCGAGGTCGTTGATGTCGACCACGGCCACGTCGCACACCCCGTCGATCAGCTGCTGCATCTCGTGAGCCACCTCGCGCGGGCGCGCCGGCCCCAGGACGACCGAGCGGTCGTACGGCGGCATGGTGCCCTCCGTCGGCCCGTCGATCGCGCGGGCCTTCTCGCCGGCGATCCGGTAGAAGTCGCCGCGACGGCCGAACGCCTTGGTCACGGCGGACACCGCCGCCGCGAACAGGATCCGGGGCGTTCCGCACTCCCGCAGCGCCATCTCCATGGTCTCGGGCATGCCGAGGCCGATGCCGTACGGCGTGCGCGTCACGTACTTCGACAGGAAGAACGCGAGCTTGCGCGGCTGGATCTCCTCGAGCAGGAACGACCGGCCCTGGGTGATGCCGACGATCTTCTCGGTGATGAAGAGGAGGTCGCCCTTCTGCACCTCACCCGCGGCGTACTCGGTGACGATGTCGGCGAGCACGTCGCCGGGCATGACCACCTTGGTGCGGATCGGAATCCGCAGCCAGCGAGAGCCCTCGACCGAGATCTCGAGGTTCTTGCCGTCGTTGGGCTTCGCCTCCGCGCTCACTCGAGGTAGTCCCGCAGCGACTGCGAACGGCTCGGGTGACGCAGCTTCGCCATCGTCTTGGACTCGATCTGGCGGATCCGCTCGCGGGTCACGCCGAAGGTGTCGCCGATCTGGTCGAGCGTCTTGGGCTGGCCGTCGCCGAGGCCGAAGCGCATGCGGATCACGCCCGCCTCGCGCTCGGACAGGGAGTCCAGGAGCTGCTCGAGCTGACGCTGCAGCATCGTGAAGCCCACCGCGTCGGCCGGGACGACCGCCTCGGTGTCCTCGATGAGGTCACCGAACTCGCTGTCGCCGTCCTCGCCGAGCGGGGTGTGCAGCGAGATCGGCTCACGGCCATACTTCTGCACCTCGATGACCTTCTCCGGGGTCATGTCGAGCTCGCGGCTCAGCTCCTCGGGGGTGGGTTCACGACCGAGGTCCTGCAGCATCTGCCGCTGCACGCGCGCGAGCTTGTTGATGACCTCGACCATGTGCACGGGGATGCGGATGGTGCGGGCCTGGTCGGCCATGGCGCGGGTGATGGCCTGACGGATCCACCACGTCGCGTAGGTCGAGAACTTGAAGCCCTTGGTGTAGTCGAACTTCTCGACCGCTCGGATGAGACCGAGGTTGCCCTCCTGGATGAGATCCAGGAACTGCATCCCGCGGCCCGTGTAGCGCTTCGCGAGGGAGACGACGAGGCGCAGGTTGGCGCCGAGCAGGTGGCTCTTGGCACGCTGACCGTCGCGAGCGACCCACTGCAGGTCGAGTCCGAGCTGACCGGTCTTCTCGGCCGCCGACATCACCGAGAGCTTCTCCTCGGCGAACAGACCCGCCTCGATCCGCATCGCGAGCTCGACCTCTTCGGCCGCGTTCAGGAGCGCGACCTTTCCGATCTGCTTCAGGTAGTCCTTGACCGGGTCGGCGGTGGCACCGGTGATCTGCGTCGAGTAGACGGGGACGTCATCCTCGTCGGTCGAGCTGATCCGGATCGCGCCGGTGGGCAGCGGCTCGGTGAAGGCGGGCTTGGCGCCCTCCTCGTCGTCGCCGTCATCGGCGGCGTCAGCGGGGGCCTCTTCGGCGGTGTCGCCCTCGGCCTCGTCCTTGCTCTTCGCTCTGGTCGCCCTCTTGGCCGCAGGCTTCTTCGCCGCCGCCTTCTTCGGGGCCACCGGCTCCGCGGCGTCGACGGCCTGGGCCTCGACCTCCTCGGGCTCGGCCTGGTCGTTCTTCGTCCGGGTGTTCTTCTTCGTGGCAGTCGTCACGTCTCGCCTTTCAACGGAGCGCTTGCGCGGGCGCCCTGTGGTGTTTCGGCCTGTGGGCCTTGCAGCCCGTGCCCTCGCGGGCACTAGTAAGACCCTTGTCAAGTCCCCAGACCTTGCGGAATGGGTATTGACAACGGGTCGTCAGATAAGTATCGCACACTCTGCGCGCGCAGACGCCGGATCCCGCAATCGGCGTGGATCCTCTCGGGACACTCCCGGGATCGGCTCAGATCCGGCCGTTCTTGTCCTCGTCGCCGCCCTGGCGGGTGGCCAGGAAGCGCTCCAGCTCCGCGGCCAGCTCGTCGGCGCTGGGGAGGGATCTCTCGTCGAACCCGACGGGCGCCTCGTCCTCGAGTTCCACGCCGGACATGTAGGAGTCGTAGCGGTGCTCGAGCGTCCGCACCATCTGCGCGAGCTCCTCGTTGTCGCGCACCTGCTCGTCCACCCGCTCGAGGTACTCGGCGCGCTTGTCGCGCAGCGCGTCCGTGAGCAGCACCAGTCCGGTGGCCGCCATCACCTTCTCCGCGGCGGTGAGCACCGCGTCCGGGTACTCCGTGTCGGCGAGGTAGTGCGGCACGAGCAGCACGAAGCTCGCGACACTGCGCTCGGCCTGCACGAAGCGGTACTCCAGCAGGTGCCCGGCAGTGCCGGGAACCTGGGTGCGCGGTCGCCACACCGAGTGCGCGGCCGTGAGCTCCGCCCTGTTGCCGCTCGCCGTGACGCCGATCGGGCGCGTGTGCGGCACCGGCATCGCGATCGAGTGCACCCAGGTGACGGTGGACACGTCGTACTCCGCCGCGAAGTCGAGCACCACGTCGGCGAAGGCGTTCCAGGCGAAGTCGGGCTCGTAGCCGGCCAGCAGCAGGAACGGCCGTCCGAGCGCATCTTGCGCGAGCGACAGCTCCAGCCGGGCGGGCTTGAACTCGGCGATGTGATCCTGATCGAAGGTGAGCACGGGCCGGCGCGCGCGGTAGTCCAGCAGCAGGTCATTGTCGAAGACCAGCACCGGCTGCGGATCCGTCGTCTCCGCGAGGTGATCGATGAGCCCCGAGACCGCGGATCCCGCGTCCGTGAAGCCGGTCAGCAGGATGACGAGCGGCAGACCGGACGGCACGCCGCCGGGGTAGGCGACGCGTTCGTGGATCTCTCCGGAGATGGGCATGCCTCCATGCTACGAGGCGCCCCGCCGGCCGGATCCGCTGAGCGCTGAGAGCGAACACGCGGAGGGGGCATCCTCTCCTCGCGCACCGTGCCGAACCTAGGATGGAGACCATGACGTCTCCTGCGCTCGAGCTGCACACAGGCGCTCCGGCGGACGCGAACGCAGATGCGGTCGTGCTCGTCGTCGCCGGTCTCACGGACACCCCGGAAGACCTGTCCCCCTTCTCCTCCGCCCACGCCGCTTTGACCGCGGTCGGCTTCACCGGGAAGGCGGGCGCCTACGCGCGGATCCCCGCACCCGATGTCGCCGACGTGCCGGTCGCCGTCGTGAGCGCCGGATCCGCCCCCGATGCGAACGCCGTGCGCGAGGCCGTCGGCGCCGCGCTGCGCACGCTCACCGGCTTCGGCCGCGTGTCCGTCCTGCTCGGCGACGCCGTCGCGGAGCACGCGTCGGCCGCCGCCGAAGGCGCGCTGCTGGGCGGATACCGCTTCGACGACTACCGTTCCGGCGACCAGCCGAAGCGCGCGGAAACGGTGGTGCTGCACGCCGAGCTCGCGCCGGAGGAGGCCGCACACGCCACGGCGCTCGCCCAGGCCGTCGCGCTGACCCGGGATCTCGTCACCACTCCCGCCGAGTGGCTGGGCCCCGAGGATCTGGCGAGCCGCGCCGTCGAGGAGCTCACCGGGCTCGATGTGACCGTCGAGGTGCTCGACGAGACCGCACTCGCCGCCGGCGGCTACGGCGGCATCCTGGGCGTCGGCCAGGGCTCCGACCGCCCGCCGCGGCTCGTCCGCCTCGACTACTCCCCCGCCGGCGCCACGGGGCACATCGCCCTCGTCGGCAAGGGCATCACGTTCGACACCGGAGGCCTCTCCCTCAAGCCGCCGGCGAGCATGGTCGGCATGAAGACGGACATGGCGGGAGCGGCCAGCATCCTCGCCGCGACCAAGGCCGTCGCGGCCCTCGGTCTGCCGATCCGCGTGACCACCTGGCTGTGCATCGCGGACAACATGCCCTCCGGCTCGGCGATCCGCCCCGGCGATGTGCTGCGCTTCGCCGACGGCCAGACCGTCGAGGTTCTCAACACCGATGCGGAAGGACGCCTCGTCCTCGCCGACGGACTGGTGGCCGCGAGCCGGGAGAACCCCGATGTGATCCTCGACGTCGCCACTCTGACCGGCGCGATCATCGTCGCGCTCGGCATGCGTCATACCGGCGTCTTCGGAGACGACGACACGGTGCACGAGGTGCTGGCCGCGGCCTCCGCGACCGGCGAGGCCGCATGGCCGATGCCGCTTCCCGAGCACATGGAGGACGAGCTGAAGTCGCCGATCGCCGACCTGGTCAACGCCAAGATCGGCGACCCCGCAGGCGGCGCGCTCTTCGCCGGGCTGTTCCTGCGACGCATGGTCGGGCGCACCTCCGACGAGGCCGACGCGCCCCGCATCCCCTGGGCCCACCTCGACATCGCCGGCTCGTCCGAGCACAAGGGCGCCCCCTACGGCTTCACTGACAAGGGCGCCACCGGCGCGATCGTGCGCACGCTGATCGCCTTCGCCGAGGCGCGCGCGAACGGAGCACGCGCATGACCGCTCACACCTTCGACATCGTGATCCTCGGCGGCGGCAGCGGCGGCTACGCCGCGGCTCTGCGCGCCGCCGAGCTCGGCAAGTCCGTGGCCCTGATCGAGAAGGACAAGGTCGGGGGCACCTGCCTGCACCGCGGCTGCATCCCGACCAAGGCCCTGCTGCACTCCGCTGAGATCGCCGAGAACGTGCGCGACGCGGCCAAGTACGGCGTCGGGGCCTCCTTCGAGGGGATCGACCCCGCCGGCGTCCGCGCCTACCGCGAGGGCATCGTCGCGAAGAAGTACAAGGGCCTCGAGGGGCTCGTCAAGGCCCGCGGGATCACCGTCGTCGGCGGCGAGGGCACCCTGCGCCCCGATCGCTCCATCGCGGTCGGCGACGACGTCTACACCGGCGCCGACGTGATCCTCGCGACCGGCTCGTACAGCCGGTCGCTGCCCGGACTGGAGATCGGCGGGCGGATCCTCGCCAGCGAGCAGGCGCTCGCTCTCGAGGAGGTTCCGCAGCGCGTCGTCATCCTCGGCGGCGGCGTGATCGGCGTCGAGTTCGCCAGCGTCTGGCGCTCGTTCGGCTCCGAGGTCACGATCGTCGAGGCGCTCGATCACCTCGCCCCGAATGAGGACCTCGCACTCAGCAAGGGCCTGGAGCGCGCGTTCCGCCGCCGCGGAATCTCCTACTCGCTCGGCGTGCGGTTCGCGAGCGCGACCCAGACCCAGGACGCCGTCACGGTCACCCTGGAGAACGGCACCACCTACGAGGCCGACTACCTGCTCGTCGCCGTCGGCCGGGGACCGGCCACCGCCGGGCTCGGATTCGAGGAGGCCGGAGTCGCCATGGAGCGCGGCTTCGTACTCACCGACGCCGAGCTGCACACGAACGTGGAGCACGTGTGGGCCGTCGGCGACATCGTGCCGGGTCTGCAGCTCGCCCACCGCGGCTTCCTGCAGGGCATCGCCGTCGCCGAGCGCATCGCCGGGCTGGCCCCCGCCGTCATCCCGGATGCGCAGATCCCGCGCGTCACCTACTGCAGCCCCGAGGTCGCCTCGGTCGGTGTGACCGAAGCCGCCGCGATCGAGGCCTTCGGCGCCGATGCGGTGGTCTCCTACGAGTACAACCTCGCCGGCAACGGCAAGAGCGAGATCATCGGCACCGGCGGACTCGTCAAGGTCGTGCGACAGAAGGACGGTCCTGTGCTGGGCGTTCACCTGCTCGGCGACCGCGTCGGAGAGCTCATCACGGAGGGGCAGCTCGCGGTGAGCTGGGAGGCGCACCCTGAGGACATCGCCCCGCTGATCCATGCCCACCCGACCCAGAGCGAGGCGCTCGGCGAGGCGTTCCTCGCGCTTGCCGGCAAGCCGCTTCACGCAATGTGAAACTTTTCTTGCGCATCGTGGAAACCGCAACTGGGCTGAACGCCCGGTTGCCCACTAAGCTGAACACCATCACGATTTTTCCTAAGGAGACTCCGTCATGAGCACACCCGTGGTCCTTCCCGCCCTCGGCGAAAGCGTCACCGAGGGCACTGTGACCCGTTGGCTCAAGCAGGTGGGCGACACCGTCCAGGCCGACGAGGGCCTGCTCGAGATCTCGACCGACAAGGTCGACACCGAGATCCCCTCGCCGGTCACCGGCGTGATCGAGGAGATCCTCGTCAGCGAGGACGACACCGTCGAGATCGGCGCGATCCTCGCCCGCATCGGCGACGGCTCCGGCGCATCCGCCCCGGCCGCGCCCGCCGCCGAGGCCGCCCCCGCTGCCGCGACTCCTGCTCCCGCCGAGGCGCCCGCGCCCGCGGCAGAGCCCGCACCTGCCGCCGCAGCCCCCGCCGCATCCTCGGACGCGACGGACGTGCGACTCCCCGAGCTGGGCGAGAGCGTCACCGAGGGCACCGTGACCCGCTGGCTGAAGCAGGTCGGCGATGACGTGGCCGTCGACGAGCCGCTGCTGGAGATCTCGACCGACAAGGTCGACACCGAGATCCCCTCGCCGGTCGCCGGCACGCTGCAGGAGATCCTCGCCGCCGAGGACGAGACCATCGCCGTCGGCGCCGTTCTCGCCCGCATCGGCAGCGGTGCTCCGGCTGCTGCTGCTCCGGCCGCTCCGGCTGCGGCTCCGGCCGCTCCGGCACCCGCCGCCGAGCCCGCCCCGGCTCCGGCCGCTGCTGCTCCCGCCCCGGTTGCGGCACCTGCTCCGGCAGCTGCTGCTCCCGTTGCCTCGGCTCCGGCTGCCGCTGCTCCGGCCGCCGCCGACTCCGGATCCGACTCGGTGTACGTCACGCCGCTCGTGCGCCGTCTAGCGACCGAGAAGGGCGTCGACCTGGCGTCGATCACCGGCACCGGTGTAGGCGGACGCATCCGCAAGGAGGACGTGCTGAACGCCTCTGCGGCTCCGGCTGCTGCTCCCGCTGCGGCTGCTGCGCCGAAGAAGGCCCGCGAGATCTCCCCGCTGCGCGGCACCACGCAGCCGATGTCGCGTCTGCGCAAGGTCCTCGCCGAGCGCGCGGTCGCGTCGATGCAGCAGACCGCTCAGCTGACCACCGTGGTCGAGGTCGACGTCACGAAGCTCGCCGCGTACCGCGACCAGGTGAAGGGCTCGTTCCAGCAGAAGACCGGCGACAAGCTGTCCTTCCTGCCGTTCTTCGCCCTCGCCGCCGCCGAGGCGCTGCAGGAGTTCCCGATCGTGAACTCCACGGTCGACGGCACCGACATCGTGTACCCGGCCTCGGAGAACATCTCCATCGCGGTCGACACCGAGCGCGGCCTGCTCACGCCGGTGCTGCGCGATGCCGCGTCGAAGAACGTCGCCCAGATCGCTCACGAGATCGCCGATCTCGCGGCCCGCACCCGCGACAACAAGCTGAAGCCCGACGAGCTGGCCGGCGGCACGTTCACGCTGACCAACACCGGTTCGCGCGGCGCGCTGTTCGACACCCCCGTGGTGTTCCTGCCGCAGTCCGCGATCCTGGGCACCGGCATCGTCGTGAAGCGCCCCGGTGTGGTCACGGTGGACGGCCAGCAGGCCATCGCCGTGCGGTCCTACGTCTTCCTCGCGCTGTCGTACGACCACCGCACGATCGACGGAGCGGACGCCGCGCGCTTCCTCTCCTCGGTGAAGGCGCGCCTGGAGGATGCGGACTTCGCCGCTCAGCTCGGCGCCTGACACCACTCACGGAGCCCCGGCTCCTCCGGATGGCGGATCCGCGATGTCGTACACATCGCGGATCCGCCATCCGGCGTTTCTGCGGATGATCACGATCATCTGCGCCTGATCTCCGGATCCGTTCCGGATCGCGGCGATGTCGCCGTAGTCCTCGATCAACTCCGCGGGCTCCGGCGCCGGGCGCACCGGGCGGGAGGCCGCCGCGCCGCCGTCCCACACCTCGGCACAGGCCGGCCGCGGCGACGCCTCGCAGGTCCGCACGGCGGCGATCAGCTCGGCGCCCGCCGCCGCAGGGTCGGAGCGCGACGACGCCCTCGGCGCCCTGGGGCGATCGGATCCGGTGGGCGCTGCTCCACCGACCGCCGCGCTCCCCGACTCGGCGGGCGAAGGCGAGCCGCTTCCTGACGGCAGGATCTCCGCCGTCGGGGACGAACGCCCGGCGGCGTCGGCACCACTCGTGTCGGACGGCCACAGCGCCCCGGTCATAGTGATCGCCACCGCCGCCGAGACCGCGACGACGACCGGCCCTCGCCACCGCCGGCGGCGCTGCGGTCGCTCCAGCTGCGGCCCGGACGATCGATACCGCACGCGAAGGCGGAGCGCACTCGAATCCCGGCCGTATCTTCGCGCATGCACCAGGGCGCTCCGCAGCACGCGCGCCGGTCCTCCCGTCGCAAGCCGGCCACCGGTCGCCCGGCGTCCCTCGCGCTGCTCCGCACGTGGAGCGGCACGTGCGCGCAGGGGGCGCCGCTTCGCATCGCCCCTCGGCGCCCCGGTCCGCCTCGGAGCGACGATGTCGATCCGCCCCGCGGCGCGCAGCTCTCTCCGCCGCGAAGGTCGTTCATACCGTGGCGGGACCGCTCCTGCAGGATCCCCCTCGCCATCAGCCGCGGCGAACTCGTCGGCGATCAGCCGCAGTGGCCGCGGCGCGGCGATCTCCAGCAGTTCAGCCTCCCACCGTGCGGCTTCAGCACGGAGGCGACGCGGATCGTGCAGCGCTTCCGCGAGACGCGCGAGGACGCGCCGGAGCGCCCGATCCTCGATCCGCCTCTCCACGTCGCGCAGCAGCCGCTCGCCCGTCTCACGCGGCACCCCCTCCCCATGTCTGCCCCCGGGGGCATCGATCACGAACACGGGCCGGGCCTCGTCCGTGAGCCACCAGCTGCCGTGCCGCTCGTCGCCCGCTCCGTCGGCCCGGGCGTGCCGGCGGTCGAGCTCGGCGTCGTGCTGCCCTCCGTCGAGCTCGAGCACCCCGCGCAGGATGCTGACGGCGAGCGTGACCGCTTCCCCGTGCGAGATCCCGCCCGCTTCCGTCGCCTGCGCGAGAGCGGTGCGCACGGTCCGCACGCACCAGGGCAACAGCACGTCCTGCCCGTCCGCCCGCAGCGCGATATCGACCGGCGCCGCCACGTGCTCCGCC